>NZ_CP014301.1:5137500-5503156 GCF_001562255.1 Bosea sp. PAMC 26642 | reverse complement strand
CTCGCGCAGGATCGACTCGGCCGAGGGTTCGGGACCGAACTTGCCCTGCACCAACTCGATATTCTTGCACATCGGCTCGGCGAAACCGAGCTTCTGCGCCAGCTTGTAGATGATCCAGTAGTCGTTGGCGGCTTCGAAGATTGGATCGACGACCTTGTCGCCCCATTGCACCGAGCGGTTGGAGCAGGTGCGCGAGCCGGAGCACTCGAACTGCGTCGAGGAGGGCAGCAGATAGGTGCCGTTCTTGCGGCCGCCGAGCGAGACGAAATTGGTCGGGTGCGGATCGGCGACGACCAGCAGTTCGAGCTTCTCGAGGCCCTTCACGGCGTCGGGCATCCGCGGGATGGTATTGCCGCCATGGCCCATGACGAACATGGCCTTGAGGTTGTCCTTCTGGTCGACCTGTTCGGCGGGCAGGTTGGCGGCGTCGAACCAGCGCGTCGAGGTGTGGCCCGAGGTCTCCATATTGGCCTTGGCCGTGCGGGCCGGACGGCCGCCCTTGGCGGGCACCTCGTCGAAGCGGGTGACGAAATAGTCGTAATCGACGCCCCAGACGCGGGCCCAATGGCGCCAGGCGCCTTCGACCAAGCCGTAATAGCAAGGCAGATTCGAGATATCGAGGCCGAAATCGGTCGCGCCCTGGACGTTGCAGTGGCCGCGGAAGATGTTGGCGCCGTTGCCCATGCCGCCGACATTGCCGGTGGCGAGCAGCAGGTTGCAGATGGCCCGCACATT
Organism: Bosea sp. PAMC 26642; assembly: GCF_001562255.1. Classification (NCBI taxonomy): domain Bacteria; kingdom Pseudomonadati; phylum Pseudomonadota; class Alphaproteobacteria; order Hyphomicrobiales; family Alloboseaceae; genus Allobosea; species Allobosea sp. PAMC 26642. The sequence goes on along the minus strand of NZ_CP014301.1, from coordinate 5,502,421 downwards.
GGCCGTGCCGACCGAGTGCTGGGTCACGCCCATGCACCAGATGAAGGTCGCCGGCTTGACCTTGGCAAAGGTCTCGGCGGCGCGCTTCATCTGCGCCTCGGGGACGCCGGTGATGTCCTCGACGGTCTTGGGGTCGTATTTCTCGACCTCCTTGCGGACGTCGTCCATGCCGTAGACGCGGGCTGCGAGGAATTCCTTGTCCTCCCAGCCGTTCTTGAAGATGTGCCACATCATGCCCCAGATCACCGCGATGTCGGTGCCCGAGCGGATGCGGATATAGTCGGTGGCGTGGGCCGCCGTGCGGGTCAGGCGCGGGTCGAAGACGATGACGTTGGCGCGCTGGACCTCCTTGCCTTCGAGGATGTGCTGCATCGAGACGGGGTGCGCCTCGGCCGCGTTCGAGCCCATGAAGATGATGGTCTTGGAGTTGCGGATGTCGTTGTAGGAGTTCGTCATCGCGCCGTAGCCCCAGGTGTTGGCGACACCCGCGACCGTGGTGGAATGGCAGATACGCGCCTGATGATCGACGTTGTTGGTCCCCCAGAAGGCGGCGAACTTGCGGAAGAGATAGGCGCCCTCGTTGGAGAACTTGGCCGAGCCGAGCAGGTAGACGGAATCGGCGCCGGACTTGGCCCGGATCTCCATCATCTTGTCGCCGATCTCGTTGATCGCGACGTCCCAGGAGATGCGCTGCCACTGCCCGTCAACCAGCTTCATCGGGTATTTGATGCGGCGGTCGCCATGGGTCAGTTCGCGAACAGATGCGCCCTTGGCGCAGTGGCTGCCGCGGTTGATCGGGCTTTCCCAGGCCGGCTCCTGACCGACCCAGACGCCGTTGGCGACCTCGGCCTTGACCGTGCAGCCGACCGAGCAATGGGTGCAGACGTTCTTGACGATCTTCGTGCCGGACGCCGGACCGTTGCCCTCGGCCGCATCGGCCTTGCGGACGGAGCCGATCTGCAGCGCGCCGACGGCAGCGACGCCGCCCGCCACCAGGCCCGAGCGGCGCAGGAAGGTGCGGCGGTCCATCACGCCCGAGGACAGGCCGGCCATCGCGGCCTGCAGCCTGCCGCGCTGGACGTCCGCCGATTTGCGCTTGATCAGCATCGTTTCGGCCCTCTCAGTAACGGTTCACGCGATAGAAATTCTTGACGTGCTCGGATTCCCGGTAGCGCGCCTTGGTCTCGTCCTTGCCGGGATCGACGGCGGCTGCGGGCGTCACCATGGCCGGCGTCACCGCGACGGTCGCGCCGGCGCCCAGCGCCTTGAAGAAGCTGCGGCGGTCGAAGGCCGTATCCTTGGTCTTTTGCGACATCGTCGTCTCCTTGGCGGCGAATTCTCGTGCGGGCGTCATGACGGCAACCTTGCCGCCTGCGCCTCGATGGACAGGAAAAGGCCGCCGAGTCGGCCGACGGCCTTGTAGAAATTCGCCCCTTTGGCGATCTCCAGATCGGCGAAGAAGCGCTCGCCCCAGGGCGCGATGTGGCGCGCGAAGAAGGCGCCATCGTCGATGCCGTCGGCGGAAACCTCGCCCCGGATCAGGCTGGCGGTGATGTCCATCAGGATGGCGATGTGGTCTTCCGGCTCGCCCGAGCGCTCGACGCGGGCGAGGCCGAGCCTGCCCATATCCTCGCGGACATGGGCGAGCGGGCGCTCGTGCAGGAAGCCTGTCAGGTAATAGGAGGCATAGGGCAGCAATTCGCCACGGCCGACGCCGACGAACAGGGCAAAGAATTCGTCACGCACGGCTTCGGGTGTCGTCTCCGCCGCCGCTTCGGCCAGCGCGAGATGGGCCATGCCCAGCGGCGAGGCATCGCCTTGCAGCCCTTGCAGCGCAGTCAGGGTCTCGACCGTCGGCGCGCGCCAGATCAGCGAGCCGACAAGCTGATGCTCGCGGGCGCGGGCCTCGTCGAATTCGTCGATTACATCCCGGATCGCCGGGACCGGCGCGCGAATGTCGTCTTCGGGATAAAGGTCAGGACGCAAATGGCTGCGCGGAACGCCGGTCTGTGCCTCGACCGTCAGGACGCGGTCGGCGGGAACGCGCTTCCAGCTCGAAATGGCCGGCTGGGAGACGCCGACGACGCGGGCCAAAGCGCGCACGCCACCGGCGGCTCCGATCGCCTTGTCGAGTGCCTCGTCACGCATATCCTGCGCTGTTTCCTTTTACCGGCGGCGTTCGATCGCCGCTGCCCATTCTTAGAGCAGTGATAATGAACGCTTATCACTCGGAAATACAACTATTCCAAACTGGTCTCAGTTTGGGACGGCGCCTCCGCCGCGCTTGCGAATGCGCAAGGGTGCAGGCTCCGGCGCCGCACTATTTTGCACCGCAGCATAGACACGATCTGTCGAATTCGAGGAAATTTCCGCCTGATCTGGGGCCTGAGCATCGTCTCCGGGCCGGCGAACGGATGATGAAGCCCGTCCGGCATCGTCAATTTCTTGCGCTGCAGCGTGCGACGGCAGTCCTTCGTCGTTCGACGAAAGTTGGTGCGGCATGCTGTCGCCGGTTGCTTCGGCAACCATTTCCGACTCCGGCTCCGCAGGTGGCGGCTCCCCGAAAATGCCGCGCACCATCGCCTCGACATCGTCCGACTCGGTCAGCGGGCCATAGCCCGGAGCGCCGCCCGGCGTGTTCCAGTCGAGCGCATAGTCGCGTGCCGGGTTCTCGAAGTCTCGGATCGCCGGGTCGCTCTCCCAGGCGCGACGCAGCGCGGCGAGCTTCCAGCTCTCGGGCACGTTCTGCTTGAGCCAATGGGCGACGTCGAAATCCTTGTCGACCAGATCGAGCGAGGGCGGCTCGACCATCTCCGGTTGGAGCACCTCTTCCCCCTCCCCCCGCTTGCGGTGGGGAGGGCCGGGGTGGGGGGGAGTTACGCCAGGTTCAGAGGTCGGCGCTTGTCCTGCACGCCCCCCCCTCCCTAGCCCTTCCCCACCGCAAGCGGGGGGAAGGGGACGGTCGGCCTGACGAGCAGGCGCAACGACTTCTTCCCGCGCGATCTCGGCTTTGCGCCGCGACCAGCGCGTCAGGAAGCCCTCGTCGCCCGGCTCGTCGCCGCGCGGGTTCATGTCCCATCCCCGCGGCGCGGGCCGGGCTCCGGGCGCGGCCCGCCGCCCTTGCGGGGGTCGTGCTCGGCGCGCTTGCGCTTGATGAATTCGCGCTCGACATGGTGCGCGTCGAAGAAGGCGAGCACCTGTTCGGCGATCGGGGCGGGCATCGGCACCTGCTCGATGATGTCTCCGGTATTCTCGCAATAATCCTCGCCCTCGAAGGGGTCGGCCGTGACGCCGACCAGTTCGAGTTCCGGGTCGATGCCGGTCGGGCGGATCGCGACCCACAGCTTGGCCCGGCCGGCCTGGAAATTCTCGCGGAAATGCGCGGTGTCGACCGAGTGCAGCGTCAGCGTGGCGGGGCCGAGATAGAAGCTCGTCCGGTCGGGTTCGACGGCCAGCTTCGTCCAGGGCACGAGACCGGGCGGCTCGGGCAGAACCGCGAGCGGCGCCCAGGCATGATCGATCCAGGGCGAATCGACTTTGCGCCTCTCGACGACGATCCCGACCGCGATGTGCTGCTGCGCCATGGCGGCCTCCTCAATTGACCAGTTCGCGGGTGGCGAGAGGCAGGCCGGCGACGAGGTTCTGCGGCTTGAGGCGCAATATCTTGTCGGGCGACATCGCCGCGATGAGATAGACCGGCTTGTCCTTCGCGGCGGGCAGGACCGGAATGTCGGCCGGCAGCGTCAGGCTGTAGAGCGCGAGCACGCGCGCGGCGTCGTCCTCCGCCAACGCACCGCCCTGCCAGAGCGCGTTGCCGAGCGCGGTCGCCTCCGCATCGAGCCCGACGAACCAGCGCCAGTCGGCATCCTTCATCGTCTCGATCGGCACGATCGCGACTTCGAAGCCGTGGAGCGCGCGGATCCAGTGGCGCAGCGCCTCGCCCAGCGCGGCCCGGCCCGAGGGCGTGCCGCCGAGATCGAGCACCATGTCGAAGCCGTCGGAGCGTTGCCAGTAATGATCGGCATTGGCGGGTTTCAGGATATCGAGCGAGGTCGCGGCAGGACCGCCGAGCATGGCGAGCAGCGGCGAGGCATGACGATCGGCCTCATGGCCCTCGATGATCTCGGCATCGGCGAGCAGGATGGTGTTCTCGTGAAAGGTGACGCGCTGGGGCCGGAACAGGCATTCGGCGGCGCGCACCACGTAAGGATCATCGACCTCGTCGAGGGCGCCGCGCAGGATGACATGGGCCAATTGGTCGAGGAAAAGCGGCGGCACCCCGGCCACGCCCTCGCGGATAATGCGCGCATAGGCTGCCTCCAGCGTCGGCGCGGCGAGCAGCCGGTCGCGCCAGCCGACCAGGAAGCGCCAGTTCTCGCGGGCATCCTCGTCGGCGATCTCGGCGATCTCGGAGGCCGCGACATCGGCCTGCGGCGCCGCCATCAGCTTTGCGTGCAGCGCGCGCTCGGCCGGGCAGGCCTCCTCGGGCGGCAGCACCTCCGGGCGGGCGAGATAGGCCTTCAGGAAATCGTCCGTGACCACGAGCCCGCCGCCCGGCTCGCGGTCGAGAAGCAGATGGCCGGATGTCGCCCAGAAATGCGTCATGAGGCTTTCGTCTTTCGCAGATCGAGCAGGTCGACCCGTTCGAGCGGCCCGTCCTCGCCCTCGACCTCCATGAACTCGAAGGCGCGGAAACCCTCGCTGTCATGGGCGGCACGCGGGGACAGCGTGCGGAAACGCTCGCGGATTTCGCCAGTCTCCAGTGTCCGATGCAAGGCGAGAAGCATCCCCGGGGGATGGTCGCAGAGCGAGGCGGCGAAGGCGACCTCCTCGAAGGCGGCATTGCGGGCCGTTGCGAGATCGGGCGCTCCGAGACGCTCGAGGAGCTGTGTGGCGAGTTGGTCGATGGCGGCTTCGCGCTCCTGCTCGCTCGCTTCGGTCACCACCGCGAGCGTGCTCCAGCCGAAGCTGCCGACGCCGAGGAAGCCGGAGCGGAAGGCGGTACGGCCCTTCGCATCGAGCCCATCGACCTGCGCAGGGTCGAACAAGAAGGAGCCGGTGACGAGCCATTCGCCGGGTTCGGCCGCACGGCGGAAGACGAATGTGTCCGACGGGTCGAGCCGGATGGCGCGGGGGAGCTTTAGAGCACTCACAGCTTGGGCCCGCCGCTGTCGCGATCAAGCCAGTCGACGCGGGCCAGCGCCTCGACCAGGCTCCTGCGCTGCGTTCCGGTCTGCGCGGTCGCGACGAGGTCTCCGCCGGGCTCTATGCCATGGCGGGTGCCGACGACCTTGTCGAGCCTGTCGAGCCAACGCCGCACCGTCGCCTTGGGACCATCGGCCTGCCATTGCGAAACACCCAGCATGAGATGGCGCGAGAAGGCCTCGATCAGATCGACCGCATCGACCTCCTCGAAACCCTCCTCGGCCATGCCGACGCCCGTCTGGCCCTGGACGAAGGGCGACATGGTGGTCGCGCGCACCATGGCCCCGAAGACGAGCCAGTCGGGCACCTCGTCCTCGCCGCAGCCATCGGGCCAGGCCAGTCGGCCACCGCCGATCAGGCCGAGATCGTAGATCAGTGCGTCGGGCCAGCGGAACAGGATCGGGCGCTCCGGCGGACAATGCACGGCGAGCGCGTCGGCGAGCGCGTTCATGGCAAGGTAGTGGGCGAGCCGCGCCTGCTCCAGCACGGCATCGGGTTCCAGCACCACGGCGAATTCGATTATGTCGAAGCGGCGGACCCAGACCAGCGTCGCCGCGCCGGCCTCGCCCGCGATGGCGCAGGCATGGGCAAAGGCATCGCCCGATTCGCGCAGGGTCACGAGCGAGAAGCCCGGCGGCAGCACGGGCTCCCGGCGCAGATCGTCGGGACGTGGGGCGCTTAGGGGCATGGCGCAACCGCTGTTCCAGCGAGGGCACTGACAGTTCGCCCCACGTCATTCCGGGCGCAGCGAAGCGGAGACCCGGAATCCATCGTAAGGCACGACAGCGCCCCAAGATCGATTTCGGATCGGCGCCGCTGCGCGGCTTGTCCGGAATGACGGTGCCCGACTGGACGAAACATAGTTCGGCTCATCTCCTCCGGAACCGCGACGAATTGCTCATCGTTCGCTTCTTTTGAAGCTCTCCAATTCCATATAAGCCTTCGTCATCGCAAGGGAGACCAAAAGACGCTCCCCGGCCCCAGGGAGACTCCATGTCCGACGCCCCACGCACGCTGATGGTCTGCTCGTGCGAGGATACGATGCCGCTCGATCTCGATGCGCTGAAGCGGGGCTGCCAGGGAAGCGAGATCCGGACGGCGCGGCATCTGTGTCGGACGCAGACCGACATTTTCACGAGGCTTCTGGGTGAAAGCAACGCCATCACGGTCGGCTGCACGCAGGAAGCGCCCCTGTTCGAGGAGATCGCGGCCGATCTCGACTATGCCGGCGATCTCGTCTTCGCCAATATCCGCGAGCAGGCCGGCTGGGCGCAGCAGGCCAGGGCGGCGGGGCCGAAGATGGCGGCGCTGCTGGCTGCCGCCGCCGAGCCGATGCCGCCCGTCGCCTTCACCACGCTGGAGAGCAAGGGCGTGGCGCTGGTCTATGGCCGCGACGAGGCGGCGATCGCGCTCGGCCAGCGCCTGGCCGAGCATCTCGACATCACGGTGCTGCTGACCCGGCCGGGCGAGGTGACGCCGCCGCGCATCGACGAGATACCGGTGCTGAAGGGCACGATCGTCGCCGCCACGGGCTGGCTCGGCGCCTTCGAGCTCAAGGTCGACGACTATGCGGCGCCCTCCCCGTCCTCGCGCGCGAAGCTCGTCTTCGGCGAACCGCGCCAGGGCGCGACCTCGCATTGCGACATTGTGATCGACATCTCCGGCGGAACACCGCTGTTTCCGGCGAGCGACCTGCGCGCCGGCTATCTGCGGGCCGATCCGCGCGATTCTGCGGCGATCGAAAAGCTGATCGCCGAGGCCGGCCATCTCGTCGGCGAATTCGACAAGCCCAGTTACGTCCGGCTGAACGAGGAACTCTGCGCCCATTCGCGCTCTTCCAAGACCGGCTGCACGCGCTGCCTCGAACTTTGCCCGACAGGCGCGATCACGCCGGCCGGCGACCATGTCGCGATCTCGGCCGAGATCTGCGCCGGCTGCGGCGCCTGCGCGGCCGTCTGCCCGACCGGCGCGGTGACCTACGCTCTGCCGCCGACCGACGCCCTGCTGCGCAAGCTGCGGACGCTGCTGTCCACCTATGCGCAGGCCGGTGGACAGGCGCCGGTCGTGCTGCTGCATGACGACGAGCATGGCGAAGCGCTGATCGACGCGCTGGCGCGATTCGGCACGGGGTTGCCGGCGCATGTGCTGCCGCTGCGGGTCAACGAGATCACGCAGCTGGGTCTGGAGACCTATGCGGCGGCGCTGGCCTTCGGAGCATCGTCAATCCGCGTTCTCGGCCAGGCGAAGCCGAAGCATGATCTTTCGGGGCTGCAGCGCAATCTCGAATACGCCAATGCGCTGGCCGGCGCGCTTGGCTACGGCACCGGCTGCGCCGGGCTGATCGAGACCGACGACCCGGACCAACTTGCCGAGGCCCTGTCGCGACTCGTGCGGGGAACCGCGACGACGGCACTGGCGCGTTTCAGGCCGATGGGCGATGGCCGGCCGCTGCTGCGCCAGACGATCCGCGAACTGCACAGCGCGGCGCCTGCGCCGGTGGCGAGTGTCGCAATGCCGGAGCTGGCACCGTTCGGAACGATCCATGTCGAGACCGAGGGCTGCACGCTCTGCCTCGCCTGCGTCTCCGCCTGTCCGGTTCAGGCCCTCTCGGACAATCCCGACCGGCCGACGCTCGCCTTCCAGGAAGACCTCTGCGTGCAGTGCGGGCTTTGCGCCGCGACCTGCCCCGAAAAGGTTATTACGCTTGAACCGCGCCTCGACTTCGAGGCCTGGCGCAGCGGCAAGCGCGTGCTGAAGGAGGAAGAGCCCTTCCACTGCATCAACTGCGCAAAGCCGTTCGGCGTGCGCAGCACGATCGAGAAGATCGCGGCGAAGCTCGAAGGCAAGCACTGGATGTTCTCCGGCGCCTCGGCGCCGCGCATCTCGGTGATCCGGATGTGTGAGGATTGCCGCGTCGAGGTCGTGGTCAACGAGAGCTTCGACCCGCATCTCTCACCGCAGCGGCCCAATGTGCGCACGACGGACGATTATCTGCGCGAACGGCGCGAGCGGGGGGAAGATCCGCTGCAGTAGCTCCCTTTGTCATTCCGGGGCATCGCGCAGCGATGAACCCGGAACCCACGAGCGGGTGCGACATCGAAGCGCGATCGCTCGCCCGGTCGTGGGTTCCGGGCTCGACCCTTCGGGTCGCCCCGGAATGACAGGTGGGATCACCGCGTCACTTTCTCCAGCCAGTCCACCAGCGCCTGCCTGTCCTGAGCCGACCCGATCGTCTGCTCCGGCATTTTCGTGCCCGGCGTATAGGCGTTGGGTCCGACCTCGAACAGCTTCGCCACCGTCTCCTTCGTCCAGACGATGTCCATCGCCTTGAAGGCATCCGAGTACGCATAGCCCGGCGCGCTCGCGATCCTGCGCCCGAAGAGGCCGTGCAGCGTCGGGCCGGCGCGGTTGCCGTCGGCCGGCGTCAGCGTGTGGCAGGCGGCGCAGGCGCGAAACACCTGCGCGCCGCGCTCGCCCTGGAAGGCTGCCAGCACGTCCTCGCCGGCGCGCGGCACGACCGCGCCGAGATGCTCGCCGGTCAGCGCGTTCCAGCGCCGGACCACCCGGTCGGCGCCGCCCGAGAGAAGCTGCCTGCCGTTGGGGAGGAATGCGAGCGACCAAACCGGGAGGCCGGGGCCGACCAGCGTGGCGCGGATGCTGCGCGCCTTGCGGTCGACCAGCGCGACCTGCCCGCGCAGGCCGCCGGCGGCTATGGTCGCGCCGTCGGCCGAGAGCGCCAGCGCGATCAGCGGGGTCTGGACGATCTCGAGCTCGGCGCGCGGCGCGCCATCGGGACCGAACAGCCGCAGGCGCCCGTCGGCGGCCGCGACCGCGATTTCGCCATCGGGCGCAACGACGACGCCGTTCAGAGCGGCAGGCAGGGTGACGATCTTCGCCGGGCCGTCATCGGCCGGCCAGAGGCGCAAGGTAGCGTCGTAGCCGGCGGAGACCACCGCGCCGCCGGCGGCGAAGGCTACGCCGTTGACCGGGCCCTTGTGGCCTTCCAGTACGCGCACCATGCCATCCGCAAGCGAGACGACGCGTAGCGTCTCGTCCCAGGAGGCGGAGGCGATATGGCCGCCTTCGGGCGAGACGGCGAGTGCCGCGACCGGCCCCTTATGCCCTTCGAGAACCCGGGCCGGCTCGGCCGCATCGCCGCGCCAGAGCGCGACCCTGCCATCCTCGGCGCCGGTGGCGAAGCCGACGCCGTTCAGCGTCGCCACCGCATTGATCGCGCCCTGGTGGAAGCGCAGCACCTTGTCGGCGCTGCCTGTCTCCAGCCGCCACAGGATCGCCGACTGGTCGAAGGAGCCGGTCATGGCGAAACGGCCGTCGCCCGAGACGGCGATGGCCCGAACCGGGCCGCCATGGCCGCGCAGCTCCTGGGCGGGGGCGGGAGAGGCCAGCGCCAGCATCAGGGCCAAGAGAGGCGCGGTCTTCCTTCTCCCCTCGGGGGAGAAGGTGGCATGGCGGAGCCATGACGGATGAGGGAAGGAAAAACGGCGCACAGCTAGACGTCCCTCATCCGACCCGGCTTCGCCGGGCCACCTTCTCCCCCGCGGGGAGAAGGATAGGCGCGGTTGCTCCCACGACGAAAGCCATCATATGAATCGCTACCGATCTGCCGAGTTCCAACGCCGATGACCTCGATCCCGCTCAACCTTCGCGGCCTGAAATGCCCGCTACCCGCCCTGCGGGTGCGCAAGGCGCTCAAAGGCGCCGAGGCCGGCGCATTGCTGATGGTCGAGTGCACCGATCCGATGGCGGCGATCGACATTCCCAACCTGCTGCGTGAGACCGGCGATGCGATCGAGCACAGCAGCAGCGAGAACGATCTGCTCATCTTTCATATTCGCAAGGCGGCGGCCTGACCGGCCGCCAGACTGGAGTTTTCGATTTGGCCCTCACCCAAGCCGACATCCTGCGCGCGCTCGAACTGGTGAAGCTGCCGGCGGGCGGGCCATCGCTCTCGGCCTCGGGCCGCGTCGCCAACATCCTGATCGACGGTGGCAAGGTGATCTTCGCCATCGGCATCGACGCGACCGAGGCCGCCGCGATGGAGCCGGTGCGCAAGGCCGCCGAGAGCGCCGTCTCCGGGCTGCCCGGCGTGACGCAGGTTCTGGTCGGGATGACCGCCGACAAGGCTCCGACATCGGCTGCGACGCAAGCGCGCCAGCAGGCACACCGCCCCGCACCCGGTGGTCCGACGCCGAAGGCCGCCGGCATTCCCGGCGTCAAGCAGATCATCGCGGTGGCGAGCGGCAAGGGCGGCGTCGGCAAATCGACCACCACCGCCAATCTCGCCGTCGCGCTGGCGACGCTGGGCCTCAAGGTCGGCGTGCTCGATGCCGACATCTACGGCCCTTCGGTGCCGAAGATCTTCGGCATCACCGGCAAGCCGCGGCTGGTCTCGGGGAGAACGCTCGCGCCGATGGAGGCCTATGGCCTCAAGATCATGTCGATCGGTTTCCTGATCGACGAGGAGACGCCGATGATCTGGCGCGGGCCGATGGTGATCTCGGCGTTGACCCAGATGCTGCGCGAGGTCGCCTGGGGCGAACTCGACGTGCTCGTCGTCGACATGCCGCCGGGCACCGGCGACGCGCAGTTGACCATGGCGCAGCAGACGCCGCTGGCGGGCGCCGTCATCGTCTCGACGCCGCAGGATCTGGCGCTGCTCGATGCGCGGCGCGGCGTCGCGATGTTCAGGAAGGTGGAGGTGCCCATCCTCGGCATCGTCGAGAACATGAGCTATTTCATCTGCCCGGAATGCGGCCACCGCTCCGACATCTTCGCCCATGGCGGGGCGCGGCACGAAGCCGAGCGGCAGGGCGTGCCCTTCCTCGGCGAAATTCCGCTGGCCATGTCGATCCGCGAGACCTCCGATGGCGGCCGGCCGATCGTGGCGAGCGACCCCGACTCAGCCCATGCGAAGGCTTATCTGATGATCGCGCGGCAGGTGATGGCCGGGCTCGCGGGCGGGACGGTCAGGGCCGCGCCGCGGATCGTGATCGAGTGAGGTCTATAGCCTGACGCCGCCCGTCGAGTAGGCCGTCTCGACCGGCTTCTGGAAGAAGTCGTTGAGCACGAGGCTGGCGCCATAGGCGGCCGCAGCGGCGAACAGGACGGCGATGACGAATGATTTCATGGTGTTCCCCCGAGGCACGGCGCCGATAAGCTGTTCTTATTAGCAAGAGATAGCGAGCCGCACCGGCAGGATCAAGGCTGGCCACTGGCTCGGATGTCTAAGCAACTCTCGTCCCACAGCCCTCATCCTGAGGAGCGGGCGAAGCCCGCGTCTCTAAGGATGCTCCAGAAGACACTGGCTGAAGCATCCTTCGAGACGCGCCTGCGGCGCTCCTCAGGATGAAGGCTGTGGGTCGGAATCCGCGAGCATAACGAACAGCCGCTCGGCTTCGGCCAGATCATCGGGCCTGTTGGCGTTGAAGAAGGGATCGACCGGCGTAACCGGCCATTCCGCAGAGGCGCAGCCATGGCGGGCCGTCCAGCGGTCGATCTTGCGTTCGCCCTCGACCGTCAGGGCGTGGCGCAATTCCTCGCGCAAGCGAACCGGCCAGAGGCCGATGACGGGGTGGGTCCAGCCGCCCGAGGCCGCGCAGGCGAGCGGGACGCCGGCCTGTTCCCGCGCCTGGTGGAGCCGGACGACGAGGTCGCGCGGGATGAAGGGCGTGTCGGCGGCGACGCTGACGAGCCAGTGCAGATCCGACCGGTGCTGCGCCATCCAGTCGAGACCGGCGAGAATGCCCGCGAGCGGGCCGGCGAAATCGGGCACGCTGTCGGCAACCACCGGCAGGCCGTAAGCGGCGAAGCGCGCGGGATCGCCATTGGCGTTGACCAGCAGGCCCTCGCATTGCGGGGCCAGACGCTCGATCACATGAGCGAGGATGGTCCGGCCCGCGATCGTCCGCAGCGGCTTGTCGCCGCCGCCCATGCGCCGCGCGAGCCCGCCGGCAAGGAGGAGGCCGAGGGTGGGGGGCGCGCTCATTTGGACTCCACCTTGTCATTCCGGGGCGCTGCGCAGCAGCGAACCCGGAACCCACGACCGGGTTCAACCGTCCAATGCCGTCGGAAAGCGCTCGCCCGGTCGTGGGTTCCGGGTTCTTCGCTACGCGAAGCCCCGGAATGACAAAAGGGCTCATTCGTCACCCCCCGCCCCCTTGCGCCTGTTCTTCCCGCCCTCGTCCTGCACCGTCTCGGGATCCTGGTCGAAGACGATGTTCTCCTCTCCCGCCAGGGCGACGAAGCGTTTCCCGCGTGCCCGCCCGATCAGAGTCAGCCCGGCTTTCCGTGCCAGTTCGACGCCCCATTCGGTGAAGCCCGAGCGGGAGACCAGCACGGGGATGCCCATGCGGACGGTCTTGATCACCATCTCCGAAGTCAGGCGCCCCGTGGTGTAGAAGATCATCTTCGCCGGGTCGACATCGTGCCGGAACATCCAGCCGGCGACCTTGTCGACGGCGTTGTGGCGGCCGACATCCTCCATGTAGACCAGCGGCCTGTCCGCCTCGCAGAGCACGCAGCCATGGATCGCGCCGGCCTCCAGATAGAGCGAGGGCGTGGTGTTGATCTTGCGCGTCAGCGCGTAGAGCCAGCTCGTGCGAAGCTGCGCCTTCGGCAGGACGATCTCGTCGATCGCCTCCATCAGGTCGCCAAATGCGGTACCCTGGGCGCAGCCGGAGGTCAGGGTCTTCTTCTTCAGCTTCTCCTCGAAATTGGTGCGCTCCGGCGTGCGGACCACCACAACTTCGAGTTCCTCGTCATAATCGACCGCATCGACGATATCGCCGCGCTTGAGCATGTTCTGGTTGAGCAGATAGCCAAGCGCCAACGCGTCGGGATGGTCGCCGATCGTCATCATGGTGACGATCTCCTGCGCGTTGAGATAGAGCGTCAGCGCGCGCTCTGTGACGACGCGGGTCTCGACCGTGGCACCGGTCTGGTCGATGCCGGAGACGGTCGCGCCCAGACGCGGCAGGCTCGGGTCCGGCCTGACCCAGTACTCGTCGAGAAAGCTCATATCCTGCGCCATCGTGGCCGATCCCGTTCGCGTCGGCGCTCAGGCCGCCAGACGCAGGCGGGTCAGCGCCCAGGCCTCGACCTGCGCCATGTCGGGGGCGAGTTCCACCCATTCGTCGCCGGCAAAATCCCGCCATGCGGGCATCAAGTCGCGGCGCACCGCGATCAGCAGCGGCATGTCCGCCAGCAGCGCGGCGGCGATCTCCTGCCGGAGCCCTTGGCCGAGCATCTCCTGCCGGCCGAACTTGTTGATAATCACGAGGTCGGCCCCGCCGTCCAGCGTTACCGCGAGCGCGCCCGCAGCCGCCGCGAGGCCCGTGGCGTCGAGGCGGCAGCCGGTCGCGCCTGCGCCGCGATCCTCACTGATCGGGAAGCGCGCGCCGGTGGCGAGGTCCTCCAGCGCCATGGTCAGGCAGCCGGAATCGCAGGCGCCGGCATTGTGCTGCACGACGCCGCCGAGCCTGACGCCGCCATCCTTCAGGCGGGAGGCGAGAGCGGCCATGAAGTCGTCGATCCGGAAACCGGGGTCGTAGAGGATGGCTGCGAGCGTGGACATCGCCCGTTACATCCCATGAATGGCGAAAGCCCGCCAGAGCGCTTTCGTCGCATGAGCGAACCTGTTTCCTGCGTCCGGCAAAGCGCGCCGTCATTCCGGACAAGCCGCGCAGCGGCGCCGATCCGGGATCCATCATAGGGCGCCGTCGGCCCTCTATGATGGATTCTGGGTCTCCGCTTCGCTTCGCCCGGAATGACGGCGACCGTGCAACCGGCCCTGCCCATCCCAATATGCCGTGTCAGTGTTGCGCCGCACCTACAGCCGGCCGGACGGACGCGCGCTACGGTGCGGCGGGGTTGATGTCCTGGGCTTTTCCGGGGGCGACCCATGCCCGGTTAGCCAAGATGATCCGCCGCAACGCCCAAGCCCCGCTCGACCCCGCAACCGACGCCGCGCTGCTGCTGCGCCGCATCGGTTTCGCAACGCTGGCGCTCGCGCTGCCGATAGCGTCTCTGGTCTCGCGCCGGGCCGGCGTCGTGCTGGTGCCGATCGGCGTCGTGCTGCTGGTGATCTCATCGCTGGTCGAGGAGCCGGCCTCGTTCGTCTCGACACTGAAGCGGTCCGTGCTGAGCCGTGCCGGCTTCATCCTCGTCGGGCTCGTCTGCTGGGCGATCCTGTCGCTGATCTGGAGCCCCTATACGTTTTCGGCGAGCGAGAAGGCGAGCAATCTGGCGCTGGCCGTGCTGCTCGGCTTTTGCGGCACGGCGGCGCTGCCCGAGCGTATGCGCGCCTCGAACCTCAACCTCGTCGCGCTCGGCACCGGCCTCGCCGCGATCTTCGCGCTCGGGCTGATCGTGGCGGCGGCGCTGCGCGAGAGCGATACGGGGATCAACCCCGGCAGCGTCGAGCGGGGCATCAGCGTCGTGCTGATCATGGCGTGGCCGGCGCTCGCCTGGCTCCTGTCGCGGGCGCGGGGCCTCAGCGCGCTCGGGCTGGCGCTCGTCGTGGGCCTGCTCGCCCTGACGCGGTTCGAGGATGGCGAGGCCGTCGCCATGATCTGCGGGGCGGTCGCCTTCGGCGCGGTGTCGGCCAATCGCGCCAAGGCGGTCAACGCCATCGCGATGCTGGTCGCCGGGCTGATGCTGTTTGCGCCGCTCCTGCCCTTCCTGCTGGTGCCGCTGGTGTCCGTGCTGCCGGCCAGCGTCGGCGAGTTCGCGCTGTCGCTCGACATCTGGGCCGACATCGTCACGCGCGAGCCGGTCCAGCTGATCACCGGCCACGGGCTCGACACCGTGCTGCGCGGCCGCACCACCGGCGGATTGCCGCAGCAGACGCCGACGACCCTGCTGTTCGAGACCTGGTACGAACTGGGCATCGTCGGCGCGGCGGCGGCTTCGAGCTGCCTCTATTTCGCGATCAGGGCGGCAGGCCGCATGCCGGGCGCGCTCGCGGCCGGCGGCGTCGCGGCCTATATCACCGCCTTCGCGCTGGCCGTGCTCGGTTTTGCGACGCTGCAGACCTGGTGGCTGATGACGCTCGTCTCGGTCGCGCTGCTGTTTGCGGCGATCGCGCGCGGCCAATACCGGACCGACCGGCCGATCGCGCCTTACGCCCAGAACCGGCGCAAGACCGACATGCTTCCGGTCGGGCGCACCACCGAGACGCGCCAGACACTGGCGATCAAGCCGCTGCGGCGCGCCCCGCATTGACGGCGTGACAGGCGACACCATCGATCACCGGCGGATTCTCCATGCGGCAGCGGTCGAAGACCAGCGGGCAGCGCGGATGGAAGGTGCAGCCCGAGGGCGGCGAGATCGGGTTGGGGATTTCGCCCTTCACGCCTTCGCGCGCCTTGCCGACCATGGCGATGTCGGGCACCGCGTCGAGCAGCATCCGCGTGTAGGGATGACGCGGATTGGAGAACAGGCTCCTGCTTTCGGAAACCTCGACGAGGCGGCCGAGATACATCACGCCGATGCGTGTCGCCATGTGCCCGACGACCGCCAGGTTGTGGCTGATGAACAGGTAGGTCAGCCCGAATTTCTGCTGCAGGTCGCGCATCAGGTTGAGGATCTGGGCCTGGACCGAGACGTCGAGCGCCGAGGTCGGCTCGTCGCAGACGATGAACTCGGCATTCGAGGCGAGCGCGCGGGCGATGGCGATGCGCTGGCGCTGGCCCCCGGAGAATTCGTGCGGGAATTTGGCGCGATCGTCGGGATGCAGGCCGACCAGCGTCAGCAGTTCGCCGACGCGGGCGAGGATGGCGGCCTCGCCGTCGACGATCTTAAAGGCGCGGATCGGCTCGGCGATGATGCGCCCGACGCGCCAGCGCGGATTGAGCGACGCGTAAGGGTCCTGGAAGATCATCTGGATGCGGCGGCGCAGGCGCTGGCGTTCCTGGGCCACGTCGACGTCGTTCATCGAGACGCCGGCGATCGCGACCGTGCCGTCAGAGGGGGGCATCAGGCCCACGACCATGCGCGCGACAGTGGACTTGCCCGAGCCCGACTCACCCACCAGCGCGAAGGTCTCGCCCCGACGGATATCGAAGGAGACGCCGTCCACCGCCTTGAGATATTGCCGGGGCGCATTCTCCAGCACCCGGTTGAGCCAGGGCTTCGAGACGTCGAAGACGCGGCGCAGGTCGCGGACGCGGACGAAGGGCGCTTCACTCACGCTGCGATCTCCGATCTGGTCTCGTCGTAGAGATGGCAGGCAACCTTGCGGTCGCCGACCTGGATCAGTTCGGGCCGTTCGACATGGCAGCGCGCGAAGACCTGCGCACAGCGCGGATTGAAGGCGCAGCCCGGCGGGATTGCCGAGAGCCGCGGCATCGAGCCGGGAATCTGGACCAGCCGCTCGGCGTCGCCTTCCAGCGAAGGGATCGCGCCCATCAGGCCCTTGGCATAGGGGTGGAGCGGCTGCTTCACCACCTCGCGCACGGGGCCGATCTCGACGATGCGGCCGGCATACATCACCGCCACCCGGTCGGCGGTCTCGGCGATGACGCCCATATCGTGGGTGACCAGCATGACCGAGGTGCCGCGCTCCTTGCAGAGCCTTTTTATGAGGGCGATGATCTGGGCCTGCACCGAGACGTCGAGCGCGGTCGTCGGCTCGTCGGCGATGATGAATTCGGGTTCGGCGCAAAGCGCGAGCGCGATCACCACGCGCTGGCGCATGCCGCCGGAGAACTCGTGCGGATAGCCGTCGATACGGCGTTCAGGCGCCGGGATGCCGACCTCGTCGAGCAAGGCGATGGCACGCTTGCGGGCCTCCGCCGCACTGAGATCGGTATGGACGCGGATCGTCTCGATCAGCTGCTCGCCGACGCGGTAGAGCGGGTTCAGGCTTGTCAGCGGATCCTGAAAGATCATGCCGATGCGCTTGCCCCGGACCTTGCGCATGGCATCGGCGGCTAAGTCGTCGACGCGTTCGCCCGAGAGCAGCACCTGCCCGCCCGTGATGCGGCCGGGCGGATCGATCAGACCGATGATGGCCGAGCCGGTGACGGATTTGCCGGCGCCCGATTCGCCGACGACGCCGAGCACTTCGCCACGCGCGACATCGAAGGAGATCGCGTCGAGCGCGCGAAGCGTGGCGCGGCGGGTGATGAACTCGACGGTGAGGTCGCGCACGGAGAGCACCGGCACGGTTTCCTGAGGCTGCATCACGCTCACCTCAATTTCGGGTTGAGCGCATCGCGCAGCCAGTCGCCGAACAGGTTGATCGACAAGGCGAGCAGCACGAGCACGAGCGAGGGAAAGAGCAGGATCCACCACTCCCCGGAGAAGAGATATTGCTGGCCGAAGCGGATCAGGGTGCCGAGCGAAGGCTGAGTCGGAGGCATGCCGACACCGAGAAAGGACAGGGTCGCCTCCTCGATGACCGCGAGCGCGAGGTTGATCGTGGCGATGACCAGCACGGGGCCTGTGACATTGGGCAGGACGTGCTTCAGCATCACCGGCCAGGCCTTCAGCCCGATTAGCCGGGCGGCATCGACATAGACCTTGTTTTTCTCCACCAGCGTCGAGCCGCGCACGGTGCGGGCAAATTGGGCCCAGTTCGACAGGCCGATGGCGGCGACGAGCACGAAGAGCGTCGCGCGTTCCTGCAGTGCCGGCGGGATCAGCCCGCGCGCCACGCCGAAGACGAGCAGCGCCACCAAAATCGCCGGGAAGGAGAGCTGGATGTCGGCGGTGCGCATGATCAGCGCCTCGGTGCGACCGCCGACATAGCCGGCGACGAGGCCCAGGCCCACGCCGATAACGAGCGAGAACAGGACTGAGGCGGCGCCAACCAGCAGCGATATGCGCGAGCCGTAGAGGATGGCCGAGAAGATGTCGCGGCCCTGGGCGTCGGAGCCGAGCCAGAAGACTTTTCCGGTGATCTCGTTGGGCTCCATCGGCCGGGAGAAGCCGTCGGAGAGGTCGAGCGAGGCCGGGTCGAACGGGTCGTAGGGCGCGATCAGGGGGGCTGCGACCGCCGCCAGCACGAGCAGCAGCGCCAGCACGGTAGCTGCGACCGTGACCGGCGAGGAGCGGAAGGAAAAGGCGAGGTCGGAATCCCAGAGTCGCGCGAGGCGGCCGGGAGGTTTGGGGATGGGACGTGTCGTCATGGCGCATCCCCTGTCATTCCAGGGCTTCGCGTAGCGAAGAACCCGGAACCCACGACCGGGCGAGACCTGTCGTGGAGATTGAGACGCGAACGTCGACCAAATCTGGTTCGCCCGGTCGTGGGTTCCGGGTTCGGCCCTTCGGGCCGCCCCGGAATGACAAGGGGGGTGGTTCTGCTCATCTCGACCTCACTTCGCCATGGCCGGATTGCCGGTGCGCAGGCGCGGATCGAGCGCGACATAGACGAGGTCGACGATCAGCGAGGTCAGCACGAAGACGAAGGCGACGAAAAGCAGATAGGCCGACATCACCGGCACATCGACGAACTGCACGGCGGTGACGAAGAGCGCGCCCAGCCCCGGCCACTGAAACACCGTCTCGGTGACGATGGCGAAGGCGATGACGCCGCCGAGCTGCAGGCCGGCGATGGTGATGACCGGGATCATGGTGTTACGCAGCGCATGGCGGAATTCGATGCGGCGCTCGGGAATCCCGCGCGCCCTTGCGAAGCGGATGAAGTCGGCCCGCATGACCTCCAGCATCTCGGAGCGGACGAGGCGCATGATCAAAGTGAGCTGGAGGAAGCCGAGGGTCAGCACCGGCATGACCAGCGATTTCAGGCCGCTGATGGTGAGCAGCCCCGTGGTCCACCAGCCGATCTTGACGGTGTCGCCGCGCCCGAAGGAAGGGAGCCAGCGCAGTTCGACGGCGAAGATGTAGATCAGGCCGATGCCGATCAGGAAGGTCGGCAGGCTGACGCCGATCAGCGAGAGCGACATCACAAGGTTGGCGATCCAGCCGTCGCGCCTGATCGCGGCATAGACGCCGAGCGCGATGCCGGCGACGAAGGCGAAGATGGCCGAGAGCACGGCGAGCTCGACAGTGGCGGGCAGGCGCTCGAGGATCAGCGAGGAGACTTTTCGGCCCTGGCGGTAGGAGATGCCGAAATCGCCGCGCGCCGCATCCCAGACGAAGCGGGCGAACTGCAGCGGCACGGGGTCGTTGAGGCCGAGCCGCTCCGTCAATTCCGCGCGATCCTGCAAGGTCGCCTCCTGCCCCATCATGTTGACGACAGGGTCGCCGACGAAGCGGAACATCGAGAAGGCGATGAAGGCGACGGCGAGCATCACCACCAGCCCCTGCATCAGCGAGCGCAGGATATAGGCGAGCATCGCGGGGTTACTCTCCGAGGACCATGTTGCCCCAGTCACACCCTCCGCCATCATCCCGGACGCAGCGAAGCGGAGATCCGGGATCCATGCCGGAACGGTTCAGGCATGAAACCCGGATCAGCGCCGCTTTCGCGGCTTGTCCGGGATGACGGCGGTGGTTCACGCGTCTGGACGACAAGGGGACTACGAGCCCTTGAAGCTCACCATCTTCAGCTTCGGGTTGTTAGCGACGTCGACCGGGATGTCGAGCGTCGCATTCATCCCGTAGCTGAGCGACTGGTGGTGGATCGGCAGGTAGATCGTCTCGTCCTTCAGCTTGGCCCAGAGCTTGGTGATGGTCGCGTTGCGCCTGGGGATATCGACCTCCTTCGAGAGCGACTCGATCTGGGTATCGACCTCGGCGTCCTTGAAGCCGGTCGCGTTCCACGAGCCCTGCGAACCGGTGCGGCTGTGGTACATGTACGAGAAGATGTAGTCGCTGTCATAGGTCGGCACGCCCCAGCCGACGAGGTAGAACTCGGTCTCCGGCGGGTTCTTCTGGATCAGGTTGAAGTGGATCGACTTCGACTGCGAGACCAGGTTCACCTTGACGCCGATCTGGCCGAACATGCCGACCGCCGCCTGGCAGATGCCCTCGTCATTGACATAGCGGTCGTTGGGGCAGTGCAGGGTGGTCGAGAAGCCGTTCGGGTAGCCCGCTTCAGCCAGCAGCGCCTTGGCCTTGGCGACGTCGGTCGGGGGTGCCGCATCGAGTTCCTTGGTCCAGCCGTTGACGAAGGGCGGCATGATGATGCCGGTCGGCACCGACTCGCCGCGCATCACGACGCGCTGGATCGCCGGGCGGTTGATCGCCATGTTGAGCGCCTGGCGCACCTTCTTGTCGGCGAAGGGGTTCTTGCCCTGGACGTCGTCGCCCTTGAGGTCGGCGGACGCCACATCCATGCCGAAGAAGATGGTGCGGTTCTCGGCGCCGGAGGTGACGCGGATCTTGGGCTGGCTCTTGAGCCTTGCGATGTCCTGCACCGGCACGTCCTGGACGAAATCGACCTCGCCCGAGAGCAGCGCCGCGACGCGGGTGGCGTCCTGCTTGATCGGCACGAGCGTCAGCTCGGTGATCTCGAGCGGCACCTTGGCCTTGTTCCAGTAGCCATCATTGCGCTTCATCACCGTCTTCACGTCGGCCTCGCGCGAGACCAGTATGAAGGGGCCGGTGCCGTTGGCGTTGCGGACGGCGAAATTCTCTTCCTTGTTCTTGAAGTCCTGGGCCTTGGTGGCGTTGTTCTTCTCCGCCCAGGCCTTGCTCATGATCCGGATCGAGGAGGTGTTGTTGACCAGCAGCGGGTTGGGGCCCTTGGTCTTGATCAGCACGGTCATGTCGTCGGTCTTGGAGACCTTCTCGACCGAGGTCAGGTAGCCCTTGAAGTCCGAGGTCGGCTGCATGGCGCGCTCATAGGAGAACACCACGTCTTCAGCCGTGAATGGCGAACCGTCATGGAACTTGATGCCGGGCTGCAGCTTGAATTCCCAGGTCGTCGGATCGTCGGGCAGGACGCGCCAGGAGGTGGCGAGCAGCGGCTCCAGCTTGCCGGTATGGTCGCGCTCGGTCAGGCTTTCGTACATCTGCTGGTTGAGCGAGGTCGTCGGCCCTTCGTTCTGGCTGTGGGGATCGATCGTCAGGGCGTCGCCCGCGGCGGCCCATTTCAGCGGGCGCGCCTCGGCTGCGGCGATTGCGACAACGGAGGCGCCGATCAGAGCGGCCGCCAGAGCGATTAAACGCGGTTTCATGAGATCATGCCTCCAAGGGCGGCCCGCGATCGGGCCCGAGAAACGCAGATGTTAGGCAACGAGCGCGCGCGAGTCACGGGTCTCATGCGCGCAAAACGCATGACGAAAGTCGCATGATGCCCAAAGGAGCGGCAGTTGACGCTAACAGGAGAAGCGCCTTCGCTCAGCGCGACAATTCGGCGATCACGCCGCGCACGAAGGTCGCGCCGGCATCCAGCTGCGCCACGGTGATGAACTCGTCGGGCTGGTGCGCCTGGGCGATGTCGCCCGGTCCGCAGACCACGGTGGACCAGCCTTCGCCCTGGAAGAGTCCGCCCTCGGTGCCATAAGCGACGACATGGCTGCCATTGTCGCCGGTCAGCCGCCGCGACAGCGCCTCCGCCTCGCCGTCGACCTCCGGGCCCAGCGGCGGCGTGAAGGAGGTGATTTCGACATCGATGCCCGATGCCGGCGCGATCGCCTTCATCTGCGCCTCCAACTCGGCGACCTTCGCCTTGTAGCGGCCGACGAAATCGCCGTCCTGGTCGCCGGGGATGACGCGGACCTCATGGCTGAACATGCAGTGCTCGGCGGTGATGTTGACCGCCGTGCCGCCCTGGACGACGCCGACATGCAAGGTCGTGTAGGGCGGCTCGAAGGGGTTGTCGTTTTGCGTGCGGAGCTTGTTCTCCGCCATCACCTCGTCGTGCCAGGCGATCAGCTTCCCTGCGATCATCACGGCCGGCACGCCGATATCGACGCGGCTGGAATGGACGGCGTGGCCGCGCACGGTGGTGCGCAGGCGCGTGCCGCCCTTGTGGCCGGTGACGACCTGCATCATCGAGGGCTCGCCGACGATCACGGCCGAAGGCTTCAGCCCCGCCGCCGTCATCGCCTTGGCGAGGATGCGGGCGCCCAGGCAGCCGACCTCCTCGTCATAGGACAAGGCGATATGGACCGGGCGCTTGAGCGGTGCCGCCAGCATCTCGGGCACCAGCGCGAGTGCGATCGCGTCGAAGCCCTTCATGTCGCAGGCGCCGCGGCCATAGAGCTTGCCGTCGCGCTCGGTCAGCGTCCAGGGATCCGAGGTCCAGTCCTGCCCCGCGACCGGCACCACATCGGTATGGCCCGAGAGCACGACGCCGCCATCGACCTTGGGGCCGATGGTCGCAAAGAGGTTGGCTTTCTGTCCGTCCTCGCTTGGCACCAGCGTACTCTCGACGCCGTGGCTTGCGAGGTAGTCGCGGCAGAAATGGATCAGGTCGAGATTGCTGCGCTGCGATTCCGTATTGAACGAAACCAGTCGGGCGAGCATCTCCTTGGGCGTCAGCTTCACGTCGTCGATCTCCAAAGCCCGGGGGGCAGGCAGGTTTCGTGCCGCAGGCTAGGCCGATAACGCGCGGGGTCAATGCGGGCGATCCGAAGGGACAATGCGATCGCCTGCAAGCTGGAGCGCGACGCTTGTTTCTCCTTCCCCCCGCTTGCGGTGGGGAAGGCCGGGATGAGGGGCAGGACGACCGGGCGAGCCAACTGCCGTCATGTCGAACCCGGTCGTCCGGCCCCCACCCTACCCTCCCCACCGCAAGCGGGGGGAGGGGATCGGCGACGTCTCGCTCAAAACATAGTCATGATCGCAGGTAGCGCTTCACCGGGCTTGCGCAGGTCGCGCTCGCCTATCGCAGCCACATGCCTATAAGGGCAGAGTTTCCAGACGAGGCCCGTGCCATGCAATTCGACGTCACTCTCGCAGACATCCAGGCTGCCGCGACGCGCATTGCCGGCAAGGTCAGGCGCACGCCGACCTGGCACAGCGCCGGCCTCTCGGCGCGGCTCGGCGTCGAGACCGTGGTCAAGGTTGAGGCGCTGCAGCTCGCCGGCTCGTTCAAGGTGCGCGGCTGCTTCAACAAGCTGATGGGGATGAGCGAGGCCGAACTGGCGCGCGGCGTCGTCACGGTCTCGGGCGGAAACCATGCCATCGCCATCTCGGTCGTCGCCAAGGCGATGGGCACGCGCGCGCTGGTGCTGATGCCGAAGGACGTCGCGCCGTTCAATATCGAACTGACCAAGAGCGCCGGCGGCGAGGTCGAGCTTTGCGAGGACGCGATCGAGGCCTTCGCCAGGGCTGAGGACTACGCCGCCAAAGGCATGACCAACGTCCATTCCTATGACGACCCGGCGATCATCGCCGGGCACGGCACACTTGGCCTCGAACTCTCCAGCGATGCCGGCGGCCGGCTCGACCATGTCTTCATTTCGATCGGCGGAGGCGGCTTCTGCGCCGGTGTCGGCGCCGCCCTGAAGGGCCTCGATCCGGCCGTGCGTATCCACGGCGTCGAGACGGCGGGCGCCACGACGATGACGCAGGCGCTCGAAGCCGGGCAGCCTGTCCCGATCCGGCCGACCTCGATCGCCCGCACATTGGGCGCCCCCTTCGCCACCGAGCGCACCATGGCGGCGGCGCAGCAGTTCCTCGAGGACATCATCGTGGTGCCCGATGCGGACGCCGTGCGCGAGATCGTCTGGGTGCTGCAGAACGGGCGCGTGCTGCTGGAGCCGGCGGCGGCCTGCGTGGTGGCCGCGGCGATCGCGAACAAGGACATGTTCCAGCCGGGCGAGCGGGTCGGACTGGTGCTCTGCGGCTCGAACGTCGCGCTGGAGGATCTGGCGGCGTGGCGCGCGGAGTTCGGGGTTTAGTGGGGCATAGACCTGCGGATCGGATATTGCAGTGAATCTGGGCGGAATCAGCAATCTCGACCACACCGTCATCCTGTGCAGCAAGATGGCGGAAACACGCGCGTTCTATCGCGATGTCATGCAGTTCACGATCGAGACCGACCTTGAGAACTGGGTCAGCTTTCGCGTCGGCGCGGCTCTGCTGTCGCTGCGCCCGCGCGGCGTGTGGAGCGTTTGCGACGATGGCGCGTCGATGCCGGGGTCTGCATCCGTCCAGCTCGCCTTTCGCGTGCCGCCACCGGCCGTCGACGCCTGCCATGCCGAACTGGTCGCCAAGGGCGTGCCTCTTCTGAGGCCGCCGACAGACCTGCCCAACTGGCGTCACCGCACGTTGTTCTTCCGCGACCCGGAGGACAACATCATCGAGATCTACGCGGAATATTGACGTCCTGCGTCAATAGGCGCGCGACCAGAAGCACCTCGCCATGCTGCAACTCGACCACATCACCGTCATCGCTCCGAACCTGACGGAGGGCGTCGCCCATGTCAGGGCCTGCCTCGACCTCGACGTCCCCTTTGGTCAGCGCCATGACTATATGGGCACGTACAACCACCTGCTTCAGCTCGGGGATGCCGTCTATCTGGAAATCGTCGCTCTCGACCCCGAAGCCGATGCGCCGGCCCGCCCGCGCTGGTTCGGTTTGGACGACCGGACATCCGTCCGGACGGCCTGGGACAAGGGGCAGCGCCTGCGCGGCTGGGTCGCGCGAACCGACGGCATCGACGCGATCCTCATAGGCCGCCGTTCCCTCTTCGGCCGGAAGGTCGCGCTGCCGTTCGTCAACCCGACCTTCGACTTCGCCATCCCCGAAGATGGCTCGCTGCCTCTGGGCGGCGCGGCGCCCTCCCTCATCGACAGGCGCGGCAAGCCGCGTTCGATGGCCACGATCGCCGATCTCGGCGCACGACTGGGACACCTCGTTCTCGAACATCCCGACCCGGTCTCCGTGGCGAACCTTTACCGCGAACTGACCATCGATCGTCCGCCCGTGATCGTGCAGGGCGCCGAATTGCGCTATCGCGCGCAGATCGAGACGCCGGCAGGGCCGAGGGAGTTGACCTGAGCGCTGTCGTGCCCTCCGCGCCACCTTTTCAGGCCGGGCGGGGCAAATCCATGTCCGTCAGCCCATGCTGGCGACGACTACGAGGCGCTTGATCTCGCCCCTCAGAAAGGCTTGCAGGAATTTCTCATAGTCCTTGAAGGAGACGCAGCCGTTGGAATCGCCCCGGGGCCCGAGGAGATAGGTATGGGCCAGGAGCCCGGCGCGGCCGTGGATGGCGCCGCTGCCGCCGACCGGGTTGAGACGGATGGCACGGACGCCGTGGAACAGCGCCTCGCGCTCGGTCAGATCGTAGACATGAGGCGGCGTGACGCCCTGCATCCTGACATGGGCGAAGCGCGGGTCGTCCATCTTGTCGCCGAGGCCCGAATGCGCCTCCAGCCTATCGCCATTGGGCATGTAGACCATGCGTGCGCCGATGTCGTAGACGGCCGTCGCACGGGCCAGCGAGGGAGCGGTCGGCGAGGCCGGGCTGAGCCTCTGGCCGCGACCGGCATCGACGACGTCGTCCTGCGGCGCGGCATAGGCGAGCGCCTGGCCCGCAGGCCGCTGTACGCCGAACAGCTTTTCGAAGAAGGAGCGGTTGTCCTCCGGCGCGACGGGCACAGCGGCCGTCCGGAGGCGTCGCGAAGCCTGCGGCGCGGCGATGCGCGGGCGCTCGGGCGCGGCCGGCGGGAGCAGGTCGGACGGGCGCGGCAGCGGCAGCGGCGCGCCCTCGACGAGCCGGGGCAGAATCGGCGGCAGCGGGAAGGCCGGCGGCGGAGCCGGGATAGCTTGCGCCGACTGGACGGGCGGCTCGAGCGCTATCGCAACCGGCCGGAACTCGCCGCCGAGGGGGGCGCTCTTCGCCAATGGCAGCGGTACGTGACCGAGGGCGAGGCCGGGATCGAGCAGCGGGCCGTAGCGGCCCGCCGCGGCGACGGCGACCGGGGCGGAGACCGGCGCCGTCTTATCGACGGGAGCGGGTGCCGGCGGTGCATTCCACAGCGAGATCGCGGCCAGCACGCCCAGTACCAGCGTGACGGCTGGAACGGCGCCTCGGGGCAATAGGCGGCCCTTGCGAATGCGGCTATGCGAGACGGTGCCGCGTGGTCGGCCGGTCGTGATACTCATGCGACGCAACTCTCGGGATACTCGGATACTCCTCCCCGCCCCGGACGCGCGTCAGCGATCGCCCGGCCCGCAAGCGGAGCGCCCGTTCAGCGTCGTCGGTGATGGGAAGCCCAAACTCTTTTAGTCCCGCCATTGAGCCATCTCTTGGTTAATCGCCGGTGAATCGGGTGCGGCTTTTTCGACGGGCCTGCTTCTCCGGGCGGAAGGGCATTCTCCCGTTTCCTCCCCCTCATGCGGCAACAGGCTTGGACAGCGCGGGGCCTGACGCGCTAGTTTGCGGGTGTGGCAACCCGTTTCCTGCGGGCCTGCTTTGCCTGCCCTTCGAGGATCAGATGCCCAAATCAGACGTCATCGCCGCGCTCGCGCCGGAAATCACCGCCATCCGCCGCGATCTCCATCGCCATCCCGAGCTGATGTACGACGTCCACCGCACCGCGGGCGTCGTCGCCGAGAAGCTCAAGGCCTGGGGCGTCGACGAGGTCGTGACCGGCATCGGCCAGACCGGCGTCGTCGGCGTGATCAAGGGCAAGGGTCAGGCCTCGGGCAAGGTCATCGCGATGCGCGCCGACATGGATGCGCTTCCGATCCACGAGGAGACCAACCTGCCGCACCGCTCGACCGTGCCGGGCAAGATGCACGCCTGCGGCCATGACGGGCACACCGCCATGCTGCTGGGCGCCGCGAAATACCTCGCCGAGACGCGCGATTTCGACGGCACGGCCGTGCTGATCTTCCAGCCGGCGGAGGAAGGCGGCGCCGGCGCCAAGGCGATGATCGAGGACGGCATGATGGCGCGTTTCGGCGTGCAGGAGGTCTACGGCCTGCACAATAAGCCGGGTCTGGCCATCGGCGAGTTCGCCACCCGCAAGGGGCCGATCATGGCTGCCGCCGACCGCATCCACATCAAGATTGAAGGCAAGGGCGGCCATGCGGCAGCCCCGCACCAGGTCAAGGATCCGATCGTCGCAGCCTGCCAGTTGGTCACAGCGCTGCAGACCGTGTCGTCGCGCAATGCCGACCCGCTCGATTCCGTCGTCGTATCGATCACGGCTCTGAACGCCGGCGAGGCGTTCAACGTCATTCCGCAGACGGTCGAGATCAAGGGCTCGATCCGGACGCTGACCGCCGAGATGCGTGCGCTGGCGCAGAAGCGCATCACCGAGATCACCGACGGCCTGATGAAGGCCTTCGAAATGAAATATGACCTCGAATACCATCTCGGCTATCCCGTGACGGTCAACCATGCCGGCCAGACCGATTTCATCACAAGCGTCACCAAGAACGTCTTCGGCAAGCAGGCGATCGACACCGAAGTGCCGCCGACCATGGGGTCGGAGGATTTCTCCTTCATGCTGGAGGAGCGTCCCGGCGCTTTCATCCTCATGGGCAATGGCGAGTCCGCCGGCCTCCACCACCCGGCCTACGAGTTCAACGACGAGGCCATCCCGGTCGGCGTGACCTACTGGGCGAGCCTCGTCGAAATCGCGATGCCGCAGAGGGCTTGATCACAGGCCGGCGGCGGCCGCGCCCCGATGCTTCATGGACAAGGGACGGACCTCTGGGCTACAATGTAGCCCAGAGGTGATACATGACAGAGAATGCCGTCGTCCGCGCCCGTATCGCCGAGGATGTGAAGTCCGAAGCGACCGCCGTACTTGCGACCATGGGGCTGACAGCCTCCGACGCTTTCCGGATGATGATGGTCCGGATCGCACGCGAGAAGGCCCTGCCCTTCGAGCCGCTGGTTCCCAACGAAGCGACGATCGCGGCGATGCGCGAAGCACGCGGAGGCAAGTTGCCTCGTTTCGACACCGTCGGTGCTCTGATGGACGACCTGCGTGCGGACGATTGAGCGCACCGGCCAGTTCAAGCGCGACTACAAGCGGGAAGCCAAAGGCCGACATGCCGCCACTCTGGATCGTGATCTTGTCACCATCGTCGGCGCCCTTGCGCAGGATCAGCCCTTGCTCCCACGCCAGCGCGATCATGCGCTCACCGGCGAGTGGAAAGACCATCGTGACTGCCATATCAGGCCGGATCTTGTACTGATCTATTGCAAGCCGGACGAGCAGACGCTGGTGCTCGTCCGCATGGGCTCTCACAGCGAACTGGGGCTGTAAGCAGATGAATCGATATCGGATCGATCGCGCACTGCGCGGAGGAGCCGCATGAGCGACATCGATTGTCTTGTGATTGGAGCCGGCGTGGTCGGCCTGGCCGTGGCCCGCGCGCTGGCTCTGGCGGGCCGCGAGGTCGTGATCGCAGAGGCCGCGGACGCCATCGGCACGCAGACCTCGGCGCGCAACAGCGAGGTCATCCATGCCGGGATCTACTATCCGACGGGTTCGCTGAAGGCGAAGGTCTGCGTCGAGGGACGCCAGCGCCTCTATGCCTATCTCGATGAGCGCGGCCTGCCCTACAAGGCTTGCGGCAAGATCATCGTCGCGACCTCGGCGGCTCAGCGCCCGGCGCTGGAGACGATCGCGGCACGGGCGAAGGCGTCAGGCGTCGATTCGCTGTTTTATCTCGACGCGGCTGGGGCACGGGCACGCGAGCCGGAGGTGACCTGCGAGATTGCGCTGTTCTCTCCCGAGACCGGCGTGATCGATAGCCATGCCTACATGCTGTCGCTGCTCGGCGAATGCGAGGCGGCGGGCGGCTCGCTAGCGCTGAACACGCCGATCCTGGGCTGGCGGCGCGAGGCGGAGGGCTTCAGCGTCGATTTCGGCGGCGACGACCCCACGACCTATTCGGTGCGGACGATCGTCAACTCGGCCGGGCACGGAGCGCCGCGCCTGCTGGCGACGCTGGAGGGCTTTCCGCCGGAGCACGTCCCGGTCCAGCATTTCGCCAAGGGCAACTACTTCGCGCTGCTCGGCAAGCAGCCTTTCTCGCATCTGGTCTATCCGATCCCGGAGGCGGCGGGGCTCGGCATCCACGCGACGATCGACATGGCCGGCCGGGTCAAGTTCGGCCCCGACGTGGAGTGGGTCTCCGACGACCAGGACCTAATCGTCGATCCGGCGCGCGCAGACAAATTCTACGCCGCGATCCGGACCTATTGGCCGGGGCTGCAGGACGGTGCGCTGGTCGCCGACTATGCCGGAATCAGGCCCAAGCTGCATTCGGCGAGCGAACCGATGCCCGATTTCCGGATCGACGGACCCCAGGTCCACGGCGTGCCCGATCTCGTCAACCTGCTCGGCATCGAGAGCCCGGGGCTGACCTCGTCGCTGGCGATCGCGGAGATGGTCGTCGCGGATCTGGCGCGCTGAGGATTGGCCTGATGAGAGCTAATGCAAGGCGGATCGTGGCGCTGGCGGCGTTGGCGCAGTGCTGGATTGGCTCGGGCGCGCTCGCGCAGGACCCACGCGCGCAAAGCTGGTCCGAGGTCAAATGCGCCCGCTACAGCCAGGCCTGGGCCGATGCGCTCGCGCGACGCGGCCGGCAAGGGCTTGGAACCGAGTTCATCGAAAGGCACGAGGCCTTCCTGGCGTCGGGCTGCACCGCGCAGGGCGATGTCTGCCCGCGCTCGAAGGAGGAACTCGACCTGGCCAATGTGCTGGTGCTGCTGGCGATGAATGCCGGCACGGCGAGCACCTTCCTGCCGTTCGCCTGCAGGAAGTGAAAACTGTACAGGACAGACCACCGTCATTCCGGGGCTTGGCGCAGCCAAGAGCCCGGAACCCATAAACGCTGCCAGTTCTAGACAACGCACACGGCTCGGGCGCTCTTCTCGGCGCAACCCGTGGTTATGGGTTCCGGGCTCGACCTTCGGGTCGCCCCGGAATGACCGAGGTGGTTCCCGACTCAACCTAACATGCCGAGTTTTTGCCGATGGTCAGCCCCGCAGCGCCGCGACCTTCTCGCGCGCCTCTCTCGCCAGCGTCGTCACGCGGGCCCAGTCGCGGTTGGCGATCGCGTCCGCCGGGACCAGCCAGGAGCCGCCGACGCAGATGACCTGCTTCAAGGCGAGATAATCGGCGAGATTGTTGAGACCGACGCCGCCGGTCGGGCAGAAGCTCATCTGCGGGAACGGTCCCGACAAGGCTTTCAACGCAGCCGTCCCGCCGGCCTGTTCGGCCGGGAAGAACTTGCAGGCCAGGCGGCCCGCCGAAACGGCGCGCATGCAGTCGGACGCCGTGGCGACGCCCGGCAGCCAGGGCAGGCCGGCGGCACGCATCGCATCATCGACCGATTCACTGAAGCCGGGGCTGACCACCGCCTGGGCTCCGGCCGACTTCACCTCCGAGACCTGCGCCGGCGTCACCACGGTACCGGCTACAGCCAGGATGCCGGGCACCTCGCGGGCGATGGTCTCCAGTGCGTTGAGCGCGGCCGGGCGACGCAATGTGACCTCGATCACGTCGATGCCGCCGGCGAGAAGCGCGCGGGCGAGCGGGACGGCGAGATGGGCATCCTCGATCACCACGACCGGCACGACGCCGCAGGCGGCGAGACGGGCGATTTCCGGCTGGTCGGACATGATTGAATGACTCCCTGAGACTTCGTCCGCTTAAGCCTTCGCCCAATAAACGTCGAGCCCCTGCGGCCTGCCAAGCAGCAGCCCGACGGGATAGGCGCGCGGCAAGGCCTGCTCAGTCGCCAGCGTCTGCGCCTTCTCGGCACCGGAAACCAGCAGGCAGGCCCAGCCGGCGCCGGCCAATCGCGCCGCCGAGAGCGAGATGCGCTCAGGGAGGCCGGGCGGGCGGGCGGCGACGGCGTGAAGGCCGGCGTCCGTGAGCGAGGCTGCGGCCTCGCCGGGGAAGAGGGAGGCGATATGGCCGTCGGCGCCCATGCCGCTGATCAGGATGTCGAGCGCGGGCTGAGCGGCGAGTGAGGCCGACAAGGCACCCGCCGCGGCATCGAGATCGTCGCCATGGCCATGGAAGGACAGGAAGCGCGCCTTGCCGGCCTGAAGCGGCGGAAAGCTGGCGCGGATCATGCGCTCGTTGGAGGCCGGGTCGTCGGGCGCAACGACGCGTTCGTCGGTCGGCAGGATCGTGACATTGTCCCAAGCAAGGTCATGCGCGCCGAGGCTTGCAAGAAACCGTGCCGGCGTTGTGCCGCCGGGCACGGCCATCAGCGCCCTGCCCTGCGAAGCCAGAAGCGCCTCAAGGCGGATTGCGACGGCCTTCGCCAAGGCTTCCGAGGCGTCGGCCAGCGTCTCGAATCTGTGCCAGGCCACCGGCCCGGCCGCACCAGGAACGGTCGGCATCAGGCGAAATCCGGATCGGCCCAGGAGCGGCCTTCGCGCTCGATGAGGCCGACGGCGTGCGAGGGTCCCCAGGTTCCCGCGGCGTAGCGCTGCGGATGCGGGGCGTATTCCTGCCAGCCGGCAATGATCGGATCGACCCAGGCCCAGGCCTGCTCGACCTCGTCGCGATGCATGAACAAAGTCTGGTCGCCGCGGATGACGTCGGTCAGCAGACGCTCATAGGCGTCGGGCGTGCGCTCGTCGAAGGCGGTCTCGTAGCGCAGATCGAGCTGGCGCGGCACGATCTTGAGGCGGCCGGAGCCCGGCACCTTCATCATCAGCTGGAGCTGGAGCCCGTCATTGGGCTGGAGACGAATGACGAGGCGGTTGGCGTCGAGGCGATCGCAGGCCGACGAGCCGCCGAAGATCGAATGCGGCACCGGCTTGAAGGTGACGGCGATCTCGGAATAGCGCTGCGCCATGCGCTTGCCGGTGCGCAGATAGATCGGCACGCCGGCCCAGCGCCAGTTGTCGACCTCGCAGCGCAGGGCGACGAAGGTTTCGGTGTTGCTGGCATGGCCGAGTTCGTCGGTGTATCCGCGCACGCGCTGGCCCTCGATCTGGCCCGGCCCGTATTGCCCGCGCACCGTATAGCGCTGGACATCGGGGCCGACGATCGGCCGCAAGGCCTTGAGCACCTTGATCTTCTCGTCGCGGACGGCGCCGGCCTCGAGCATGTTGGGCGGCTCGATGGCGAAGAGGCAGAGCAGCTGCATGAGATGGTTCTGGACCATGTCGCGCATATGACCGGACTTGTCGTAATAGCCGGCGCGGGTTTCGAGCCCGACGGTCTCGGCCACAGTGATCTGGACGTTGTCGATGTCGCGGCTCGACCAGGAGCGCTCGAACAGCGTGTTGGCGAAGCGCAGGACGAGCAGGTTCTGCACCGTCTCCTTGCCGAGGTAGTGGTCGATCCGGTAGGTCCGGCTTTCGGGCAGGATGGCGGCGACCGCGTCGTTGATCTCGCGGGCCGAGGCGAGATCGCGGCCGAGCGGCTTCTCCAGGATGACGCGCGAGGTCGGCGTTAGGATGTCGGCCTTGGCGAGGTTCTGGCAGATCGGGATGAACAGGTCGGGCGGAGTCGAGAGATAGAAGGAGCGCACACGGTCGCTGTCGCCGAGCGCCTGCTTCAACGCCTTGAAGGTCTCGGGCTTGAGGGCATCGGCCTGGACCACGGTCAGCCGGCGTAGGAAGTCGTCGATCTGATCGGCAGCGAGCTTCTCTTCCTTCAACCGCGTCGCTATCTGTTTCGGCAGGCCTTCCACATCTTCGTCCTTGCGGACGATGGCAAGGATGCGGCTCTCGGGCGGCAGCACGCCTTCCTGATTGCGCTGCGCCAGCGCCGGGAACAGCTTGCGCAGAGCGAGGTCGCCGCTGGCGCCGAAGATCACCAGATCAAAGGGCGGGACGGGCGTGCGCTCGCGCACGGTCTCCGGCCGGAAAGCGCGATCGGCGATGGCGTCCATGGAAATTTCTCCAGATAGGCTCTCAGAACGACAGTCGAGCCCAAGCCTGCGACAAGAATGAGACCAAGCACGACGCTTGCCAAACGCTTTGCGCCACGCGGCGACGAAGCCCAACTTCGCCCTGCTCTACGCCTTCCTGGATTGCTTCGCTACGCTCGCAATAGCACTCGGCGCTTCAGCCGGTGCGCTTGAAGCCGGCGCTGGCTGTCAGCAATTGCTGGGCATAGGCCGTCTGGGGCGCGCGGGCCGAGAGGGTGGCCGCCGTCATTTCCTCGACGCCACGGCCGAACTGCATGACCAGCAGCCGCTCGCACATATGCGCGACGACCGCGAGATCGTGGCTGACGAGGATGTAGGTGAGCTTGCGCTCATGGCGCAGGGCCTGGAGCAGGTTCAGCACCTCGGCCTGGATCGAGACGTCGAGCGCCGAGGTCGGCTCGTCGAGCAGCAGGATCGTCGGCTCCAGCACGAGGGCGCGGGCGATCGCGACACGCTGGCGCTGCCCGCCCGAGAGCTGGTGCGGATAGCGGAAGCGGAAAGACGACGGCAGCCCGACATCGGCCATGGCGCGGCCGATCCGGCCTTCCGCATCGCCGATGCCGTGGATCGCAAGCGGCTCGGCAAGGGCATCATCGACCGTCTTCTTGGGATGGAGCGAGCCGTAAGGGTCCTGGAAGACCATCTGGACGGCGCGGTAGAAGGCCTTGTCCCGATGTTTGGGCTGGAGCTTGCCGAGAATCGAGGCCTCTCCGCTCCAGTCGCGGTTCAGCCCTGCCAGCACGCGCAGCACGGTGGATTTGCCGGAGCCGGATTCGCCGACGATGCCGTAGCTCTCGCCGGGCGCCACGGTGAAGGAGAGGTCCTTCACGACATGGGAATCGCCAAAGGAGACGTTGAGCTTTTCGACCAGGATGGCGGGTTGGGTCATGCGGGCAACTCGCTGTCATTCCGGGGCTTCGCGCAGCGAAGAACCCGGAACCCACGACCGGGCGCACCATTCGGACTGCATGCAGGTTCAACCCGGTCGTGGGTTCCGGGTTCGCTGCTGCGCAGCGCCCCGGAATGACAGAGGAGGGTCGCGCACATCATGCCAGCCATGCCGGGTCTCGGGTCAGGGTCGCGAGCTTGCCCTTGGGGTGGTCGAGATCGGGCAGGCAGCCGAGCAGGCCCAGCGTATAGGGATGGCGTCGGGCGCGGGCGCTCTCGTCCGCGAGTTCGGCTGCCGGCAGCGTCTCCATCGCCTTGCCGCCATACATCACGATGACGCGGTCGCAGAAGGACTGCACCAGATGCAAATCGTGGCTGATGAAGATCAGTCCCATGCCGCGGCTGGTGACAAGATCGTCGAGGATCTTGAGGATCTGGAGCTGGACGGTGACGTCGAGCGCGGAGGTCGGCTCGTCGGCGATCAGGATGTCGGGTTCGGCGATCAGCATCATCGCGATCATGACGCGCTGGCCCATGCCGCCGGAGACTTCGTGCGGATACAGATCGTAGACGCGGGCGGGCTCGCGGATCTGCACCTGTTCCAGCATGGCGAGGCTGCGCTGCTTGGCCTCTTTCGCACTCGCCTTGTGGTGGACGCGATAAGCCTCGGCGATCTGCTCGCCGACAGTCTGGACCGGGTTGAGCGAGAATTTCGGGTCCTGCATCACCATGGAGATGTGGCGGCCGCGGAGCTTGCGGCGCGTGCGCTTGTCCATCGTGAGCAGATTCTGCCCGCGATAGACCAGGCGGTCGGCCCGGACCTCGCCGGGATAAGGGATCAGATCGAGGATGGCGCGTCCGGTCATCGACTTGCCCGAGCCGGATTCGCCGACGATGCCGAGCCGCTCGCGGCCCAGCGTGAAGGAAAGCCCGCGCACCGCATGGACGATGCCGGTGGGCGTGTGGAAATCGACGCGGAGATTGTCGAGTTCGAGGAGGGGCTGTTCGCTCTGGTTGGTATCGTTTTGTTCGCGCATCACGCTCACCTGGCATCCATGACGTCGCGCAGGCCGTCGCCGAGCAGGTTGAAGCCGAGCGCGACGATGCAGATCGCCAGACCCGGGAAGGTCGCGACCCACCACTGGTCGAAGATCTGCTCGCGGCCGGCCGAGATCATCGCGCCCCATTCCGGGATCGGGGGCTGGGCACCGAGGCCCAGGAAGCCGAGGCCCGCCGCGATCAGGATGATGCCGGCCATATCGAGCGTCGTCCGCACGATCAGCGAGGGCAGGCACATCGGCACGACATGCTTCCAGACGATGCGCCATTGCGAGGCGCCCTGCAGGCGGATCGCCGCGATATAGTCCTGCTGGCGGATGATCAGCGTCTCGGCACGGGCGACGCGGGCATAGGGCGGCCAGGCCGTGATCGCGATGGCGATGACGGCGTTTTCCAGACCGGGACCGAGCGCGGCGACGAAAGCCAGAGCCAGCACGAGCCGGGGAAAGGCGAGAAAGACGTCGGTGATGCGCATCAGCAGCCGGTCGACCCAACCGCCGAGATAGCCAGAGGCCGCGCCGATCAGAAGGCCGATCGGGCCGACCGTTACGACGACGAGCAGCACGATCACCAGCGTGACGCGGGTGCCGTAGACGATGCGGCTGAAGATGTCGCGGCCGAGCGAGTCGGTGCCGAAGAAATTGCCCGAGGACGGCGGCAGCAGACGACGGTCGAGATTCTGCGCCAGCGGATCGAAGGGCGCGATCAGCGGCGCGAAGGCGGCGACCAGCAACAGCGCGACGATGATGGCAAGCCCGACCATCGCCAGGGGATTGCGCCGGAAGGCGAGCCATTTCCGATACATCTGGCCGAGGCGGGCCTGGCGCCGCGACTCAGGGGAATCGGTGAGGAGATAGTCGGTCCAGGTGGTCATGCGATCCTCATCGCGTCCGGGGATCGACCAGCCGGCCGAGCATGTCGGACAGCAGGTTGACGCCGATGAAGACGGCACCGATCACCAGCGTGCCGCCGAGCACGGCATTCATGTCGGCGTTGAGCAGGGAGTGGGTGAGATAGCGGCCCAGTCCCGGCCAGGCGAAGATCGTCTCGGTCAGCACCGAGCCTTCGAGCAGGTGCATGTAGGAGACGGCGATCACCGTCACCAGCGGCACGAAGGCGTTGTGCATGGCGTGACGCCAGACGACGCGGAATTCAGAGAGGCCCTTCACGCGGGCCGCGATGACGTATTGCTGCTGCAACTCGGTGATCATGAAGCTGCGCGTCATCCGGCTGATATAGGCGACGCTGAGGATGCCGAGCACGGCCGAGGGCAAGATGAGATGGGACCAGGCGTCGCGGAACGCCTCCCAATCGCCCTCGATCGCGGAGTCGATCACCAGAATGCCGGTGATCGGCGTGACCAGATCCTGAAAGGCGACGCCGGCGCGGCCCGGCCCGCCGACCCAGCCGAGCTTGGCATAAAACAGCAGCAAACCCATCAGCCCGAGCCAGAAGACCGGGATCGAATAGCCGAACAGGCCGATGACGCGTGCGACCTGATCAGGCCAGCGGCCCTGGTAGACCGCAGCCAGCACGCCGAGCGGAATGCCAAGCAGGCAGCCGATCAGGGTGCCCAACGTCGCGAGTTCCAACGTCGCCGGGAAGACGCGCCTGATGTCGTCGACCACGGTGTTGGAGGTCAGGACCGAGCGGCCGAGATCGCCGGTGAAGACCTTGCCGACATAAACAGCGAATTGCTGCCAGAGCGGCTTGTCGAGGCCGAGCGCGATGCGGGCGTTCTCGTAAACGTCGGGACGGGCATTGTCGCCGACCACCGCGAGCACAGGGTCGATCGGGATGACGCGGGCGATGAAGAAGGTGATCAGCAGCAGGCCGAAGATGGTGATCGCGACCGTGGTTAGCTCGCGCCAGAGCAGCTTACCCCAGCGCACGCCATGGTGCGCCCAGCTTTTGCCCGCCACCGTCTCCGTCTTGCCCGCCATCGTATCCGCTTCTTGTTGTTCTTGTCTGGTCGATCCCACAGCCCTCATCCTGAGGAGCGATCGAAGATCGCGTCTCGAAGGATGAGGCTGTGAAAGTCTCAATCCGAAAGAAAGCAAGAAACCCGCCGCAGCCTTCGCGGCTGGGCGGGTCCTTGCTGCTGTCGGGGCTCAGTTCTTGGCGATCGGGGCGTAGAAATTGGTGTCGGAGCTCGGTCCGATCACCCAGCCGGTGACGCCCTTGCGATCGGCCGAGACCTCGACCTGCTGGAACATGATGACGAAGGGCGAGATCTTCTGGTGCTCGCGCTGCAGCGTGCCGTAGACGGCGGCGCGCTTGGCGGCGTCGGTCTCGAGCACGTTGGCCTGCGTCACCTTGGTCATGTCCGGGATGTCCCAGGCATTGCGCCAGGCCAGCGTCTTCGACTTGGCGTCCTCGCCGTTGTTCTCGTTGATGGCGAAGGTCTCGGCATTGGTGTGCGGGTCGAGATAGTCCGGGCCCCACTGGCCGATATAGATGTCGTGGGTGCGGGCGCGGTACTTGGTCAGCGTCTGCTTGCCGTCGCCGGGAATCAGTTCGAGCTTGATGCCGGCTTGGCCCCAGCTCGACTGGACCGCCTGGGCGATGTCGGTGATCGGGTTGACCGAGCGGACGTCCATGGTGACGGTGAAGCCGTTGGGGAGGCCGGCCTTGGCCAGCAGTTCCTTGGCCTTGGCCAGATCGAACTTGTAGGGCTTGTCGGTGATCGCGCCGAGGAAGCCGTTGGGCAGGAAGGATTCGTGGCCCTTATAGGTGCCCTCGACGATATTCTTCTCGATCGAGTCGTAGTCGACCAGATATTTCAGAGCCTCACGAACCTCGGGCTTGGCGAGGTTGGGGTTCTTCGAGTTCAGGCCGAGATAGAGGATATAGCCCTTGTCGCCCTGGACGATCTCGATGTCCTTGTTGGACTTGACCGCCGCGAGTTGGTCCTTCGACAGGTTGCGGGCCATGTCGATGTCGCCCTTCTCCAGCAGCAGGCGCTGCGAGGCCGGCTCGGCGACATGGCGCACGATGACGCGCTTGTTCTTGGGCGCGCCCTTGTACCAGGACTCGTTGGCGTCGAGCGCATACTGCTCGTTGGGACGATAGGCTCGGACCTTGTAGGCGCCGGAACCGGCCGAGTTCAGCTTCAGCCAGCCATTGCCCCAGTCACCGTCCTTCTCATTGGCCTTGACCAGCTTGGAATCGACGACCGAGGCGACGCCCGAGGTCAGGCAGTTCAGGAAGAACGTCGGCGCGAAAGGCTGCGAGACGGTCATCACGACCGTAGCGTCGTCGGTCGCCTTGACCTTCTCCAGCACGTTGTCCTTGCTGAAGCCGAACTGGGTCAGGATGAAGCCGGGCGACTTGTTCATCGTCACCGCGCGCTGGATCGAATAGACCACGTCGGCGGCCGTCACCGGGTTGCCGGAATGGAATTTCACGCCGGGCCGGAGCTTGAAGGTATAGGTCAGGTTGTCGGGGCTGACGGTGTAGCTGGTGGCGAGTTCGCCGACCAGCGCATTGCCCTTGGTCAGATCGACGCCCATCAGCTTGTCATAGACATTGGCGCCGACCTCGACGCCCGAAAACTCGAAGGCCTCGCCGGGATCGAGCGTGATGATGTCGTCGATCTGCTTGGCCATGACGATCGTGTCCTTCGGCGTCTGGGCCATCGCCGTCGATGCCATCAGGGCCGTGAAGGCGGATACCGCCATCAGTTTCGCAAGGTGACGCATGGAAATCCCCATCGGTTGATTGTGCCGGCCGACACGCGGCGGTTCGGTCCATTTTGGAACCAGTAGCAGGGCGATGTCCAGCGCTGCGGCGCGGCAACCAGACGGGGGCGGCACAAAAATGCTTAATTCTTGCGCAGCTGCCTGGCTCGTCGGCGCGCGCTTCCGCAAGTTGCTGCTTTGCGGGTCTGGCCGGCATCGCTAACGTGTCGGCCGAAGGGGCGTCCTGCCCCGTGACCAGATGCAGGTGCTTCGCCCTTGGCCATCATCGCCGCGCTCAATCACGTCACCCATTACAGCTATGACCGTCCCGTCACGCTGGGGCCCCAGATCATCCGCCTGCGGCCCGCGCCGCATTGCCGGGCCGCGATCAACAGCTATTCGCTGAAGGTTACGCCCGCCGAGCATTTCGTGAACTGGCAGCAGGATCCGAGCGGCAACTGGCTGGCGCGGTTCGTCTTTCCGGAGCCGTTGAAGGAGTTCCGGATCGAGGTCGATCTCGTCACCGAGCTGTCGATCATCAATCCGTTCGACTTCTTCGTCGAGACCGATGCGGAGATCTTTCCTTTCGCCTATCCCGAGGAATTGCGGGCCGAGCTCGCCCCCTATCTCGTCACCGAGCCGCCGGGAGAGCTGCTCGAGGCCTATCTCAAGACGATCCCGCGCGAGCCGACGAACACCGTCAACTTCATCGTTGATCTCAACGCACGCCTGGCGGCCGGCATCGCCTATGGCATCCGCATGGAGCCGGGCGTGCAGGAGCCCGAGCATACGCTGGCGATCAAATCCGGCTCCTGCCGCGACACGAGTTGGCTGCTGGTCCAGATCATGCGCCATCTCGGCTTCGCGGCGCGTTTCGTCTCGGGCTACCTGATCCAGATGAAGGCCGACATCGACCCGCTGGAGGGTCCGCGCGGCACGGACAAGGACTTCACCGACCTGCATGCCTGGTGCGAGGTCTACATTGCCGGCGCCGGCTGGATCGGGCTCGACCCGACCTCGGGTCTGCTCACCGGCGAGGGGCATCTGCCGCTGGCGGCGACGCCGCATTACCGTTCGGCCGCGCCGGTCTCGGGCATTGCGAGCTACGCCGAGACGACCTTCGATTTCCATATGAGTGTCGAGCGCGTGCACGAGGTGCCGCGCATCACCCTGCCCTTCTCCGACGAATCCTGGACGAAGCTCGATGCGCTGGGCGAGCAGGTCGAAGCGGATCTGAAGGCACAGGATGTCCGCCTGACCATGGGCGGCGAGCCGACCTTCGTCTCGATCGACGACCAGACCGGCGAGGAATGGAATATCGCCGCCGTCGGCCCCACCAAGCGCCAGCGCGCCGATGTGATGATCCGCAAGCTGCGCGAGCGCTTCGCACCGGGCGGGATGCTGCATTACGGACAAGGCAAATGGTATCCAGGCGAAAGCCTGCCGCGCTGGGCCTTCGCGTTGTACTGGCGCGAGGATGGCGAGCCGATCTGGCGCGACGCGGCGCTGATCGCGCGCGAGCCGGGCGCCGCGACCGGGGGCGACCGTGAGCTCGAAGCCGGCTCGACCATCGCCGATGCCGAAGCACTGGCGGCGGGGCTCTCGGAGAAGCTCGGGCTTGGCGCCGACTACGTCCTGCCGGCCTACGAAGATACCGGGCACTGGCTGCTCAAGGAGGCGCAGCTTCCCGACAATGTCGATCCGCTCGACCCGCGCCTCGCTGACCCGGAAGAGCGGGCGCGCATGGCGCAGGTGTTCCAGCTGGGACTTGGCAAGCCGCGTGGCTATGTCATCCCGGTTCAGCGCTGGCAGTCGCAGGCCGGCGACCGGCGCTGGCGCTCCGAGAAGTGGACGCTGCGGCGGGGCAAGCTCTTTTTGGTGCCCGGCGATTCGCCCGTCGGCTACAGGCTGCCGCTCGGCTCGCTGCCGGTGGTGCCGAAGGACGAGTTCCCACATATCCATCCGCAGGATCCGATGGAGCCGCGCGGGCCGCTGCCGCGAGCGGGTGCTCCGGCCGGTGCCCCGGCACCTGTCGCCGTGAGCGGCTCTCAGGCGGCACCGCCGGTCCATGCGTTTCCGCCCGAGCACGCCCCGGCCTCCCGGCAGATGTCGCGTTCGGTCGATGTCGCCGGTGAAGGTCACATTCAGGACCGTACCGAGCAGGAGATCGGCGGCGAACATGTGCGCACCGCGATCAGCCTCGAGGTCCGCGACAAGGTTCTTTGCGTCTTCCTGCCGCCGGTCGAGAAGCTCGAAGATTATCTCGAACTGATCGGCAGCGTCGAAGGCGTGGCGCAGGATCTCGGTTTGCCCGTCCATATCGAGGGCTATTCGCCGCCCAGCGATCCGCGGCTGAACGTGATCAAGGTGACGCCCGACCCCGGCGTGATCGAGGTCAATATCCATCCGGCCAAGAACTGGCGCGAGGCGGTCGAGATCACGCGCGGCGTCTATGAGGAAGCGCGGCAGTCGCGGCTCTGTGCCGAGAAATTCATGGTCGATGGTCGCCACACCGGCACCGGCGGCGGCAACCATGTCGTGCTGGGAGGCGTGACGCCGCCCGACTCACCCTTCCTGCGGCGGCCGGACCTTCTCAAGAGCATCATCCTGTACTGGAACCGGCACCCTTCGCTGTCCTTCCTGTTCTCGGGGCTGTTCATCGGCCCGACGAGCCAGGCGCCGCGCATCGACGAGGCGCGGTTCGACCAGCTCTACGAGCTGGAGATCGCGCTGGCACAAGTGCCGGGACCCGGCCAACCCTCGATACCGCTCTGGCTGGTCGACCGGCTGTTCCGCAACCTGCTGGTCGATGTCTCGGGCAATACGCACCGCACCGAGATCTGCATCGACAAGCTGTATTCGCCCGATGGGCCTACGGGGCGGCTCGGGCTGATCGAGTTCCGCTCCTTCGAAATGCCGCCGGATGCGCGGATGTCGCTGGCGCAGCAGCTTCTGATCCGGGCGCTGGTCTCATGGTTCTGGCGCGAGCCGCAGGCGGGGAGTCTGGTGCGCTGGGGCACGACGCTTCACGACCGCTTCATGCTGCCGGAGATGGTCTGGCAGGATTTCCAGGACGTGCTCTCCGATCTCGGACGCGCCGGCTATGCCTTCGATCCGGTCTGGTTCGAGGCGCAGGCCGAGTTCCGCTTCCCGTTCTACGGCAAGGTCGAGCATGGCGGCGTCGAGATCGAGATCCGGCAGGCGCTGGAGCCCTGGCATGTGATGGGCGAGGAAGGCGCGATCGGCGGCACGGTGCGCTATGTCGATTCCTCGGTCGAACGCCTCCAGGTCAAGGCGAAGGGGATCGTTCCCGGCCGGCACGTCATCACCTGCAACGGACGCCGCCTGCCGATGACGCCGGCGGGGACGACGGGCGAGAGCATCGCCGCCGTGCGCTTCAAGGCCTGGCAGCCCGCATCGGGCCTGCACCCGACGATTCCCGTGCATTCGCCGCTGACCTTCGACATCGTCGACACCTGGGTCGGGCGC
Source organism: Bosea sp. PAMC 26642 (assembly GCF_001562255.1). Lineage (NCBI taxonomy): Bacteria > Pseudomonadati > Pseudomonadota > Alphaproteobacteria > Hyphomicrobiales > Alloboseaceae > Allobosea > Allobosea sp. PAMC 26642. Next base: position 5,460,346 of record NZ_CP014301.1, on the reverse strand, counting down.
TCGCTCGGCGGTTGCGTCTACCATGTCGCCCATCCCGGAGGTCGCAGCTACGAAACTCCTCCCGTGAATTCTTACGAAGCGGAGGCGCGCCGGCTCGCACGTTTCGAAGCGATCGGTCATAGTCCCGGCGCGCTGGCGATTCCGCCCGAAGAGCGCAGCGCCGAATTCCCGCTCACACTGGATTTGCGGCGTCCATCAGGAGTGTAGACGCAAAACATGGCGTTGCAGGGCCGATCATCGTCGATGCGCGGGAAAGCGGAGCGGCGCAACGCCCTGCTGGCCGGCTATCGGCCGCTGCCGGGCGCTTATGACGAGTTCATGGACCAGGACGGCGCGATCCGCCCGCATTGGGACCCGTTCCTGATGGAATGGAGCTCGCTGTCCCCGGACGAGTTGAATCAGCGTTTCGGCCTGGCCGACCGCCATGTCCACGATACCGGCGTCTCCTACCGCGTCCATGGCGATCTCGACGACAACGACCCGCAGGCCGGCGAGCGCGCCTGGCCGCTGAGCCATGTGCCGCTGGTGCTGACCGGCGCGGAATGGAGCGTGATCGCTGCCGGCGTCGCGCAGCGCGCGCAACTGCTCTCGACCCTGCTCGACGACATCTACGGCCCGGCCAAGACGATCGCGAGCGGTCTGCTGCCGGCCTCCGTCGTGACGGGCAGCCCCGATTACCTGCGGCCGCTGCAGGGCGCGCCGGGCGGCGGCAGCCTGCAACTCTACGCGGCCGATCTCGGACGCGGACCGGACGGGCGTTGGTGGGTGCTCGGCGACCGGACGCAGGCGCCCTCGGGCGCGGGCTACGCGCTGGAGAACCGGCTGGCGCTGGCACGCGCCTTCCCCGACCTGTTCCGGACGATGAATGTCGAGCGGCTGGCGGCCTTCTTCCAGGGTTTTCGCGCCGGCCTCGTCGCAGGGTCCAAACGCGTGGAGCCGCGCATCTGCCTGCTGACGCCCGGCCCGCTCAACGAAAGCTATTTCGAGCAGGCCTATCTGGCGCGCTATCTCGGCTTCCTGCTGGTCGAGGGCGGCGATCTGATGATGCGCGGCGGACGCATCCATGTCCGCACAATCGCCGGCCCCAAGCGCGCCGACGTGATCTGGCGGCGCATCGACGGCGATTTCTCCGACCCGCTCGAACTCAACGCCCGCTCCGCTCTGGGCGTCGCCGGGCTGGTCCAGGCGGTGCGGCAGGGAAGTGTCCATGTCGCCAATGGTCTCGGCTCCGGCGTGGTCGAGGCACGAGCCTTGATGGGCTTCCTGCCAGCGCTGGGCAAAAGCCTGCTCGGCGAGGAAATGATCCTGCCCAACGTCGCAACCTGGTGGTGCGGCCAGCCGCGCGAGCGCGCCGCCGTGCTCGATCGGCTCGACCAGATGAGCATTGCGCCCGCCTTCCGTGCGGCCGGCGGCGGCCTCGACATGAATCCCGTCCTGGCAGGCGAGTTGCCGGCGGCCGACCGCGCGGAGCTTCGCGCCCGGATCGAAGCGCGCGGGATGGACTATGTCGGGCAGGAGATCGTGCGGCTATCGACCATGCCGGTCTTCCAGAACGGCCGGCTGCAGCCCAGGCCGGTGACGCTGCGCGTCTTCGCGGCCGCTACGCCAGATGGCTGGAAGGTGATGCCCGGCGGCTTCTGCCGGATTTCGGACGAACCCGATGCCCGCGCCGTCAGCATGAGAAGCGGCGTCCGCTCGAGCGATGTCTGGGTGACGTCGGACGCGCCGGTGGAACAGGTAACGCTGCTGCCGGCGAGCGACCGGATCGCGATCCGCCGCCTCGTCGGGACCCTGCCGAGCCGAGCCGCCGACAACCTGTTCTGGCTTGGGCGCTACCTCGAACGGACTGAGGCGATGCTGCGGCTGGTGCGCGCGCTGCTCGGCCGACTGATCGATGCCGACACGACCAACCCGTCACGGCCCGACACGGTGCGCCGTCTGGCCAGTCTCCTGGTGGCATGGGGCGCGGCCCCCTCGCCCAAGGGCGCAGCGGCGAAGGCCGCGGCAGCGCGTGGTCTTGCCGGTACGAAGGGCTCGCCCGTGCTGGCGCAGGCGACTTCGGCGCTCTACGACGCGGCCGAATACGGCTCGGCGCGGGCCAATGTCGGCGAGGCGCGGCGCACGGCCTCGGTCATCCGCGAACGGCTCTCGATCGATGCATGGCGGCTGTTCGGCGACCTGCAACGGCAATTGACGCTGGAGCCCGGCCGCCAGCCGAGCGAGGGCGAGGTCTACGAGGTCGCCGACCGCGCGCTGAAGACGCTCGCCGCCTTCTCCGGGCTCAGCCAGGAGAACATGGTTCGCGGGCCGGGCTGGCGCTTCCTCGATATCGGCCGGCGCATCGAGCGCGGCGTCGCGACCTGCCGCTTCGCCCGCCATTTCGCCGAGACGACGGCACCCACCGACGGGCTCGACGCGCTGCTCGATCTGACGGATTCGCAGATCACCTATCGCTCGCGCTATCTGCTGGGGCCGAGCCTGCAGCCGGTGCTCGACCTCGTCATGCTCGACCCCTACAATCCGCGCTCCGTCGCGTTCCAGATCGACCGGCTCAACACCGAGATCGCCGACCTGCCGGCGCTGAACGAAGATGGAATGCTGGAGGCGCCGCGCCGCTTCGCGTTGAAGCTCGCGACGGAATGCAAGACGGCCGAAGCGTCGCGGCTTGACCGCGCTAGCATCCTGCTACTCGAACAATTACTCATGGAACTGTCGAGCGCGATCGCGGAACGCTATTTCCTGCAAAACAGCGGGCCCGAAGGCTCGAGGCTAACAGGCATCGCGTGATCTACGACGTCCGTCATCTCACGACCTACGGCTACAGCCGCCCGGTGCCCTTCGCGCGCTGCATCCTGCGGCTGCTACCGCGCGACGATGGCGGCCAGCGGGTGCGCAAGAGCGAACTCATCATCACGCCGCGCCCTGCGGAGCGGATCGACGGCTTGTGCTTCTTCGGCAACCGCATGACGACGATGACCATCTCTAAGCCGCATCGCGAGCTCAAGGTGGAAATGCGGGCGCGCATCGAGGTCGACCGCCCTGCCCCGCCCCACCCCGGCCTGACGCGCCATTGGGAAGAGGTCGGTGAACTTGCACTGGCCTTGACCAGCCTCGCGCCGGATTCGCCGACGCATCATCTGTATCCGAGCCGGCTGGTGCCATTCGTCGCCGAGGTCGTCGATTACGCCCGCAAGAGCTTTTCGCCATTGCGTCCGGTGCTGGAGGCGGCAAGCGAGCTGATGGCGCGTATCCGGCATGATTTCGAGTACGACCCCGATGCGACGGAGGTCTCGACGCCGCTGGCGGAGGCCTTCCGCGAGCGCCACGGCGTCTGCCAGGATTTCGCGCATATCATGATCGCGGGCTTGCGGGGACTGGGCCTGCCGGCGGCCTATGTCAGCGGCTATATCCGCACGATCCCGCCGCCGGGGCAGAAGCGGCTGGCCGGTGCCGATGCCAGCCATGCCTGGGTGATGCTGTGGTGCGGTCCGGAGACCGGCTGGATCGGCCTCGACCCGACCAACGACCTGATCGTCGCCGACGACCATATCGTCACGGCCTTCGGGCGCGACTATGCCGACGTCTCGCCGCTGGATGGCGTGCTGGTCGGCCCCGGTTCGCAGAAGATCGGCATCGCGGTCGATGTGATCCCGGTCGGATAGCCGAGGCCGCATCGTCGGCTGCACGGATACAGAGACCGAGGCTTGCTTGGAGAGGATCGCACGCGACCTTTCGGATCTCAGGCCGCCTCTGTCTCCACGACCGGCGCCGGCCCCGCGTGATTCTCGCCCCACACCTTGAGTGCCATGATCACCGGCTCGAGCGTGCGTCCCTTGCCGGACAGGCTGTATTCGACGCGCGGCGGCACCTCGGGAAAGACAACGCGAACGATCAGGCTGTCGGCCTCGAGTTCGCGCAGTTGCGTGGTCAGCATCCGCTGGGTCACGCCCGGCACGCGACGCCGGATGGCATTGAACCGCATGGTGCCGCCCAGCAGATGATAGAGCACGATCCCCTTCCATTTGCCTCCGATAAAGCCGAGCGCGGCCTCGACCGGACAGGCCGGCGAAGAGAATGGCTCCTGAAAGCGAGGCGGCATGACAGTATCCTTTTCGGCACTATGTGCTGAAATTGTGCGTTCTTGCGAGGGGCGTATATAAGGCGCATCTGGCCTGCATCGCAATGCAGAGGACTTCCATCATGCACGCCGTCGGATATCGCGAGCCGCAATCCATCACCGCTGAAACCAGTCTGATCGACCTTGATCTGCCCGAGCCGGTCGCCTTAGGACGCGACCTTCTGGTCGAAGTGAAGGCGATCTCCGTCAACCCCGTCGATACCAAAGTGCGCCGCAGTGCGCAGCCGCCGGCAGGCGAGGCGCGCATCTTGGGTTGGGACGCGAGCGGCGTGGTCAAGGCGGTCGGTCCCGCCGTCACGGCGTTTAAACCCGGCGACGCGGTGTTCTATGCCGGCGCCATCAACCGGCCCGGCGCCAATGCCGAATTTCATCTCGTCGACGAGCGGATCGTCGGGAAGAAGCCTTTAAGTTTATCCTTCGCCGAGGCCGCAGCCCTGCCGCTGACGACGATCACCGCATGGGAGATGCTGTTCGACCGGCTCAAGATCCGCGACGCAGTGCCCGGTTCGGCGAAGGCCGTGCTGATCGTCGGCGGCGCCGGCGGCGTGGGCTCGATCGCGATCCAGCTCGCGCGGCGGCTTACCGACCTAGCGGTCATCGCGACCGCTTCGCGGCCGGAGACACGAGCCTGGGTGAAAGAACTCGGCGCGCATCATGTCGTCGATCACAGTAAGGCGCTGTCGGAGGGGGTCTCCGCGCTGGGTCTAGGCGCGCCCGGGCTGGTCTTCCTGACGACGCATACGAGCCAGCATCTGCCGGAGGTGGTGAAGTTGGTCGCACCGCAGGGGCGCATCGGCGTCATCGATGACCCTGGCGTGCTCGATGTGATGCCCCTGAAAGGCAAGGCGGTGTCGCTACACTGGGAGATGATGTTCGCCCGTTCCATGCACCAGACGGCGGACATGCAGGCGCAGGGCGATCTGCTGAACGAAGTCTCTCGACTGGTCGATGCCGGCGAAATCCAAACCACGCTGGCCGAGACCTTCGGATCGATCAACGCCGCCAATCTTAAGCGCGCGCACGCGCTGATCGAGAGCAACCGCGCCAAGGGCAAGATCGTGCTCGAAGGCTTCTGATGCAAAAGGGCCGCGCCTTGCGGCACGGCCCCCCTTTCGAACGGCGATATACGCCCCGGTTCAAGACAGCGTGTAGGCCGTCTTCACCGTCGTATACATCTCCTTGGCGTAGGCGCCTTGCTCGCGCGGGCCGTAGCTCGAGCCTTTCCGGCCGCCGAAGGGGACGTGGTAGTCGACGCCCGCCGTGGCGAGGTTGACCATCACCATGCCGGCCTCGGCATTACGCTTGAAATGCGTCGCGTGCTTCAGCGACGTGGTGCAGATGCCCGAGGAGAGACCGAACTCGGTGTCGTTGGCGAGGCTGAGCGCCTCTTCGTAATCCTTGACGCGGATGACGTTGGCGACCGGGCCGAAGACCTCCTCGCGCGAGATGCGCATGGCGTTGGTGGTCTCGGTAAAGAGCGCCGGCTGGAGATAGAAGCCGGGCGTCTCGCGATTGAGCAATTCGCCGCCCCATGCGAGCTTGCCGCCCTCGTCGCGGGCGATCTGGATGTATTTCAGATCCTGGTCGAGCTGGCTCTGGTCGACGACCGGGCCGATATGGGTGCCCGCCTTCAAGGCATCGTCGATGACGAGGCCCTTCAGCCGCTCGATGCAGGCCTCGACGAAGCGGTCGTGGATGCCGGCCTGGACGATCAGGCGCGAGGAGGCAGTGCAGCGCTGTCCGGTCGAGAAATAGGCGCCCTGTACCGCGGCCTCGACGGCGATCTTCAAATCGGCGTCGTCGAGCACGACAAGCGGGTTCTTGCCGCCCATTTCGAGCTGGACCTTCTTCATCGGCGAGGAGGCGATGCAGGCCTCGGCGACCTTGCGGCCGGTCGCGACCGAGCCGGTGAAGGAGATCGCGTGGACGTCCTTGTGCTGAAGCAGCGCCTGGCCGACGACCGAACCGCGCCCCATGACGAGGTTGAGCACGCCCTTGGGCAGGCCGGCGCGCTGGATGATATCGACCAGCGCCCAGGCCGAACCCGGCACGAGGTCGGCCGGCTTGATGACGACGCAGTTGCCGTAAGCCAGCGCGGGCGCGATCTTCCATGCGGGAATCGCGATTGGGAAGTTCCATGGGGTGATCATGCCGACGATGCCGACCGGCTCGCGCGTGATCTCGACGCCGACGCCGGGGCGCACGGAGGGAACCATCTCGCCCCCCAGACGCAGGCACTCGCCGGCGAAGAAGGCGAAAACCTGGCCGGCGCGGCCGGCTTCGCCGATGCCCTCGGCAAGGGTCTTGCCCTCCTCGCGCGACAAGAGCCGACCCAGCTCTTCCTTGCGGGCGAGAATCTCGTCGGAGGCCTTCTTCAGGATCTCGTAGCGCTCCTGCGGCGTGCTGCGGCTCCAGGCCGGGAAGACGGCCTTGGCGGCGGCAACCGCGTTGTCGAGATCGGCGACCGAGCCTTGCGCGTATTCGCCGACGACATCGCCCGTATTGGACGGGTTGATGTTACGGGAGGCATTCCCGGCACTGGCCCATTCGCCGGCGATCAGGTTCTTGAAAATCTCGGTCATTGGCTTACTCCCACGACATCCTTGAGTTCGTGGGGGTGTAGCGTCTTTGGTGGCGAAAGACCAATGCCGCAACGGGATCGTACAAGTCCCAACGTGCATGATGGGAGAGTTCAGAACTCTGCGTCGAGTTCCTCGAGCTCCTCAGGCTCGGACTTCGCCGCCTCGACCCAGCTCTGCAAGAGCGGCCATTTCGCGATGGTCCGGCAATAGGCCTTGCTCACGGGGTCGAGCGCGATGTCGTAGGTCAGGAAGCGCAGGCAGACGGGCGCATACATCGCATCGGCCATCGTGACCTTGCCGAACAGATAGGGGCCGCCATAGGTCTCGATACAATCGCGCCAGATTTCGGTGACGTGGTCGATATCGGCCTGTGCGCCGGCCCAGACCTTGAAGCCGGGATAATGCGCCTTGAGGTTCATCGGCAGGGCGGAGCGCAGATTGGCAAAGCCCGAATGCATCTCGCCCGAGACGGCACGGCAATGGGCGCGCGCCTTAACGTCCTTGGGCAGCAGGCCGGCATCGGGCCTGATCTCGTCGAGATAGGCGGCGATCGCCAGCGTATCCCAGACCTTGACGCCGTCATGGGTGAGGCAGGGCACGAGGAAGGACGGCGACAGCAAAAGCAGTTCGGCGCGCGCCGACGGATCGTCGACCGAGAGCATGCGCTCCTCTACGTCGAGACCCGCCAGTGCGCAAAGCAGCCAGCCGCGCAGCGACCAGGAGGAATAGTTCTTGCTACTGATGGTCAGTGTCGCGGCGCTCATGGCGGATATCCTCGGCGGGAGCGTTGCGGGTAGCAAGAGGCATTCCATCCGCGAGCCAAGATTAGAACAATCTTGCGGAAAGGAGCTTTTGCAGTGCAACATGAGCCTGCGGCTGCAGGCACCGGCGGACATCGTCCATCGGCCGCCGCGTTTTGTCGTCTCGAGGTCGTACGCCGATGCTCTACGCTGCCTACCAGGCCCAGTCCGACCTGATGAACCCTGCCCGCATGATGGCCCAGGCCGCGCTGACGGCGCTGGGCGCCAAGGCGATCATGGGGCAGCCGGTCGATATCCGGGCCGCTTCCGCCGCCTATGAGATGGTGGCGCGGGCCGGCCTGACGCATGAGCGGCCGCCCTATGCGATCGACAGCGTCAGGGATGGCAACCGCGATGCCGCCGTCACCGAAGAGGTCACGCTCGCGCTGCCTTTCGGCAGCCTGCTGCGATTCCGAAAGGACAGCGAGGCACCGCAAGCAAAGGTGCTCGTCGTCGCGCCGATGTCGGGCCATTTCGCGACGCTGCTGCGCAACACGGTCGCGACCCTGCTGCGCGACCACGACGTCTACATCACCGACTGGCACAATGCCCGCGACGTCAGCCTCGAGGCCGGCCCGTTCGGCTATGACGACTATGTCGATACGCTGATCGCCTTCATCGAAAAGCTCGGCCCCGACACGCATGTCGTGGCGGTGTGCCAGCCCTGCGTGCAGGTTCTTACCGCCGCTGCCGTGATGGCGCAGGCCAACAGTGCGTTCCAGCCGCGCAGCATGACCCTGATGGCCGGGCCGGTGGACACGCGGATCAATCCAACGGCGGTCAACAAGCTCGCCAGCGACAAGCCGATCGCGTGGTTCCGCAAGAACCTGATCCATACGGTGCCGTCGCGCTATCCCGGCGGCGGACGCAAGGTCTATCCGGGCTTCATCCAGCTCGGCGCCTTCCTGGCGATGAACATGCAGCGGCACGTCAATGCCCATATCGACATGTTCACCCATCTCGCCACCGGCGAGACCGAACAGGCCGAAACGATCAAGAAATTCTACGACGAGTATTTCGCGGTGCTGGACCTGCCGGCCGAGTTCTATCTCGAAACCGTGCAGTGGATCTTCCAGGAGGCCCGGCTTGCGGCCGGGACGCTGACCTACCGCGGCGAAAAGGTCGATTGCGGGGCGATCAGGAAGACCGCGCTGCTGACGGTCGAGGGCGAGCGCGACGACATCTGCGCGCTCGGCCAGACCTCCGCGGCGCATGACCTGTGCAGTGGGCTGAAGCCGTTCCGCAAGCGCCACCACATGCAGGCCGGTGTCGGCCATTATGGGGTGTTCTCGGGTCGGAAATGGGACGGCCAGATCTACCCGATCGTTCGCAACATGATCCTGGCCAACAGCTGAACTGCGCGTCGGCTCACTTCTCCTTGATCGAGAGCCCGTTCTTCCCGACCGATATCTCGACGCCCTCGGGCTGCTTCTTTTCTTGGTAGAGCGCATAGCCGGTGGCGGCGAGCCCCGCGACGAGAACGACGACGAGGGCGATCAGCAGGTTACGCGAGGCGAGCATCAATGGGTCCTTGGACTAGGCACCGCCCATAGCGGCGGCCGGCCCATAACCCTTCGCACCGCAGAATGTTCCAGGGCCGACGCTCGATTTGCCAAAATGCCGAACCGGCGGATCGCGATGAAGGCCGGCCGGCGGCGCTGATCACCCGTTACGCAAGGAGCGGGAACGGGACGATACGACACGGCGTTATCCTTTCGCCGCCAGTCGCGTTACGATCGTTTCTTCGCCAGGAGGACACCCATGCACGATCGCGACATTCAACAGCGGATCTGGACGGCGCTCGAAACACAGCCGGTGTGCATGGTCTCCGCCTTCGTCGCCGGCGAGATCAGCACCCGCCCGATGTCGGGCCATGTCGACCGCGAAAACCATCGCATTCTGTTCGTTGCGCATCGCCATGGCGGCAAGCTCGAGGAGGCCGTCCGGTCGGGCCATATCTCGATCGCGATCAGCCAGGAGGATCGCAACTTCTACGCAGCGATCGCATGCGAGCCGGCCGAACTCGACGACCGCGAGTTGCTGAACCGGATCTGGACGCCGATGGCCAGCGCCTGGTTTCCAGGCGGACCCGGCGACCCCGATGCGGCGCTGCTGGCGCTGACTCCGGTTTCGGCCGAGATCTGGGACGGCCCGTCGAGCAGCGTGGTGATCGCCTTCAAGCTCGCGACCGCACGCATTCTCGGCAGACCCGCCGATCTCGGCGTCAACGCCACGATCGACATGCGCTGAGGCGGAGCGGCGCGTCAGCCGCTTACGGCGATGCCTGCGTTCGGCGGCTCGGCTGCCGCCATCTTCCGGCCGAGCCAGGCGATGGCGACGCTGGACCAGGCGATGCCAAGGCACCAGCCCGCGATGACGTCGGTGGGCCAGTGCACGCCGAGATAGATGCGGCTCACGCCGATCAGGACGATCATCGTCCAGGCCAGGATCATGCAGAGCCGGGTTATGTCCTTGCGCTGCGAGGCGAGTCCGATGAAGCCCGCGATGCTGAGCAGCGTCACGGCCGACAAAAAAGCGTGACCGCTGGGAAAGCTTGCGGTGAAGGTCAGCGCCGTATGCTCGACGATATCGGGCCGCTGACGACCGACCAGGATCTTCAGTCCCGTGCTGACGGCGGTCGCAGCGAGGACACTGACCGCCAGCCCGATCGCGAGATGGTGGAAGCGGCACAGCCACAAGGTGAGGCTTGCTGCGATCGTCATCATGCCGAGACCGACGAAGCTGCCAAGTGCGGTGACGTCGCGCATGGCCTCACGCAACCAGGGTGGGCCGAGCGGCGTCGAGGGGTCTCCGGTCACGCGCAGCAGGAGCACGAGGCTCGTATCGAAGGCAAAGCTGCGCCCGGACGCGATGAACAGGGCTAGTCCGACGAAGGCGAGGCCGGCGGCGAGCGGAATGAGTATGCGTGGTTTCAGCGACGACATCGTGGTTCCGGCGGATTCGGCTGCGCTGGAGATAAGGCCGGCGCGGCGCGTGTCAAATCGCTCGGTCAGATCGCCTGTGGACGCGCCGCGATAACACGGATCGCTTTCGGCAGCAGACGGTAGGCCAGCGTTCCGGCCTTGCGCTCGACCTCGCCGTCGAACGTAACATGGCCACGGCGCTTGTCGCGGCGCGTCAAGGTGATCTCCTCGCCGGTGAAGGATTCGAGATTGGTCGATTCCTTCCATTTGCCCGAGACGACCGAAAGCGCCGCCTTGCATCGCGAATAGAGCCCACCGGCATTCAAGATGTGGACTTCGAAGACGCCGCCATCGAGCCGGGAGCGGCGCCATTCGGGACCGTCGAAGCTGTTGATCGTGACCAGCACGGCGTCCGCCTCGACGACGCGCTGCTCGTCTCCGATACGGATATCGACGGTTATCGCGCGGGTGAAGAGGATCGAACGCGTCGCGGCGAAGACGAAGGCCACCGCGCGGCTGAACGGAAAGCGCCGGCGAGCCTGTTCGCGCTCGCGCGCCATCAGGCTGAAGAAGCCCAAGCCAGAAATCGAATGAAACAAGCGGTCGTTGACGCGCCCGATATCCATCGTCACCGGCTCGCCCTGGCACAGCGCCTCGATCTGGAATTCGAGCGTTCCATGCAGGCCAAGATCGCGGCCGAGCACGTTGACGGTGCCGAGCGGCAAGATGCCGACCGACCGGTCGGCGCTCATCAGGATGGGCAGAACGCCGTTGATCGTCCCGTCACCACCGGCGATCACCGGGATCGCGTCGGCATCCTCGATCGCCAGTGCGAGCGCGTCGTCGATCTCTCGGGGATGCACGAGCCTGACCGCCGCCGCGCAGCCATGAGCCTCGAAAGCCGCCGCGATGCGCGCTTCGAACGCTTCCGCGCCCGCCTCGAGGACAGTGCCGGCGCGGGCGTTGACGATGACGGTGTAACGCATGAGTGGAGGCGACATGACTTTCAGCGGAGCCATGGTTGAAGCCCGAAACCCACCCCGCGTCTAGAGGCCTCGGGCCATCGACTGCTCGTGCTGGGCACGACCGGCCGTCGCCATGGCGAGATCGGGAGCGGTCTCCTCGACCTCTTCGGTGATGACCTCGAAGCGCTGCAGTCCATGCGGGCCGAAGGAGTTCAGCATGGCGACATCGGTGGCATCCCGTCCCCTGGCGATCACGACGCGGCCGATGCGGGGCTCGTTATGCCTTGCATCGAAAGTGTACCAGCGACCGCCGAGGAAGACCTCGAACCAGGCGTTGAAATCCATCGGCGCCGGATCCTTTGGCACGCCGATATCCCCGAGATAGCCGTTGCAGTAGCGCGCCGGGATGTTCATGCACCGGCAAAGCGCGACGGCGAGATGGGCGAAGTCACGGCAGACGCCGACGCGCTCTTCGAACGCCTCGGCGGCGGTGCGGGTGCTGCGGGCGAAATTGTAACCGAAGGTGAGGTGGTTGTGGACGAAATCCACCACCGCCTGAATGCGCTGCCAGCCCGGCTCGATATGCCCGAAGAGGTTCCAGGCCCGGGCGGAGAGTTTGTCGGTCTCGCAGTAGCGGCTTCCCAACAGATAGACGAGCGCCTCTTCCGGCAGGCGCGAAGGCGGAACCTCCCCAGCGTGTGGGTGCACCGGATCATGCTCGCCGGAATCGTAGATGATTCCTTCCGCTTGCAGACTGACTCCGCCGACGGGCGCGATCAGCCTGCGGCAGATGTTGCCGAACTGGTCGAGGTACTGCGTCACAGGCACCTGCACCGAGGGATCGAACAGCGACGTGGCGACCATGTCGTCGGGCTGCGTCAGGTCGTGACGGCGCGACGGATGAACGTCGAGCAGGGTGATCAGCGGGAGTTCCTGCTGGCAGACGAGTTCGATGCGATAGCCGTAGCGAATCTGCATGGCATTCCTCCGGTGTCCCTGGCATCGCCTGGGCCGATGACCGGCAGTATCCGGGTCGGCCGTTCACGATGCGGTTTGCGGGTGTGATCGGGTCAGGCTGTAAAAGCCGGTCTGGATGACTTGACGCGCATCCCCGGCCTTAGGTTCCGCACAAAAAGAAGATGCGGGCCTTTCGGCCCGCATCCCGCCGCCACGACGGTTCGGCTGGGGGGATAGCAACCGCCGCGACCTGCGTTCGGGCAGCCCTACATCATCCAGTAGGGCATCGTTCCATAGTAGTCATGGACACGCTTGCCATAAGCCTTGTCGTCCCAGTCGGGCTCGCCCTCGCTGTCATACATCGGGGCGGCCTCGAGCTTCTCCTTGGTCAGGGGAACGATATACCCGCCGCGATCCGTGTCGTAGTCGAGCACGCTCCACGGGATGGGATGATACTTCTCGCCAAGTCCCAAAAAGCCGCCAAACGACATGATGGCGTAGGCGACTTTGCCGGACTGCTTGTCGAGCATGACGTCGTAGATCTCTCCGAGATGATCGCCCGCCGCGTTATAGACATCGGTGCCGGCGACACGGGCTCCGGCGATCAGCGGATTGGATGACATAGCCATCGTTTGTGCGGTCATGTGAGTTCCTCCGAACGGGCTGCGGTCTGGTCCACCGCATCATCGGGGGAAGAACGTAGCATCCCCCGCTAAAGTTCCGCCGCGATGCCATCGAAATCGAGCATCTGTCGACGGCGGAATTCGCGCATCGGGCATGGTGGTAGCCGGCATTCAGCTGGCCTTCAGATGCAGCAGCGGAACCTTCTGCGTGCCGGCCGGTTCTGAGCACAGGTTCACGACCGCTCACCCGGCTCCAAGGAGAACACCATGAAGAAGATCCTCATTCTCGCCGCCCTCGCCGCGTCCCTCGGCGCCTGCACCCAGCGCGAGCAGAATACCGGGACAGGAGCGCTCGTCGGCGCGGGCGCCGGCGCCGTCGTCGGCGGCCTTGCCACGGGGCGCGCAGGCGGCGCCCTTGCCGGTGCGGCCATCGGTGGCGCAGGCGGCGCCATCATCGGCAATGCCACGACGCCCGATCAGGTGTGCTATGATCGCGATGCGTATGGCCGACGGATCCGCTACGCCTGCTGATCGACCCGATCGACGAACATCGGGCCCGTCTCCCGCAAGGGAGGCGGGCTTTTTCTTGTCTCAAACTTGGCCGTATGGCCCGAAGCGGCCGACGAAGCGGTGGCGCGTGCCGGGATAGAGCAGACGCACCGCCGTGACGGGGGCGTCCTGGTTCCAGGTCCGGCGCTCGACCAGCAGGCAGGGCTCGCCGGGCGCGATCGCAAGCAGCTGTGCCTCCGCGCTATCGGCCGCGACCGCGCTGATGGCATGCTCGGCCTGCGACCAGAGGCTGTTCTGCAGCAGCCAGTCGCCCGGCGGCGTCGCCGCGAAGCGTTCCTGCGCTGCCGCCGGCACGGTCGCGAGGTGGATCACCCGCTCCTCCAGGACGTGCGGGCAACCGCCGCTCCTGTGCAGGGCGCCGAGGTGGACGATGTTGTCGCTTCGCTTCAGTCCAAACCTCAATGCGACCTCCGCGGTCGGACGCCCGTCACGTCGCGATAGAACATCAAAGGCGTAAGCCTGCCCCAGCCGCCTGACCTCGTCGGGGATCGAGAGAATGTCGAGCATGGCGTGGCTTGCCGGCGGGCTCGCGACGATGGTGCCGGAGCGGCGGCGGCGGGTGATCAGACCCTCGCGGGCAAGCTGGACCAAGGCGCGGTGCACCGTCATGCGGGAGGCGCCGAGCTGCTCCATCAGCGCGTGCTCGGGCGGGACCGCGGTTCCGGGCGTCCAGGCACCGCCGAGGATAAGGTCGCGGATGGCGCGGCGGATCTGGTCGTAAAGCGGACCCGCGCCATCGAGCCTCACCGCATCCAGCCTGGTTTCTGACATGGTCATCGCCGCCGCCATCAGCCGAGCAGTTTCCGCATCGTCCTGGCGAAACGCGTCCTGACCTGCTCGCGGGCCTGATGCCGCCCATCCGCGACAAGGCGCCGACCACCGACGAAGACCGCGTGCAGCGGCATTGCGTTGGTCGCGAAAATCGCGCTGTCGAGAGCGATCTCGCCAGATTTGCCGAGCAGCACCGGATGCTCCGCATCCAGCGTGACGAGATCGGCCCGACAGCCCGGCGCGATCTGCCCGATCGCGCGGCCGCAGGCCTGCGCACCGCCGGCACAGGCGGTCTGCCAGAGCGCCGTTCCGGTCGATGCCCCACGGTCGGCCATCAGGGCACGGCCCCGGTCGCGCAGGCGTTGCGAGTATTCGAGCTGGCGCAATTCGGCGCCAGCATCGATCTGGATGTTGGAATCGCTGCCGATACCGAAGCGTCCGCCGGCCTCGCGATAGCGCACGCCATCGAAGATGCCGTCGCCGAGGCTCGATTCCGTGATCGGGCAAAGCCCCGCGACAGCGCCGCTGCGCGCGATGCCATCGCGCTCGGCAGCGGTCAGATGCGTAGCGTGGATCAGGCACCAGCGCTCTGCGAGTTCGGCATGCTCCATCAGCAATTCGATCGGCCGGCGCCCGGTGATCGTCAGGCTGTCCTCGACCTCGCGCATCTGCTCGGCGACATGGATATGGACCGGCGCATCCGGCCGCAGCGCCGAGACCCAGGCCAGATCATCGAGCGCGACGGCCCGCAGGGAATGCGGGGCGACGCCGAGCTTGGCATCCGGCAGGTCACGGAGCGCAATTGCGCTCGCTTCGAGCAGACGCTGATAGCTCTCGCGGTCGTTGACGAAGCGGCGCTGGCCGTGGACCGGGGGCGCCTCGCCGAAATTGCCGTAACGATAAAGCACCGGCAACAGCGTCAGCCCGAGCCCGGTCTCCGCCGCCGCAGCGGCAATCGCGGCCGCCATCGCAGCGATGTCGGCATAGGGGCGGCCGGCCGTGTCGTGATGGAGATAGTGGAACTCGGCGAGCGCGGTGAAGCCGCCCTCCAGCATCTCGACGAAGGCCTGTGCGGCGATGGCCTGGACGTCGTCGGGATCCAGCCTGTAGAGGAAACGGTACATCACCTCGCGCCAGGTCCAGAAGGAATCGTCGCTTTCGCCGCGCCGCTCGGACAGGCCCGCCATGCCGCGCTGGAAGGCGTGGCTGTGGAGGTTCGGCATACCCGGCAGCGTCAAGCCGGACAGGTGAAGTGCGGAAGCCGGAGCAGCCTCGCCGACCGTGACGGATACGATAGTCCCCGAATCGACCTCCAGCGTCACAGCCTTTGCGAAACCGCCGGGCAGCAAGGCCTCATCGAGGTGTAGTGTCGTCCGGGCGGTCATCGCGGCTCCTCACTCAATTGCATATGCAATTGACGGCTGCCATTTGCATATGCAATTGATCAACTTAATCGGATCGAGAGCAAAGTCGAGGGGTCGGATCATGACGGGGAAGCCGTTGCGCTGCGACAAGGTTTGGACCGGGGCGCGCCTCGCGACCATGTCCGCAGCCTCTCCCCTCCCCTATGGCGCGATCGAGGATGGTATCGTCGCGGCCCGAGACGGACGCATCGTCTGGGCCGGGCCGCGCAGCGAGGCCCCGGCGTTCGATCCGGCCGAGACGATCGATTGCGGCAGGCGCTGGATCACGCCGGGTCTGATCGATTGCCATACCCATCTCGTTTATGGTGGCGACCGCGCGCATGAATTCGAGCTGCGGCTGCAGGGCGCCAGCTACGAGGAGATCGCGCGGGCCGGCGGCGGCATCCTCTCGACCGTGAAGGCGACGCGCGCGGCGAGCGAGGCTGAGCTTTTCGCCAGCGCCGACAGGCGTTTGGCCGCGCTAATGGCCGAAGGCGTCACCACGGTCGAGATCAAATCGGGCTACGGGCTGGAGATGGATGCCGAGCTGAAGCAGCTCGCTGTCGCGCGCCGGCTCGGACGCGAGCGGCCGGTGACGGTTCGAACGACCTTCCTCGGCGCCCATGCCGTGCCGCCGGAATTCAAGGGCCGATCGGGCGACTATGCCGATCTCGTCGCCGGGCCGATGCTCGACGCCGTCGCCGCGCAGGGATTGGCGGATGCGGTCGATGTGTTCTGCGAGGGCATCGCCTTCTCGCCAGACGAGACCGCCCGCGTTTTCGCTGCCGCCAGAGCCAGGGGGCTCGCGATCAAGATCCATGCGGAGCAATTGTCCAATCTCGGCGGCGCCCGGCTGGCGGCCGAGATGGGCGCGCTCTCGGCCGACCATCTCGAATATCTCGACGAGGCGGGGGTGATCGCGATGGCGAAAGCCGGGACCGTCGCGGTGATCCTGCCCGGCGCCTTCTACTTCCTGCGCGAGACGCAGAGGCCGCCGATCGACCTGCTGCGCCGGCATGGCGTGCCGATCGCGCTGGCGACCGACGCCAATCCGGGCTCCTCGCCGCTGACCTCGCCGCTGCTGGTGATGAACATGGCCTGCACGCTGTTCCGACTGACCCCGGAGGAGGCGTTGGCCGGGCTGACGCGCCATGCCGCGCAGGCGCTCGGCCTCCAGGACCAGATCGGCACGCTGGAAGCCGGCAAGGCCTGCGACCTCGCGATCTGGGACATCGAACGCCCGGCCGAGCTGGCCTACCGCATCGGCTTCAACCCGCTTCACGCCCGCATCCGGAACGGACAATGACCGCACCTCTCCTGCTTTCTCCCGGCCATGCCGCACTGACGCTGTGGCGCGACGTGCTCGACGGAGCGTCCGTGGCACTCTCCGGCGACAGCGTGGCAGCCACCGCCGCGGCACAGCGGATCGTCGACGACATCGTCGCCGCGGGAACCGTGACCTATGGCGTCAACACCGGCTTCGGCAAGCTGGCCAGCGTCCGCATCGCCGACGCCGACCTCGCGACGCTCCAGCGCAACCTGATCCTGTCCCACGCAGTCGGGACCGGCGCTGCCCTGCCCGACAACGTGGTGCGGCTGATCCTCGCCATGAAGGCTGCGAGCCTGGCGCGCGGCGCCTCGGGTGTGCGGCCGGTCGTGGTCGAGGCGCTGCTCGGCGCGCTCGCGGCCGATGCGCTGCCGGCCGTGCCGGCCAAGGGCTCCGTCGGCGCCTCGGGCGATCTCGCGCCGCTGGCCCATCTCACCGCCGCGCTGATGGGCGTCGGCGAGATCAGGTTGAAGGGCGAGTTGCTGCCGGCAGCAGAGGCTCTCTCGAGGATCGGCCAGGCGCCGCTCGCGCTGGGTCCCAAGGAAGGGCTCGCGCTGATCAACGGCACGCAGGTCTCGACGTCGATCGCGCTCGCCGGACTCAATGCCATGGCCCGTGTCTTCGACGCCGCGCTCGTCGCCGGGGCCCTGTCGGTCGACGCGCTCAAGGGCTCCGACACTCCGTTCGATCCGCGCATCCAGCAGCTTCGCGGCCAGCCCGGCCAGATTCGCGTCGCCGCCATCCTGCTAGAACTTATCGCCGGCAGCGAAATCCGTGACAGCCACCGCTTCGGCGACAGCAAGGTGCAGGACCCGTATTCGCTGCGCTGCCAGCCGCAGGTGATGGGCGCGGTGCGCGACCTGCTGGCCAATGTCGCAGCGACGCTCGCGATCGAGGCCAATGCCGTCACCGACAACCCCCTGGTGCTGGGACCAGGCGAGGTCGTCTCGGGCGGGAATTTCCATGCCGAGCCGGTCGCCTTCGCGGCCGACATCCTGGCCATGGGACTGTGCGAGATCGGCAACCTTTCCGAGCGCAGGATCGCGCTGCTGGTGGATCCGGTGATGAGCGGCCTGCCGCCCTTCCTGGCACGCGATGCAGGGCTGAACTCGGGCTTCATGATCGCGCAGGTGACGGCGGCCGCGCTGGCGTCAGAGAACAAGCAGAAGGCTCACCCTGCATCAGTCGATACCATCCCAACCTCGGCCAATCAGGAAGACCATGTCTCGATGGCGACGCATGGCGCCTATCGCCTGCTCGACATGGCGGCCAATGCCGCGAGCATCATCGGCGTCGAGCTGATGGCTGCAGCCGAGGCGATCGAGCATCACCGGCCGATGAAGACGAGTCCCCGGCTGGAGCCGGTGCTGGCGCTGCTGCGTGGCAAGATCGCGCCGCTGACGGAGGACCGCTACCTCGCGCCCGATCTGGCTGCGGCGACGGAGCTGGTGCTGTCAGGGGCAATCGGGACGGCGGCGGAGCTGGATTGCTTTACGGAGTTGGGACAATGAGGCGCGCGAACCACGACGCGCGCCCTCTCCCACCCAACTCGGGCTTGCCCGAGTTGGGACTATTCCATTGCCAAAGTCGGCAACGGCCGACTTTGGTGCGGGAGAGGGCTGGGGTGAGGGGTCGGGCTGCCCTGTCGATCCTCATAACCGTGAAAAATTGGACGGGATTCGACCACCCCTCATCCGGCGCTTCGCGCCACCTTCTCCCGCAAGGGGAGAAGGGAAGGCGCACTGGAGTACGGGGCCTATGACCGACATCGTCACCATCACAAGCGGCACCTCCCCGCTGATCCTCTCCATGCCGCATCCCGGCACCGGCCTGCCGGCGGAGGTGCATGCCGCGCTGAACGAGACCGGCCGCGCCGTTCCCGACACCGACTGGCATATGCGCCAGCTCTATGCTTTTGCCGAACGCTTCGAGCCGACGATCGTCGAGGCGCAACTCTCGCGCTATGTCATCGACCTCAACCGCGACCCGTCCGGCGTCTCGCTCTATCCGGGACAGGCGACGACCGAACTCGTGCCGACCACGACCTTCGACGGCGAGGCGATCTGGGCGACAACGCCGGACACCGGGGAAATCGCACGGCGGCGCGAGGCCTATTTTCAACCCTATCACGACGCGCTCGAAGCCGAGATCGCGCGGGTGAGGGCGGCCCATGGCTGGTGCCTGCTCTGGGATTGCCATTCGATCAAATCGGTCATCCCGCGCCTGTTTCCCGGCACGCTGCCGACGCTCAATCTTGGCACCAATTCGGGTGCCAGTTGCGCGCCGGCAGTCGAGGCCGCCGCCGTCGCTGCGATGGCCGGCCAATCCGTCACGCAGGTCGTCAACGGCCGCTTCAAGGGCGGCTGGATCACGCGGCATTACGGCCTCCCGCAGGATGGCGTCCACGCGATCCAGATGGAGATCGCGCTGTCGGCCTACCTGACCGCTGAAGCACCGCCCTGGAATTTCGACGGGGCCAAGGCCGCGACGCTGCAAGGCGCCCTCTCTCTTATCATCAAGGCTGCGCTGAACGCGGCCGCCACGCTCGACCGGAGCCCGTCATGACCCGCATCGACAACAGCCGCGTCATCCGCAGCCCGCATGGTTCGGAGCTTTCGGCAAAAAGCTGGCTGACCGAAGCGCCGCTGCGGATGCTGATGAACAATCTCGATCCCGACGTCGCCGAAAAGCCCGGCGAACTCGTGGTCTATGGCGGCATCGGGCGTGCGGCCCGGACCTGGGAGGATTTCGACCGGATCTGCGCGTCCCTGCGCTCACTCGAAGCCGACGAGACATTGCTGGTGCAGTCGGGCAAGCCGGTCGGCATTTTCCGGACGCATACGGACGCGCCGCGCGTGCTGATCGCGAATTCCAACCTCGTCCCCGCCTATGCCAACTGGGAGCATTTCCACGAGCTCGATAAGCTCGGGCTGATGATGTACGGCCAGATGACGGCCGGCTCCTGGATCTATATCGGCACGCAGGGCATCGTTCAGGGCACATACGAGACCTTCGTCGAGGTCGGCCGGCAGCATTTCGGCGGTTCGCTCAAGGGGAAATGGGTGCTCACCGGCGGGCTCGGCGGCATGGGCGGCGCGCAGCCGCTGGCCGCGACCATGGCCGGCGCCTCGATGATCGCGGTCGAGTGCAAGCCCTCCTCGATCGAGTTTCGCCTGCGCACCGGCTATCTCGACGAGAAGGCCGACAGCGTCGACGAGGCGCTCAAGATCATCGAGGCGGCTCACGCCAAAGGCAAGGCCGTCTCCGTCGGCGTACTCGGCAATGCCGCCGACGTGTTTCCCGACATGGTCCGTCGCGGCATCCGGCCCGATGTCGTCACCGACCAGACCTCGGCGCACGACCCGCTGAACGGCTATCTGCCAGCCGGCTGGACGCTTCAGGAGTGGGAGGAGCGCAAGGAGCGCGACCCGGCCGGCACCATCGAGGCAGCGAAGCAATCGATGGCAACGCATGTGCGGGCCATGCTCGATTTCCACCGGATGGGCGTGCCGACGCTCGATTACGGCAACAACATCCGCCAGATGGCCAAGGACATGGGCGTCGCGGACGCCTTCGACTTCCCGGGCTTCGTGCCGGCCTATATCCGGCCGCTGTTCTGCCGGGGCATCGGGCCGTTCCGCTGGGCGGCGCTATCGGGCGATCCGGAGGACATCTACCGCACCGACGCCAAGGTGAAGGAGCTGATGCCCGACGACGCGCATCTGCACAACTGGCTGGACATGGCGCGCGAGCGCATCAAGTTCCAGGGTCTGCCGGCGCGGATCTGCTGGGTAGGCCTCGGCGACCGGCACCGGCTGGGGCTGGCCTTCAACGAAATGGTGGCCAAGGGCGAACTCAAGGCGCCCGTCGTGATCGGCCGCGACCATCTCGATTCGGGCTCCGTCGCCTCGCCCAACCGCGAGACGGAGGCGATGAAGGACGGCTCGGACGCGGTCTCCGACTGGCCGCTGCTGAACGCGCTGCTCAA
This sequence comes from Bosea sp. PAMC 26642, assembly GCF_001562255.1. Classification (NCBI taxonomy): domain Bacteria; kingdom Pseudomonadati; phylum Pseudomonadota; class Alphaproteobacteria; order Hyphomicrobiales; family Alloboseaceae; genus Allobosea; species Allobosea sp. PAMC 26642. The sequence goes on along the minus strand of NZ_CP014301.1, from coordinate 5,439,298 downwards.
CACGGCCTCGGGCGCGACCTGGGTCTCGTTGCATCATGGCGGCGGCGTCGGCATGGGTTATTCGCAGCATTCCGGCATCGTCATCGTCGCCGACGGCACCCCCGAGGCGGCCAAACGCCTGGAGCGCGTGCTCTGGAACGACCCGGCCACCGGCGTGATGCGCCATGCCGATGCGGGCTATGAAATCGCGGTGGATTGCGCGCGTGAAAAGGGCTTGAAGCTGCCGGGCATCCTGCGCTGACCATGCGCATCATCGCGCTTTCCGAATGCCGAACCATGCCGTGGAAGAACGGCGGCGGCAGCACGACCGAGATCGCCATTCACCCTCCCGGTGCGTCGCTCGACGAATTCGACTGGCGCATCTCGACCGCCCATGTCGGGCAGGACGGGCCGTTCTCGTCCTTCCCCGGCATCGACCGGACGCTCGCGGTGCTGAGCGGCATGGGCATCGCACTTGCGTTCGGGGACGGCGGAACGGTGCAGTTGAGCCCGAACTCGAAGCCCTGCGCTTTCGCCGGTGACCGGGCTGTCGAGGGCCGGCTCGTGGCTGGGCCGATCGACGACCTCAACGTGATGACGCGGCGCGGTCGTTGGCGGCACGACATGACACGGCTTGCCGGCCCCGGCCCGATCCATGTCGAACCGGGCGGCGACCTCATGGTGCTCGTCGCCCGCTCCGCCGGCTGGATGATCGTCGCAGGCCGTAAGCGCGAATACCTGGAAGCCGGCGACAGCGTCGTGCTGGAGCGTTCCGACCATGCGGTTCTGACCAGCGAAGGCGATGGCGAGGTCTTTGCGACTAATCTTTGGACCGACGGCAGCCGCTGAAAGCGGTGGGCGAGCTCGATCGAAGACGACGCCATAGTGCCGGGCGAGATTGCGCTCGCGACAGACCCGAACCACCCGCCTTCAATGCACCTCCGCCGCCAGCACCGCCTCGACCCTGATCTCCTCGACCAGGCGCTCTTTGAGCGCGACGAACTCCGGCGAGGTCTTGATGGTGTAGGGCCGCGGATGGGGCAGATCGACCCTGATGTCGGCCTTGATGCGGCCGGGCCTGGCGCTCATCACGACGACGCGCGAGGCCATGAAGATCGCTTCTTCGATGTCATGGGTCACGAAGAGCACGGTCTTCTGCTCGCGCTCCCATATGCCGAGCAGCATCTCCTGCATCAGGGCGCGGGTCTGGTTGTCGAGCGCTCCGAAAGGCTCGTCGAGCAGCAGGATTTTCGGGTCGTTGGCGAGCGCACGGGCGATCGCGGTGCGCTGCTGCATGCCGCCCGAGAGCTGTTTCGGGAAATGATCGATGAAGCTCGACAGGCCGACGCGGCCGGCCCAGTCACGGGCTAACTCCAGCCGTTCGCGCTCGGGCACGCCGCGTTCGCGCAGGCCGAAGGCAATGTTCTCGACCACCGTCAGCCAGGGGAAGAGGGTGTAGCTCTGGAAGACGAAGCCGCGATCGGCGCCCGGCCCGGTGACGGGCGCGCCGTCCAGCACGACCCTGCCCTCGCTCGCCGTCTCGAGCCCGCCGACGATGCGCAGCAGCGTGGACTTGCCGCAGCCGGACGGGCCGAGGATGGTGATGAAGTCGTTGTCTCCGACGCTCAGCGTCGTCGGCGTCAGGGCGCGCGTCGGCTGGCCGTGCGCTTGCGCCGGAAAGACCTTTCCGACGCCCTCGATGACCAGCTTGCTCATCGTTGCGCCCATGGAAACAGGCGCTGGTTGACCGCCTTGAAGAGGAAATCCGAGACCAGGCCGATCAGCCCGATGACGATGATGCCAAAGATGATCTGGCCGGTGTTGAGCAGCGCCTGGCTGTCGGTGATCATGTGGCCGATGCCGGAGGACGATCCGATCAGCTCGGCGACGATGACATAGGTCCAGGCCCAGCCCAGCACGAGGCGGAAGATTTCGGCGATCTCGGGCGCAGCATTGGGCAGGAGCACGCGGCGCACCACGGAGGTGTCGCTCGCACCCAGCGTATAGGCGGCGTCGACCAGATCGCGCCGGACCCCGCCGACCGCCACCGCGATCATCAGGATGAGCTGGAAGACTGAGCCGATGAAGATGACGAGCAGCTTCTGCGCCTCGCCGATGCCGGCCCAGAGGATCAGCAGCGGGATGAAGGCCGAGGCCGGCAGGTAGCGCGCAAACGACACGAAGGGCTCCAGGAACGCCTCAATGGGCTTGTAGGCGCCCATCAGAATGCCCAACGGCAAGGCGACGACGACCGCCAGCACGAAGCCGCCGACGACGCGCCAGATCGTCATGCCGATGTCGAAAGCGAAGCCGTATTGCGTGAGCAGGCTGTAGCCTTCGCGGACCATGGTCAGCGGATCGGCGAGGAACAGCTTTTGAACATAGCCGCCGAAGGTCGCGACCGACCAGAGCGCCACGAACAGCGCGAAGAAGGCGATGCCATAGGCGACGCGCGACGGCGCGGAGACCGGCTGGAGGGGTTTCATCGTCATCACATCCGCGCCGTCATCCCGGACAAGCTGCGCAGCAGCGCCGATCCGGGATGCATCATAGGGCGCGACAGAGCTCTACGATGGATCCCGGATCTCCGCTTCGCTGCGTCCGGGATGACGGCAGTGGGTTTCGGGAGCGTCAGTTGGAGGCGCCAACCACGTATTTGGTCTCGACCAGATCCTTCAGGTCCGGCTTGGACTTGATCAGGCCGATCTCCAAGAGCAGGTCGGCGGCCTTGGCCGAGAAGGCCTGCCACTCGCCGGAGAAGAACGTCTTGTTGCCGGCCGCATCCGACCAGCGCAGGAAGGCTGCCGATTTGCCGAAGGCCTCGCCGGTCTGCTTCACATCGGCGCCCATGATGCCGAAGGCCTTGTCCTTGTCGGCCTTGATCATCTCCAGAGCCTCGAAATAGCTCTTGGTCAGCGCTTTTGCAGCATCGTCGTTGGCGGCAAGGAAGGCCGGGGTGCAGCCGAAGGTGTCCATCACCATCGGATAGTCGAGCGTTGTGGCGATGATCTTGCCGGCTTCGGGCTTGTCACGCACGGCGGAGAGATAGGGCTCGTAGGTCAGCGCCGCGTCGTTCTGGCCGGCGATGAAGGCCTGCGCCGCCGGGCCGGGCTCCATGTTGACGACGGTCACGTCCTTCACCGACATGCCGTTTTCCTTGAGGAACCAGGCCAGGGCGAAATAGGGCGAGGTGCCCGGCGCCGAGGCTGCGACGGTCTTGCCCTTGAGGTCCTTGATCGAGGCGGTGGCGTTGCGCGTCACCATGCCGTCGGCGCCGTAGCTCTTGTCGAGCTGGAAGATCTGCTTGGTCTTGATGCCGGCACCGTCCCAGACGATCCAGGTCTCGACGGTGGTCGCGGCACACTGGATGTCGCCGGACGCCATGGCGAGGTGCCGGTCCTTCTGCGGGATTTTCTTGATCGTCACGTCGAGGCCATTCTTGGCGAAGATGCCGGCCTCCTTGGCGAGCGTCAGGGGCGCGAAGCCGGTCCAGCCGGAAATCCCGATAGCGACCTTGGTCTGCGCCTGCGCGGCGCCGGCCACGATGATGCCGGCGAGGCCGACGCCTGCCAATGCCGCGAAACGCTTCAAAGCCGTCATGGTAAAAACCTTCCCCTGGGTGATGTCGCATCGCTCGCGATGAGCGTCGCAGCGCATGGGACGCGCAGATGCAACCTTCGTTCCAAGCGAGGGTAAATGCATATGCAAATCCGTCAAGGCGTGGATCAGCGTTCTGAACGGAGACGATGAATTTCTCTCGTTTGACAGCGGGAGGAACATGACCTTCCCTTTCGCCGCCCGCGCGCGGCGCTTTTGTTTTCCAACTCCCAAGGACTGCCCGAATGAATGGCGCCGACCGCCTCTGCGACACGCTTCTCGCCAACGATGTCGATGTCTGCTTCGCCAACCCCGGCACGTCGGAAATGCATTTCGTCGCGGCGCTCGACCGCAAGCCACAGATGCGCTGCGTGCTCGGGCTGTTCGAGGGCGTGGTGACGGGGGCGGCGGACGGCTATGCGCGTATGGCGGACAAGCCGGCGGCGACGTTGCTGCATTGCGGGCCGGGCATGGCGAATGCGCTGGCCAACATGCACAATGCCAGGCGCGCCTGGACGCCGATGATCAATGTCGTCGGCGACCACGCGACCTATCATCTCCAGCACGATGCGCCGCTGACCAGCGACATCGAGAGCCTGGCGCGGCCGATGTCGCAATTCGTGCGCCGGATCGCGAGCCCGGAGGATGTCGGACCCGCGATCGGCGAGGCCTATGCCGCTTCGCTGTCGCTGCCGGGCGTCAGCACCGTGATCCTGCCGGCCGATTGCGCCTGGGGCAGCGTCGAGCCGGCGGAGGTTGTCGCGACGAAGGTTCCGGCTCTGAAAACGGTCGAGGATGCGACGCTGCGCGAGGTCGCAGCCGCCCTGCGCAAGCATGGCAACCGGGCCGCCCTGATGATGTCGGGCCTGTCGCTTCGGGAAGAGCCGATGGAGATGGCGGCCCGCATCTGTGCCGTCACCGGCGCCCGCATGTTCGGGCAGATGTCGAACGGCCGGATCGCGCGCGGCGTCGGGCGCGTGGCGCTGCCGAAGGTGTTCTACCCGGTAGACATGGCGCTGGAGCAGCTCAAGGACATCGACCTGCTCGTGCTGGTGGGTGCGCAGATTCCGGTCGGCTTCTTCGCCTATCCGGGCAAGCCCGGCCGGCTCGTGCATGATGGCTGCGCGATCACCACGCTGGCCAGGCCCGGCGATGATCTGCCGGCTGCCATCGCGGCGCTGGCGGACGAACTTGGCGCGCGCAAGGCCGAGCCCGCCTTCATCGCGCAGCCCCGGGCCGAGGCGGGCGCCCTGCCCTCGGGCACGCTCGACGCCGACAAGGTCTGCACCATCGTGGCGACGCTGCTGCCGGAGAACAGCATCATCTGCGACGAATCCGTCAGCTCCGGCCGCGTCTTCTATCAGCAGTGTCACGACGCGCCGCCGCACGACTATCTGCAGCTCACGGGCGGGGCGATCGGCGAGGGCATTCCGTTGTGTGTCGGCGCCGCCGTCGCCTGCCCCGACCGCAAGGTCATCGGCATGCAGGCCGACGGCTCGGGCATGTATACGGTGCAGGGGCTGTGGACGCAGGCGCGCGAGAACCTCGACGTCGTCACGGTGATTTTCGCCAACCGCACCTACGCGATTCTTCACGGCGAAATGCGCGCGGTCGGGGTTAATGATTTCGGCCGCAACGCCAAGCTGATGCTCAATCTCGACGAGCCGGCTCTCGACTGGGTCGCGATGGCACGCGGCATGGGCGTGGAGGCGGGACGCGCGACCACTGCCGAGGACTTCGCCAAGCTGTTCAAGGATGCGCTCTCGCGAAAGGGGCCCTTCCTGATCGAGGCGGTGATCTAGAGGCAGGATATCGAAAGGAGAGAAGGACCATGGCCATCATCGCTTTCATCGGGCTGGGGAATATGGGCGGGCCAATGGCCGGCAACCTCAGGAAGGCGGGCCATGAGGTGCGCGCCTTCGACCTGTCGCAGGTCTCGAAGGACGCCGCCGCGGAACTCGGCGTCGGCATCGCGGGGTCGGCAAGGGAGGCCGTCGCGGAGGCCGAGATCGTCGTCACCATGCTGCCTGCGGGCAAGCATGTGCTCGCGGTCTGGGCCGATATCCTGCCCGAGATCAGGCCGGGTACGCTGCTGATCGATTCCTCGACGATCGACGTCGACAGCGCCCGCAAGGCCCATGCGATGGCCGGCGAGCGCGGCTGCCTGTCGCTCGACGCGCCAGTCTCCGGCGGCGTCGGCGGCGCCAAGGGCGCGACACTGACCTTCATGGTCGGCGGCTCGGAGGAGGCGTTCGCGCTCGGCCAGCCGGTGCTCGCCAGGATGGGCCGGCGTACCGTGCATTGCGGCGCGGCCGGCAACGGGCAGGCTGCGAAGATCTGCAACAATATGATTTTGGGCATCTCGATGATCGGCGTGTCGGAGGCCTTCGTGCTGGCCGAAAAGCTCGGCCTGTCGCACCAGTCGCTGTTCGACGTGGCCTCGACCTCGTCGGGCCAGTGCTGGTCGCTCAACACCTATTGCCCGGTTCCGGGCCCGGTGCCGACCTCGCCCGCCAACAACGACTACAAGGCCGGCTTCGCCTCCGCACTGATGCTGAAAGACCTGAAGCTCTCGCAGGAGGCGGCCCAGGCGGCCGGAGCCAGCACGCCGCTGGGCGCCGCCGCCGCCCAGCTTTACGGCATCCACAATGCATGGGGCGAGGGCGGGGCCGATTTCTCCGCCATCATCCACCTGCTGCGCGGGCGGCCGGAGGTCTGACGCGCTTGCGTGGTTGCGCCTCGAACCGGTAGGACGGCAGCATGAACGATATCTCCCGCCGCCCCGAACGCTCGGCCCTGACCGGCTTCGCCACCAGCACGCTCGATCGCAGGGCCGATCTGCGCGACAAGCCCGATGCGGTCGCGGCTCTGCGGCACCGATCGGATACGCGCCTCACCGTCGTCGCCGGCGAGACGCCGGTGCTGAAGCGGCTCGATGACGAGACGCAGACGGTCTGGTTCAGCCATGGCGAGACCGAACTGCTGGGCGCGGGGCTGGAAGAAGCCTTTCTCGGGCTGGCGCCCGACGGCGCGCCGCGCTTCGCCCGGCTGATCGACAAGTCTCTGGCCGAGCCGCTGCGCGAACGCCCGGAACTGCTGCTGACCGATCTGCGCTCCGTCGCGCTGAAGCGGCTCGTGCCCGACGATCAACTCGGGCCGCTCGGCGAGGGTAAGGCGCTGCTCGACTGGCATGCACGGCATCGCTTCTGCGCGCAGTGCGGCGGGCCGTCAGAACTCGGCTCGGCCGGCTGGAAGCGGCAATGCACCGCCTGCGGCGCCCAGCATTTCCCACGTACCGACCCGGTGGTGATCATGCTTGCGACGCGGGCTGAGAACTGCCTGCTGGCCCGGCAATCGCGCTTCGCGGCCGGCATGTATTCCTGCATCGCCGGCTTCATCGAGCCGGGCGAGACCTTCGAGGACGCAGTCCGTCGCGAGACCTGGGAGGAAGCGGGCCTGCGGACCGGCACCGTGCGCTACATCGCCTCGCAGCCCTGGCCGTTTCCGGGTTCGCTGATGATCGGCTGCATCGCCGAGGCCCTGAACGACGACATCGTGCTCGACGGCACGGAGCTGGAGGCCGGGCGCTGGTTCTCGCGCGCCGAGGCGTTGCAGATGCTGGAGGGCCAGCACCCCGACAACCTGTTCTGTCCGCCGCATATGGCGATCGCGAATACGTTGCTGAAGGCGTGGGCGGTCGAGGGGGAAGAGGCGTGACGCCTTACTCCCCCGCCTCCGCCAGGCTGTCCCTGAAGGCGTGCGCCGGATAGACGCCGAGTATCTTCATTTCCCGCGAGAAATAATCCAGCTCCTGCAGCGCCCGCTTCAGGTCCGGATCGTCCGGATGGCCCTCGACATCGGCGTAGAACATCGTCGCCGAGAAATGGCCGTCGACCATGTAGCTCTCAAGCTTGGTCATGTTGATGCCGTTGGTAGCGAAGCCACCCATCGCCTTGTAGAGCGCGGCTGGGATGTTGCGGACGCGGAAAACCAGCGTCGTCACCGTCTTGCCGGCGCCCTGCCGGACGAATTCTGGATATTTCGACAGGATGACGAAGCGGGTGGTGTTGTGCGCCTCGTCCTCGATGTCCTCCATCAGGATTTCTAGGCCATAGACCTCGGCGGCGATGCGCGGGGCGATGGCGGCGAGGCTGAGGTCGCCGGCCTCGGCGACCTGCCGGGCAGAGCCTGCCGTGTCGGCTGCGACCTCGGCCTTGAGGCCGAGCTTGCGGATGATCTTGCGGCACTGGCCGAGCGCGTGGATATGGCTCTGAACCGTCTTCAGCGTGCCCAGCGTCGCGCCCTTTGCCGCCATCAGATGGAAGCGGATCGGCAGGAAATGCTCGCCGACGATGTGCAGGCCGGAGCGCGGCAGCAGATGGTGGATGTCGGCGACGCGGCCGGCGATCGAATTGTCGATCGGGATCATGCCGTAGCGCGCCGTGCCTTCACCGACGGCGGCCAGCGCGTCCTCGAAGGTGGCGCAGGGCAGCAATTCGCAGTCGGGGAAGGCCTGCAGGGCGGCCTGCGACGAGAAGGCGCCGGGCTCGCCCTGATAGGACACGATGACAGGCATTTGGATCAGGCTCCGGGGCGGGATTTCAGGATCACGCGGGCGCGGTCCAGATCGGGCGGCGTATCGACGCCGCGAGGGACGTGGTCGATGATCATCGCATCGATGCGCATACCGTCCTCGATCGCCCGAAGCTGCTCGAGGCTCTCGCGCTTCTCCAGCATCGACTGGGGCAGGCTGACGAAGCGGTCGAGCGCGGCGCGGCGATAGGCGTAGAGTCCGACGTGATGATAGAGCGGTCCCTCGCCATAGGGCGCGGTGGCCCTGGTGAAATAGAGCGCCCGCAGCCGGTCGGGCGCAACATGGCTGCCGATCAGCTTGACGACGCTCGGCGCGGACTTCTCCTCGTCCTCGGTGATCAGACCCACCAGCGTGGCAATATCGACCGCGGGGTCGGACAGGGGTGTAATCGCAGCGGCGATGGAGGCGGGCTCCAGCGTGGGGAAATCACCCTGCACATTGACGATGACGTCATGCCGACCCTCCGGATCGAGGATGTCGGCGGCCTCCTTGATGCGGTCGGAACCCGAGGGGTGGTCGTCGCGCGTCATGACGGCCCGGCCTCCGGCCGCCTCGATCGCAGCACAGATCCCGGGGAAATCCGTCGCGACCGCGACGGGGCCGATTCCGGCCGCGACGGCGCGCCGCCAGACCCGGACGATCATCGCCTCGCCATGGATGTCGGCCAGCGGCTTGCCGGGAAGGCGGGTCGCCCTCATGCGGGCGGGGATCAGGATCAAGGGCTCGGACATCGGATCGGCGGAACTCGTGGGTGGGCGGCTTGCGTGGCGGATGTGTCGCGTGCGGGCACGGCTGCAAGCGTCAAAAGGTCTCAAAGCGGAGGGTGCTTATACGAGTTGCATTGCAGCGCGCAAAGCGGCTAAGCAACGGCTTGAGGTTGGAGCCTTTCGAGACTCCGACTGATGCGCTGTCTTGCCTCCCGCGCCGTGAGCGCTGTCGGGGCCTGGGGTTCGAACACGATGGATATCGAAACCAACAAGATCGCCGGGGCGGTTCTCTCCACGCTGCTCGTGGTGATGGGCCTGAGCATGATTTCGGGGATCGTGTTCACCCCGCACAAGCCTGCAGTACCCGGCTTCGACCTGCCGAGCGAGGAACCGGCCGCAGCGGCAGGCGGCGCGGCCGCCGCAGCCGACGAGCCCATCACGGTTCGTCTCGCCAAGGCCGACCCGGCCAAGGGCGAAAAGGCCGTCGGCGCCTGCAAGGCTTGCCACACCTTCGAGCAGGGCGGCGCCAACAAGGTCGGACCGCATCTCTACGATGTCTACGGACGTCCCAAGGCAGGCGTCGAGGGCTTCGGCTATTCGGCCGCGATGAAGGCCAAGTCGGGCGAGAAGTGGGAGGCCGAGCAGCTCGACGGCTTCCTGAAGAACCCGAAGGCCTATATGCCCGGCACGATCATGGCCTTCGCCGGCCTCGGCAAGGCCGATACACGCGCCGACGTGGTCGCCTATCTGAACACGCTCTCGGGCTCGCCCAAGCCTCTGCCGAAATAAGCGCCTGCGTCCATACGGCGCGCCGCGACCATCTCAGAGCCGGGCCGTCCAGCCCGGCTTTTGCTTGCCGCGGCCATGCTCTTGCCGTCACCATGGCGGCAAGGTCGCGTCCGCTTGGTGACACCTGCTACAGGCGACATCATGCGGCAACGATTCGATAGCGGAGGCACTTGGACCATGGCGACGCGCATCACCCGCCGCAGGCTGCTAGAGGCAGGAGGGGCGCTGGCCGCCAGCGCGGCCCTCCCCGCTCAGGTGAGCAGGGCACTGGCGCAGGAGAGCGAGATTCATGGGCTCTCGACCTTCGGCGAACTGGGGCTGCCGGCCGACTTCCGGCATTTCGCCTATGTAAACCCGCAGGCGCCCAAGGGTGGCACGCTGACGATCCAGATCAAGCGCGGCAGCGGCAACCAGAGCTTCGACACCTTCAATACGCTGAATACCTTCGTGCTGCAGGGCGACGGCGCGGCGGGCATGGAGGCCTGCTTCGACAGCCTGATGGCGGGCTCCGGCGACGAACCGGGCTCGCTCTACGGGCTGCTGGCCCGGAGCGTCGCGATTTCGTCCGACAAGCTGACCTACCGCTTCCGCCTGCGGCCGGAGGCGAAGTTCCATGACGGTTCGCGGGTAACGGCCGGCGACGTCGCCTTCACGATGAACCTGCTCAAGGCGAAGGGGCACCCGTCGTTCAGGCTGGTCCTGAACGAGATGGTCTCGGCGACGGCCGAAGGCGAGGATATCGTCGTCGTCACGCTCTCGCCCAAGCGCAGCCGCGACCTGCATCTGGTGGTCGCCGGTCTGCCGGTTTTTTCCGAGAAATACTGGTCGACGCGCGATTTCAGCGCCTCGACGCTGGAGCCGCCGCTAGGCTCTGGCGCCTACAAGGTCGGGCGCTTCGAGCAGGGCCGCTACATCGAGTTCGAGCGCGTACCGGACTACTGGGCCAGGGATCTGCCGGTGAATATCGGCGTCAACAATTTCGACCGGGTGCGTTGGGAGTATTTCCGCGACCGCCAGGTGGCTTTCGAGGCGTTCAAGAGCGGCGTCATCACCTTCCAGGAGGAGTTCACCTCGAGGATCTGGGCGACGGGCTATGATTTCCCGGCGATCCATGAGGGCAAGGTCAAGAAGGAAGGCCTGCCGAAGACGGACCCCACTGGCTCGCAGGGCTGGGTGTTCAACCTACGCCGGGAGAAGTTCGCCGATCCGCGCATCCGCGAGGCGCTGGGCCTGTGCTTCGACTTCGAATGGACGAACAAGAACATCATGTTCTCGTCCTTCAGCCGGATGACCTCCTATTTCGAGAACTCGGATTCCAAGGCGGTAGGCAAGCCCTCGCCGGCGGAACTCGTGCTGCTCGAACCCTTCCGCGGCAAGGTGCCCGACGAGGTCTTCGACGAGCCCTGGCTGCCGCCGGTCTCCGACGGGTCGGGCAGCGACCGCAATCTGCTACGCAAAGCCGACGAGATGTTCCGTGCCGCCGGCTGCAAGCGCGACGGCAATATTCTGAAGCTGCCGAACGGGCAGCCCTTCGAAATCGAGTTCCTCGATTCCCAGCCGGCGCTGCAGCCCCATACCCAGCCCTTCCAGGCCAATCTCAAGCGGCTCGGGATCAACGCGACCTCGCGCATCGTCGATGCCTCGCAATATCAGCGCCGGCTCGACGAGTTCGATTTCGACATCATCAGCCGGGCGCTGGGCGGCAGCGCGATCCCCAGCGATTCGCTTCGCATCGTCTATGGTTCGGAGGCCGCCAAGACGCGCGGCTCGCGCAATTCGGGCGGCATCAGCGATCCCGCCATCGACGCCATGATCGAGAAAATCGGCCAGGCCGACAGCTATGCCGAGGTCGTGGTCGCGGCCAAATGCCTCGACCGACTGCTGCGGGCCGGCCGCTACTGGATCCCGATGTGGTGGAACCCGACCGAATGGCTGGCCTATTGGGACATGTTCGACCGGCCGCAGACCAAGCCGAAATACGCATCCGGCGCCCCTTCGATCTGGTGGTACGATGTGGAAAAGGCCAAGCGGATCGGGAAGGCTTGATGGTGGGCCTTCAGAACAAGCCGTCATTCTCGGGCGAAGCGAAGCGCAGACCCGAGAATCTCGCGCAAGAGATGCTCGGGTCAAGCCCGAGCATGACGCACGTACATGACCGGCGCTTCAGATGCTAAACTACATCGCCCGCCGCATCGCGCTGATGGTCCCGACGCTGTTCGGCATCTTGCTAATTTCGTTCGTGATCGTGCAGTTCGCGCCGGGCGGCCCCGTCGAGCGCGTGATCTCGCAGTTGCAGAACCCCAACAGCAGCACGAGCGACCGCGTCGGCGGTGGGCAAGGCGGCGACGGGCTGCAGGCGGGCGGCGACGCAAGTTCGGCCTATCGCGGCGCGCAGGGGCTCGATCCCGCCTTCATCAAGGAACTGGAAAAGCAGTTCGGTTTCGACAAGCCGGCGCATGAGCGCTTCGCGAAAATGCTGGGCGATTATATCCGCTTCGATTTCGGCCGCAGCTATTTTCGCGATGCGCCGGTGCTGCAGCTGATCAAGGAGAAACTGCCGGTCTCGATCTCGCTGGGGCTGTGGATGACGCTGCTCTCCTATGCGATCTCGATCCCGCTCGGCATCCGCAAGGCGGTGAAGGACGGCTCGCGCTTCGATACCTGGACGAGCGCGGTCGTCATCGTCGGCTACGCGATTCCAGGCTTCCTGTTCGCGATCCTGCTGATCGTGCTGTTTGCCGGCGGCTCGTTCTGGCAGGTCTTTCCCTTGCGCGGGCTCTATTCCGACAATTTCGCGCAGTTGAGCGTCTTCGGGAAGATCGCGGATTATCTCTGGCACATCGCCCTGCCGGTCACTGCAATGGCGCTGGGCGCGTTTGCGACCTCGACGCTGCTGACCAAGAACTCGTTCCTCGACGAAATCCGGAAGCAATATGTCCTGACCGCGCGGATGAAGGGGCTTTCCGAACGCGGCGTGCTCTACGGCCATGTCTTCCGCAACGCCATGCTGATCGTGATCGCGGGCTTCCCGGGTGCCTTCGTCCATGCGCTTTTCGCCGGTTCGCTGCTGATCGAGACGATCTTCTCGCTGGATGGGCTGGGGCTTTTGTCCTTCGAGGCGATCGTCAACCGCGACTACCCGGTCGTCTTCGCCAATCTCTACATCTTCTCGCTGATCGGCCTGTTCGTGCATCTCATCACTGACCTGACCTACACTTGGGTCGACCCCCGCATCGATTTCGAGACGCGGGAGACGTAAGGGCATGAGCGACACGCTGATCGAAGCGCCGCCGGCAGCCCTGCGCGGCATGGCCCCCGCACTCGCTCCCGCCGAGGCCGGACAGCAGGGGTGGTTGAAGCTTTCGCCGATCAACCGACGGCGGCTGAACAACTTCAAGGCCAACAAGCGCGGCTGGTGGTCGCTCTGGCTCTTCCTGACCCTGTTCGTGCTGTCGCTCTTCGCCGAATTCCTCGCGAACGACCGGCCGCTGATCGTGCGCTACAAGGGCGAGTGGCTGTTTCCTGTCGCGGTGAACTACCCCGAGGAGAAGTTCGGCGGCTTCCTCGCCACCACCGATTATCGCGACCCCGTCATCGCCAAGGAGATCGGCGCGAATGGCTGGGCCATCTGGCCGCCGATCCGCTATTCCTACCAGACGCACAACCTCGACCTGCCCGTGCCGGCGCCGGCCCCGCCGACCTGGATGCTCAAGGACGAGCAGTGCCAAGTCATCGCGCAGCGCAGCGGCGGCACGGGCTGCCGCGACTTGGAATGGAACTGGCTCGGCACCGACGACCAGGGCCGCGACGTCGTCGCGCGGCTGATCTACGGGTTCCGCATCTCGATCCTGTTCGGGCTGATCCTGTGCGGCATCTCCTCGGTGATCGGGATCGCGGCGGGCGCCATCCAGGGCTATTTCGGCGGCTGGACCGACCTGATCTTCCAGCGTGTCATCGAGATCTGGACCTCGATCCCGGCGCTCTATCTGCTGATCATCGTGGCGGCGATCATCACGCCGAGCTTCTTCGTGCTGCTCGGCATCCTGCTGCTGTTTTCCTGGGTCGCGCTCGTCGGCGTGGTCAGGGCCGAGTTCCTGCGGGCGCGCAATTTCGAGTATGTCCGGGCCGCCCGCGCGCTCGGGCTCTCCAACGCGTCGATCATGGTCAAGCATCTTCTGCCCAACGCCATGGTCGCGACGCTGACCTTTCTGCCCTTCATCCTGAACGGCTCGATCACCACGCTGACGTCGCTCGACTTCCTGGGCTTCGGCCTGCCGCCGGGCTCGCCCTCGCTGGGGGAGCTTCTGGCACAGGGCAAGTCGAACCTGCAGGCGCCCTGGCTCGGGCTCTCGGGCTTCGTCGTGATCGCACTGATGCTGTCGCTGCTGATCTTCATCGGCGAGGCGGTCCGGGATGCGTTCGATCCACGGAAGACGTTCGCATGATGGATGTGATAGGATCGCCGTCGAGGAGAGAGGCGATGAACAAGATCGTGCGAGAGCATTATCCGGTCGAACGGTTACCCGAGGATTTGCGGGCCGAACTCGGGCTCGTGCAGACTGTGACACTAGTCATCGAAACCGACGGCGAAAAATCGAGGAGCGTCGATAGGGCTGCCGCGATCGCCGAGTTGCTAGAACATCGCCGAACATTGCGGCCAAGCGCGGACGATTCGGTCGAACGGGTTCGCAAGCTCCGCGACGAATGGGACTCCTAGCGCAAAAATGGCGCTTGTTTACCTCGACGCCTGCGCGATTATCGACGCCAGAGAAAAACAGACGCCTGTAGGACAGGCGTTGGTAAACCTCATCGTCGATCACGCCAATGACGAGCCTCCGTTCATCACGAGCGACCTCTCGCTTGTCGAGGTTCTGAACAAGCCAATCCAAGGCTTGATCGATCGAAAGCCGGAACTCGAAGACCCTACTAAGCGAGCAGATCACGATTGGTATCTCGGCAACCTGATCCCCGAGGGACTACTCCTCCAGACGAAGCCTCTGCATCGCGACATATTGCTTCAAGCGGCAATTATGCGTGCGCGGATGTCATCGTTGAAGACACCCGACGCGATTCATGCGGCCACAGCATATCATTTCGGTTGCACGCATTTTGTTACGGGCGACACAAGGCTAGCACGGGGTCTCGATCGCGACGACGCGTGGCGCGCGTCGCCTCGGCGCTTCCATTTCGTGAAGATGACGGTTGAAGCCTTGGACGCCTTGAGAAACGAACTGAATTCTTGACCCCCTCCCCCCTCCTCTCCGTCGAGAATCTCTCTGTCGCCTTTCGCCAGGGCGGGCGCGAGACGCTGGCCGTCGACCGTGTCTCGTTCGAAGTCTCCAAAGGCGAGACGCTCGCCATCGTCGGCGAGTCCGGTTCGGGCAAGTCGGTCTCGGCGTTGTCGATCCTAAAGCTGCTGAATTATCCGTCCGCCTATCACCCGTCCGGCAAGGTGTTGTTCAACGGCCAGGACCTGATCGCGGCCGATGAGGACGCGATGCGTAAAGTGCGCGGCAACGACATCACCATGGTGTTCCAGGAGCCGATGACCTCGCTCAACCCGCTGCATACGATCGCGCGGCAGATCGGGGAGATTCTGGAGCTTCACAAGGGACTGCGTGGTGACAAGGCGCGCGCCCGGACGCTCGAATTACTGGCGCTGGTCGGCATCCGCGATGCCGAAAGCCGGCTGGAGGCCTATCCGCACCAGCTGTCCGGCGGGCAGCGCCAGCGGGTGATGATCGCGATGGCGCTCGCCAACGAGCCGGATCTTTTGATCGCCGACGAGCCTACGACGGCGCTCGACGTCACCGTACAGGCGCAGATCCTGAAGCTCTTGAAGGAGCTTCAGGGCCGGCTCGGCATGGCGATGCTGTTCATCACCCATGATCTCGGTATCGTCAGGCGCATCGCCGACCGGGTCTGTGTCATGCTGAAGGGCAAGATCGTCGAGCAGGGACCGGTCGCCGAAATCTTCGGCAATCCGCAGCACGACTATACGAAGCGCCTGCTTGCGGCCGAGCCGAAGGGGCGCCCCGGGCCGATCGCGACGGATGCGGCGACGCTGCTCGAAGCCGGGCCGATGAAGATCTGGTTCCCGATCAAGACGGGCTTTTTGCGCAAGACGACCGGCCATGTGAAGGCCGTGGATGGGATCTCGATTTCCGTGCGCGCGGGCGAGACGCTCGGCGTCGTCGGGGAATCGGGTTCGGGCAAAACGACGCTGGGGCTCGCCATCCTGAGGCTGATCTCGTCGGAGGGGCCGATCGTGTTTCTCGGCGACAGGCTCGACGGGCTGACGAGTTCGCAGGTCCGGCCCAAGCGCAAGGACCTGCAAGTCGTCTTCCAGGACCCCTACGGCTCGCTGTCGCCGCGCATGTCGGTGGCCGAGATCGTTGCCGAGGGGCTGACCGTGCAGGAGAGCGGGCTGAGCTATGGCGAGCGCCGCGAGATCGTCGCCCACGCACTGCAGGATGTTGGGCTCGATCCCTCCGCCATGGACCGCTACCCGCACGAGTTCTCGGGCGGCCAGCGCCAGCGCATCGCGATCGCACGCGCCATGGCGCTCGACCCCAAATTCGTCGTGCTGGACGAGCCGACCTCGGCGCTGGACATGTCGGTACAGGCGCAGATCGTCGATCTGCTGCGCGACCTGCAGGCGAAGCGGAAGCTCGGCTATCTCTTCATCAGCCATGATCTCAAGGTGGTACGGGCGCTGTCGCACCGGGTTCTGGTGATGCAGAACGGCAAGGTGGTCGAGGAAGGCCCCGCCGAGGAGATTTTTGCCCGGCCGAGAGAGGCCTACACGCAGGCCCTGCTGGCCGCAGCGCTCAATCTCGAACCGGTCGGCGTTGCCGCCGTCAGGGACTGACGGTGGCGCGCGCCATCCTGATCGTGCTCGATTCCGTCGGTTGCGGCGGGGCGGAGGATGCCGCCGCCTATGGCGATGAGGGCGCAGATACGCTCGGCCATATCGCGCAGGCCTGCATCGATGGGCGCGGCGACCGCGAAGGCCTTCGCCATGGCCCGCTGGCACTGCCCAACCTTGCCCGGCTCGGCCTTGCCCATGCTTGCGAAGCGTCGACGGGATCGCCGCTCGCCGGCGTCGCCAAGCCCGTCATTCCCACTGGCCAATACGGCTACGGCGTCGAGATCAGCCAGGGCAAGGATACGCCGTCGGGCCATTGGGAGATCGCCGGCTGTCCCGTGCCGTTCGCCTGGGGGTACTTCACCGCGCTGGAGAACTCCTTCCCACCGGATCTGACTGCCGCGATCATCCGGGAGGGCGCCCTGCCCGGCATTCTCGGCAACAAGCATGCCTCGGGTGTCGGGATCATCGACGAGCTGGCGTCGGAGCATATCCGTACGGGCAAGCCGATCTGCTACACATCCGTCGATTCCGTGCTGCAGATCGCCGCGCATGAGGAGCATTTCGGGCTGGAGCGGCTCTACGCGCTCTGCCGCACCGTACGCGTGCTGGTCGATCCGCTGCGGGTCGGCCGTGTCATCGCACGGCCCTTCGTCGGCAGCGAGGAAACCGGGTTTTCGCGCACCGGGAACCGCAAGGATTTCGCCATTCCGCCGCCCGACGAGACGATCCTCGACCGTCTGGCGGCACGGGGCCGCAGCGTCGTCACCGTCGGCAAGATCGGCGACATCTTCGCCCATCGTGCGACGGGCGAGGAGGTCAAGCGATTCGGCAATGCGGCGATGTTCGAGGCGGCGCTCGAGGCGCTGGAGCGCCTGCCGGATGGCGGCTTCTGCTTCGTCAACCTCGTCGATTTCGACACGGAGTTCGGCCATCGCCGCGACGTGCCGGGCTATGCCGCGGCGCTGGAGGCGTTCGATGCGATGCTGCCTCGGCTGGAGGCGGCGCTGAAGCCGGGCGATCTCGCGGTCATCACCGCCGACCATGGCAACGACCCGACCTGGCCGGGCACCGACCATACCCGCGAGAATGTGCCGATCCTGGCCTTCGGCCCCGATATCGCCGCAGGCTCGATCGGACGGCGCGCGAGTTTCTCCGACATCGCTGCCACGATCGGCCAATGGCTGGGCGTCGGGTCTGTCGGGCCGGGGCGGGCTTGGTAGAACGTCCTCAGCTCTTCAGCCGCTCCTTGATCCGCTTCATCAGCCCGTCGCGGACCTCGCGATATGCGTCGAGCATGTGCTCGCGCGATCCCTGCACCGCAGTGGGGTCGACAGTCGGCCAATACTCCACGTCGGCAGCGACGGTACGGGTCAGATCGAGCGCCTTGTGATGGGCTTCCGGCGAGAGCGAGACGATGAGGTCGAAGTTCAGACCCTCCCACTCCTCAAGCTCCTCGATCGACTTCGGCTTATGCTTGTGGGCGTCGATGCCGATCTCGTCGAGCACCGTCAAGGCAAAGCCGTCGATCTCACCCTTGCGGGCGCCCGCCGACTGGACATAGATCGCCTTGCCGAAGAAATGCTTGGCCATGGCCTCGGCCATCGGCGACCGGACGGCGTTCTGCGCGCACATGAACAACACGCTCTGGACCTTGCGCAGCGGCCTGGGGGCGTTCGGCGACATTTCGTCGTCCGTGCCGGGGCCCATGCCGCCCGGAGGCGTCTTGCCGCCTGGAAACGCCTTGGGCTCCACCCGCGTCAGCCCTTCCAGTGCAGGGCGTAGATCAGGGTGAAGAAGCGGCGGGCCGTGTCATGATCGACCTCTACCTTGGTGGCGAGGCGCTCGACCAGGATGCCGGCCGCCTCGTCATGGAGGCCGCGCCTGCCCATGTCGATCGCCTCGATCTGCGAGGGCGTCGCGGTGCGGATGGCGGCATAGTAGCTCTCGCAGACCATCTCGTAGTCCTTGATGATGCGCTTGAAGGGGGTGAGCGAGAGATGATGGGCAATGACGGGCGTGCCGTCGGCCTGTTTGATCTCGAAGACGAGCCGGCGTTCCACCAGCGCGAGATGGGCGAGATAGGGACCGCCCTCATGCTCGGGAAGTGCAAAGTGATTGCGCTCGATCAGGTCATAGATCGCAATCGCGCGCTCGTGCTCCTGATCGGGCGTGCCCCGGCCGAGCGAGGCTTCGTCGAGGGTGACGCCGATCAGGCACTGCCTGTCGGCTGGTGGGCTTTCGGACATGCGGTCTCCGGTCGGCGCTGAGCGGCGTTGCGGAACTGGCTCAGAGATTCAGCCTGATCGTCACGGAACGGCCATGCGCCTGCAAGCCCTCCGCTTCGGCAAGTTCCACGGCCGCAGGCGCCAATGCGCGCAAACCGTCGGGGCTGCATCTCAACAGCGATGTCCGCTTCATGAAGTCCGGCACGCCGAGGCCAGACGAGAAGCGCGCCGAGCGGGCCGTCGGCAGCACATGGTTTGGCCCGCCGACATAGTCGCCGATCGCTTCCGGCGTATGACCGCCGAGGAAGATCGCGCCGGCATTGCGGATCAGTCCGGAAAGCCGCTCGGGATCGGCCGTGATGATCTCGAGATGCTCCGGCGCCAATCGGTCGACCAGCGGAACCGCCGCCTCGAGATCGGCGACCAGGATGATCGCGCCGAAATCCTGCCAGCTTCGCGCCGCGATGGCCTGGCGCGGCAAGGTCTTCAGCTGTGCCTGCACGGCCTTCTCGACCTCTTCGGCGAGCGCGGCGTCGTCGGTCATGAGAATCGGCTGGGCCGAGGCATCATGCTCGGCCTGCGCCAGAAGGTCGGCCGCGATCCAGTCGGGATTGGCGGTCCTGTCGGCGATGACCAGCACTTCCGAGGGGCCGGCGATCATGTCGATGCCGACCTGGCCGAAGACGCGGCGCTTGGCGGCGGCGACATAAGCGTTGCCCGGCCCGACGATCTTGGCGACGGGTGCGATCGAGGCGGTGCCATAGGCCAGCGCCGCCACCGCCTGCGCGCCACCGATCCGATAGACCTCGTCGACGCCGGCCAGGCGCGCGGCCGCCAGCACAAGCGGGTTGGTCTGCCCGCGCGGGGTCGGGGCGACCATGACGATGCGGTCGACGCCGGCGACCTTCGCCGGCACAGCGTTCATCAAGACGGAAGAGGGATAGCTCGCGGTGCCGCCCGGCACATAGAGGCCGACGGCCTCGATCGCGCTCCAGCGCCAGCCGCTCTCGACGCCGAGCGCGTCGCGCTCCCAGGAATCGGCCGGCTTCTGGCGCCGGTGATAGGTCTCGATCCGCCCGCGCGCGGTCTCCAGCGCCGCCAACCTGTCCGGCGAGCAGGCTGTGATGGCAGCGTCGATCTCGGCCTCGCCGACGCGCAGGGTCTGCGGCGTGAGGTCGAGTTCGTCGAAGCGGCTGGTCAGCGCGACGACCGCCTTGTCGCCATCTGCGCGGACCTGCGCGATGATGTCGGCGGCGACCGCATCGACCTCTTCCGAGACCTCGCGCTTGGCCGTCAGCAGCGCGGCGAAAGCCTGAGCGAAACCGGCATCCCTGTCATCGAGCCTGATGGGCATCGTTCATTCCTGAAATCTGTCCATCCTGACGATCGCGAGGGCCTAAAGCCGTCCGATCGCCGATTTGCTTTGTCCCGAAGGGGTCAGGCGGCGTCCGGGTGGTCCGGAGCTGCGGCGGCTTCCCAGATCGGACCGAGGTCCTTCATCTGGGCCTCGACGCATTCGACCTCCAGCCGGATCGCGGCGCCATCCGAGAAATGCAGGGTGACGGCACCCGCCGGGCTCTCGGCCTCGACGAAGGTGATCGCCAACAGATTGAGCACCGCGTCGGACGCGGCCGGGTCGATCTTCGTGCTGCGCGCCGCGGTGACGCGCTCGAAATGCAGCGCGGTGAGGCGGCGGCGCTTGTGGCCGGTCTGAGCGCCTTCCCAGTCGAAGCGCCGCGCCGCCAGGGCGAAGCGACGCTCAGCCGGGAGGAAGACGAGGTCGCCGGTCTTCAGGACGGCATCCTGAAGATGCGTGGACAGGACCGCCAAGTCTTCGGCGTCGAACGCGATCAGCTTCAGCGGGTCTGCGACATCATCCGACATGGACGTGTTCTGGCGAGGCCTTCGGCGAACGTCAACCGCTGATCCGTTCGACCTGCGCACCGCAGCGCGTCAACTTGGCCTCCAGCGCCTCGAAACCACGATCGAGATGGTAGACGCGGTTGATCGTGGTGTCGCCCTCGGCTGCCAGCCCGCCGATAACGAGCGAGACCGAGGCACGTAGATCGGTCGCCATGACAGGCGCGCCGGTCAGCTTGGCGACACCCTCGACATGGGCGACGTCGCCGTCGAGCCTAATCTTCGCCCCAAGACGGGCCAGTTCCTGAACATGCATGAAACGGTTCTCGAAGATGGTCTCGCGGATGCGCGACGTGCCCTTCGCCCGCGTCATCAAGGCCATGAACTGGGCCTGCAGATCGGTCGGGAAGCCGGGGAAGGGATCGGTGTCAACATCGACCGCGTTCAGGCCGGCGCCGTTGCGGCGCACGCGGATGCCTTCATTGGTCGTGGTGATGTCCACTCCCGCCTGCCCCAGCACGTCGAGCGCCGATTGCAGCAGGTCGGCGCGCGCGCCCTCGAGTACGACATCGCCACCAGTCATGGCCACGGCCATGGCGTAGGTGCCGGTCTCGATCCGGTCGGGCAGCACGGCATGGTGGGCGCCGCCGAGCCGGGCGACGCCGGTGACGACGATGCGGGATGTGCCGGCGCCCTCGATCTTGGCGCCCATCTTGATCAGACAGGTGGCGAGATCGGTGACCTCGGGCTCACGCGCCGCATTCTCGATCACCGTCGTGCCGCGCGCGAGAACGGCAGCCATGAGCGCGGTGTGCGTACCGCCGACCGTCACCTTCGGGAAGACGATCTCGGCGCCGCGCAGGCCCTTGGGCGCACGGGCGATCGCGTAGCCGTTTTCGATGACGATCTCGGCGCCGAGCTTTTCCAGCGCCATCAAGAGCAAATCCACGGGACGCGTGCCGATGGCGCAGCCGCCGGGCAGGGAGACCTTGGCTTCACCCATCCGCGCCAGAATCGGTGCGATGACCCAGAAGCTGGCGCGCATGGTCGAGACCAGCTCATAGGGGGCGCAGGTATCGACGATCTGGCGCGCGGTCAGCGCGATCGTCTGGCCGGTCTCGGCCGACTGGCCGACGCGCTTGCCGGCTATCGACCGATCGACGCCCTGGTTGGAGAGGATGCGCGAGAGGGCGCTGACATCCGAGAGGCGCGGCACATTGGCCAGCGTCAGGGTCTCGTCGGTCAGCAGGCTCGCGATCATCAGCGGCAATGCGGCGTTCTTCGCGCCCGAAATCGGGATGCTGCCGTTGAGCTGCTGGCCGCCGGTGATGCGTATCCTGTCCATGTCATGTCCTGTCGGGCCGACGCGGCTGCAGCCGGCGGTCGTTTTGAAGGCGGGTCAGGACCGGGAGGAATCGGCCTGGGCTTGCGGAGCCGGCTCCTGTGCGAGCGCCTCATCCGCACGACGGGCACGAGCCTGAACCTTGCGGCGTTTCAGGTTCTCGCGCAGGGCGGCCGCAAGGCGCGCCCTCTTCTCGTCGTCGGCGGATGGCTGGCTCACGGCATCAACTCGGCACCATGGTTCAACGCCGGGATCGCGGCGAATTCGCGACGAAGCGTTAGCGCCGCGCGGCGGTTTGGACAAGCGGGCGGTCCGCGGCTCCGCATTGTGCCGCTTTGCGCCGGAGCGTTGTTCCTCGACGGCACAGGCCGTGGCGATTCTCGAAATCCCCAGAGAGCAGTCAGTGCCATCCAGACCAAACGCCGTGAAAGCACACTCCTGAAAGGAAATTATCCTACGTTTGGCTCTCTGACCACCGGTCTCGTCTCTTTTCGCCAGACGGCCTCGTCTCGCACGCCCTTTGCTTTGATCGCCTGCCTGCTTCTTCCGGTCGGCTCCAGACCCGCTCTATCGCATTGACGTTAGGGAATTTAAGTTAATGGAATTAACCATTTCCATCTGTTTTCGTTTACAGACCATTAACTTTGCCTAATTTGACGACGCGTTCCCGAGACGCGGCGACATTGGTGTGCGGCATGTTCCATTCTCTCGCTTCGATTGCAGAGCAGACGTCTCCGACCGCGCTCGAATCATGCGAGGTGATCGACGCGATCCGGCATGAGGCGGGCTTCCTGCCGGAGGTGCAGTTGGCCTATGAGCCGGAGATCAAGATCCTGTGGGTCACGATCAAACCGGAACTGAAGCCCGTCTTCACGCTCCAGTTGTTGGACAGTCTCGGCAAGATCCAGCTTGCGATCTTCGCGCTGTGGGGTGCACCGGACCAGTATCAGCGCGCGCCGGTGCGGTTCCTCGCCTTTCGCGGCACCGGGCCGTTCTTCACGCTCGGCGGGGATCTCGACTTCTATCTGGATTGCCTGGCCAAGAACGACCGCGCGGCCCTGGCCGAATATGCGCGGCTTTCCACCGAAGGCGCCGTCTGGAACGCGAGCGGACTGAACGGGCTCGTGATCACGATGTCGACCATCCACGCCAAGGCGATCGGCGGTGGCATCGACGCGCCACGCTCCTGCAACATCATGATCGCCGAGGAGCAGGCCTCGTTCGTCTATCCGGAAATCAAGTTCAACCATTTCCCGATCACGGCTGTCGCGGTTCTGTCGCGGCGCATGGGGGCCCGCGCGGCCGAGCAGATGCTGCTGTCGGGCGAGGAGATGAGCGCGCAGCAGTTCATGGATGCGGGCGGGCTGGAAGCGGTCGTCCCTGCCGGCGAAGGCGAAAACTGGATCCGTCGATACGCCAGCGAATCGCTGCCCGTGCACGCCGCCAAAACCGCGCTGTTTTCGGCCTTCAACCGCCGGGCCGGCGATCTGAGAGACGAACTCGACTATCTCGGCCAGATCTGGACGGACTGCATGCTGCGTCTGAACCCGAGCGCGATCTCCAAGCTGCAGCGCATCGCCCAGACGCAGGACCGGATGCTGGCGCGGATTTACCAGCGCTCCGCCGCACCGAAGGTAGACGGTATGCGGGTGAACTGACTCCGGGGTTCTCCCGCCTTCGAATAGCCTCCCTGATGACGAAACATTTACCTCTCCGGCCTTAATACATTTGAATCACACGGGTTCCGGCGCGAAGCGTCGATCTTCCCGTGTGCCGGCAGAGGACAGGACTGGATGGCAGGCGCTCTCAAAAGGGTGTTCAAGGCGCAGGCTGGCCATCCGGATGAAGGCTTCGACCTTCCCGGATACCGGCTGCTCGTCAGCTCGCTCTTTTCGTCGCCTGCCTCGATCGTGCCCGGCGGCGTCGCCGGCATCCTGACGCCCTATCTGTGCTGGCTCTCGACAGGCATGAGCCTGTTCATGACGCTGACCATCCTGGTCTCGCTGGTGGTCGCGCTGCGGATCATGACGGTGATCGCCTATCGCAGGCGCGATCATGCGGATGACAGCTTCCTCGTCACCAAGCGCTGGGACCGCGAATACTTCCTCGGCGCTACCGTATTCAGCATCGTGCTCGGATACAGCTGCTACCTCGCGCTGGCGCTGACCGACGACGCGGCTGCGCATATCACATCGGTCGCATCGACCATCGCACTGGCCTCGGGCTACGTCTCGCGCAATGCCGGCCGGCCGAAGTTCGTTGCCGTGCAGTTGATGGCCTTCTGCATCCCGATGGCCTTCGGACTGATCGAGGCCCATAACGTCTACTATCAGTATATCGGCTATTTCGCGTTCCTGTACGTCGCGGCCAACATCGCGATCACCAACTCGCTTCATCGCAACCTGCTGGCGCTGAGCGATGCGACGAAGCAGTCCAAGGCCTTGGCCTCGGCGCTGCACTCGCAGAACCTGACGCTGGATGCCGCTCTCAACACCATGATCCATGGGCTGGCGATGTTCGACCGCAACCTCAAGCTGGCGGTCAGCAATGCGCCCCATCATGCGCTTTACGGCGTCCCCGAGACGCTGGCGCTGCCGGGGACGCCGTTGACTGCTATCGTCCGGTTCCTGATCGAACGGCAGATCATCGATGCCGAGCAGGTCCGCGAGGTCAGGATCGCATTGGCCGGGGTGCTCGAAACGCAGCAGGCCGTCAGCCGCGAGTTGCAGACCCGAGGCGGACGGGTGCTGGTGATCACGATCGCACCTGCCGCGGAGGGCGGCGTGCTGATGCTGACCGAGGATGCGACCGAGCGGAAGGCGACGGAGGCGCGCATCGAGCAGATGGCGCGCTTCGACGAACTGACGGGGCTCGCGAACCGGTTCGAATTCAATGCCTATATCAGCGAATCCTTCGGGCGGCTGGAGCGGACGGGCGAGGCATTCGCCCTTCTCTATGTCGATCTCGACGGGTTCAAGCAGGTCAATGACAGCCTGGGCCATGATATCGGCGATCGCGTCCTGACCGATACGGCGAACCGGCTGCGGGGCGTCCTGCGTGCCGGCGACCTCCTGGCACGGTTCGGCGGCGATGAATTCCTGCTGATCCTGCCCTCGACCGATCACGCCACCGTCACGACGATCGCGCAACGCATGATCGACGCGATGGGGCGGTCCTTCCAGATCGACACCAAGACCGTGTATGTGACGGCGAGCGTCGGCATCGCCATGGCCCCCCATGACGGGGCGACCCCGGCGGACCTGCTGCGCCATGCCGACACCGCGCTCTACAAGGCCAAGGCGGCCGGCCGCAACACGCTGATGTTCTTCAATCCGGAAATGGCCGAAGAAATGCTCGACCGGCACGAGATCGAGGTCGATCTGCGCCAGGCCTCCGAGAACAGCGAGCTCGAACTCTATTATCAGCCGATCATCGACCTGAAGACGCAGGAGATCGTGACGCGCGAGGCGCTGATGCGCTGGCGTCACCCGACACGCGGCATGGTGCCGCCCGGCATCTTCATTCCCATCGCCGAGCAATCGGGCCTGATCGCCTCGATGGGCGACTGGGCGATCCGCCAGGCTTGCAAGGATGCCGCGGCCTGGCCGAATGGCGTCGGCGTGTCGGTCAACATCTCGCCGCTGCAGTTCCGCGAGCCGCAGCGCATCGTCGAGACGGTGAAGCAGTCGCTGATCGCCTCCCGGCTCGAATCGGACCGGCTGACGCTCGAGGTCACCGAATCGCTGCTGATCGAGGACAACAAGCTGACGCTCGCCGTCATCGACGACCTGCGCGCACTGGGCGTGAAATTTGCCCTCGACGATTTCGGCACGGGCTATTCGTCCCTGTCTTATCTCTCGACCTACCCCTTCGCCCAGGTGAAGATCGACCAGAGCTTCGCCCGGAACGTTCATTGCAACGAAGCCTCGAAGGCGATCATCGAGGCGGTCTGCCAGCTCGCGAGGCGGCTTTCGATGACGGTCGTCGTCGAAGGCATCGAGACCGAGCAGCAGCGGGTCGCGGTCCAGTTGCTCGGCGCGCAGCGGGCGCAAGGCTATCTGTTCGGCCGCCCCGAACCGATGTCGCAGTTCCATCCCAAGCGGATCACGCGCGCAAAGAGCCGAAACGTCGCCTGATCCGGCGAAACCGCTCACGAGGTGGTGACGAGGCGGTGCCAGCGCCTGTCCCTGCGCTTAGGTTCGCGTCACTTGCCCCGGGCATGGAATGACGCGTCTGATGAACGAGCCGATGACTGCCGACGACGGAACGACACCAGATGGCGGGCCGGAGCGGCCGGCCTGGAGGCGCTTCCTGCCGCTCGGCCTGCTCGCGCTCGCCATGGCAAGCGCTTATGCTGCAGGCCTCCATCGCCATCTCAGCCTCGATGCCGTGGTGCAGCACAGGGAGGCACTGAAGCAGTATGTCGAAGCCAACCGGACGCTGGCGCTGCTCTCCTTCGCCGGAGTCTACGCAGCCGCCGTGGCGCTGTCCTTTCCGGGCGCCGCCCTGCTGACGCTGCTCGGCGGCTTCCTGTTCGGCGGCGTGCTCGGCGGCATCGTCGCCGTCTTCGCCGCCACGCTCGGCGCCCTGGCCGTCTTCGTGGTCGCACGGTCGGCCTTGGGAGAAAGTCTCCAGCGCAAGGCCGGGCCAAAGCTCGGTCGTATTCTCGAAGGCTTCAAGACCGATGCGGCCTCCTATCTTCTCTTCCTGCGGCTCGTGCCGGCCTTTCCGTTCTGGCTGGTCAACCTCGCCGCCGCGGCCGGCGGCGTCGCGCTGCCTGTCTTCGCCTGGACGACGCTGGTCGGCATCATTCCGGGCACCTTCGCATTTTCGGTCGCGGGCGCGGGCTTCGATTCGGTGATCGCCGCGCAGCAGGCCGCGCGCAGTGCCTGTCTGGCTGCGGGCCGCGGTTATTGCGGGCATGGGCTCAACCTCAGGGCGATCCTGACGCCGCAGCTTCTGATCGCTTTCGCGCTTCTGGGCTGCATGGCCTTGATTCCGGCGATCTGGCGACGCATCAGCAAGCGTGGCGGAGCGGGTCAGGGAGGCACAGCGTGAGCGAAGCTGGAACGGCGGCTTCCGCGAAGGCGGCGCTGACGCCGGATATCTGCGTGATCGGCGCCGGTTCAGCCGGGCTGTCGGTCGCAGCGGCCGCTGCGATGTTCGGGGTGCCGGTCGTGCTCGTCGAACGCGACAGGATGGGCGGCGACTGCCTGAATGTCGGCTGCGTTCCCTCCAAGGCGCTGATCGCGGCCGGCGCTCGGGCGCAGGCGATCCGGGATTGCATTCCGTTCGGGATCTCCGCCGGCGAGCCAGTCGTGAATTTCGGCCAGGTTCACGCCCATGTGCATCGCGTCATCGCGGCGATCGCGCCCAATGACTCCGTCGAGCGCTTCACCGCCCTGGGCGTCAACGTGATCAAGGGCGAGGCGCGCTTCGTCAGCCGCAGCACCCTCATGGTCGGCGATCAGGCGATCAGGCCGCGCCGCATCGTGATCGCAACCGGATCGAGACCTGCGGCACCGCCGATCCCGGGGCTGGATCAGCTTCCCTTCCTGACCAATGAGAGTGTGTTCACGCCGAAGACGCTGCCCGAGCGTCTGCTGGTGCTGGGCGGCGGGCCGATCGGCGTCGAACTCGCCCAGGCGATGGCGCGACTCGGCAGTAGGGTGACGATCATCGAGGCGCGTGACCTGCTGTCGCGCGACGATCCCGAGGCCGCGGGCATCGTCCGGCGGGCTTTGCTGCGCGAGGGTGTCATCCTGCTCGAACAGGCCGAGGTGCTGCGTGCCGAAGGCATTCGCGGCGGCATCCGCCTCGTCCTGGCGGCGACGGCCGCAAACCCTGAAGGGACGGTCGAGGGCACGCACCTTCTGGTCGCGACCGGGCGCAGGCCGAATATCGAGGGGCTCGATCTCGAACTCGCCGGGATTTCCAGCGACGCCAGGGGCGTGATCGTTGACAAGGGCCTGCGTACCGCCAACCGCCGGGTCTTTGCGATCGGCGATTGTGCCGGCGGCGCGGCGGGCGGACTGCAGTTCACCCATGTCGCGAATTATCACGCAGGTCTCGTGGTGCGCAGCGCGCTGTTCCGGTTGCCGGTAAAGGTCGCGACGCCGGCAATCCCGCGCGTGACCTATTGCGATCCCGAACTCGCCAGCGTCGGCCTGTCCGAGACAGAGGCGCGCAAGGCGTCAGGCGAAATCAGGGTGCTACGCTGGCCCTATTCCGAGAACGACCGGGCGCAGGCCGAACGCGAGACGGAAGGCTTCGTCAAGCTCGTCACGGATAAGAAAGGTCGCATCCTCGGCGTCACCATCGTCGGGGCACGAGCGGGCGACCTGATCCTGCCCTGGTGCATGGCCGTTCAGAAGAAGATGGCGGTCAAGGACATGGCCGGGCTGGTGTTCCCCTATCCGACGCTCTCGGAAGTCTCGAAGCGCGCGGCCGTCTCCTTCTACGCGCCGCTGACGGCCAAACCGGGCATTCGCCGGCTGATCGGCTTTCTGCGCCGCTTCGGCTAGACTGCGAAAAGATGCAGCAACAGGACCTCGACACCAAGGCGCTCTCCGTCAGCGTTCCGCGCGGCCTGACCAGGCTTGGCCTCTCCGCCAAGCTGCTGGTGCTGACCGTGCTGTTCGTGATGCTGGCCGAAGTCCTGATCTACCTCCCGTCGGTGGCGAATTTCCGCCGCAACTGGCTGAACGACCGGCTGGCGGCTGCGCAGATCGCCGTGCTCGTCCTGGAAGGCGCGCCCGAGGAGCGCCTGCCGGAAGACAGCGAGAGCCGCCTGCTGACCGGCGTTGGCGCGCGCGCGATCGCGGCCCGCGTCGGGGGTGCGCGCCGCCTGCTCAGCCTCGATTCGATGCCGCCCGAAGTGGTGCGCACCGTCGATCTGCGAGACAAGAACTGGATCGTCGCAATCAAGGAGGCGGTCGAGGTTCTCGTCGCCCCGGCGCATAACATGCCGATTCGCGTCATCGGCCAGGCCACGGGTGGGGCGGATTTCGTCGAGATGGTGCTCGACGAGGCGCCGCTGCGGCGGGCGATGCTGGTGTTTTCACGCAACATCCTGCTGCTCTCGCTGGTGATCTCGGGATTGACGGCGGTCGCGGTCTATCTCGCGCTGAACTGGATGATCGTCGGGCCGATCCGGCGGCTCGCCGCCAATGTGATGGAATTCGAATTCGAACCGGAGAATCCGCGCCGGATCATCGAGCCGAGCCAGCGTGCCGACGAGATCGGCGAGGCGGAGCGGGCGCTGGCGCGGATGCAGATGACGCTTGCCGGCGAGTTGCGCACCAAGAAGCATCTCGCCGAACTCGGTCTCGCGGTCAGCAAGATCAATCACGATCTGCGCAACATGCTGGCGGCGGCGCAGCTGATGTCCGACCGGCTGGTCGATACGCGCGACGCCAAGATCAAGCGCTTCGCGCCCCGCCTGATCGCGACGCTCGGCCGCGCCATCGATTTCTGCCAGGCGACTTTGGCCTATGGCCGCGCGGCGGAGGCCGATCCGGTGTTGCGCGACGTCGCCCTGCGCCAGCTCGTCGCGGAGCAGGCCGAACTGCTCGGCCTGCCGGAGAACAAGCAGGTCGGCTTTGCCAACGAGGTTCCCGCCGAGCTGCTCGCACCCTGCGACCCCGAGCAGATGGCGCGCGTGCTGCTCAACCTGATGCGCAACTCGGTGCAGGCGCTGACCCAGGCCGGCGCGGAGGGTGGCAGCCGGCCGACGCTGGAGATCAAGGCGCAGCGTCTCGACGGTGTGGTGCTGCTGCGCGTCGCCGATAACGGTCCCGGCGTGCCGGAGCGGGCGCGGGCGAACCTGTTCCAGGCGTTTCGCGGTTCGGTCAGCCCCGGCGGGACCGGGCTGGGCCTCGCCATCGCGGCCGAGTTGGTGCGCCTGCATGGCGGCACGATCGAACTCGAACCCTCGGCGGTGGGTGCGGTGTTCAAGGTAACACTGCCGACGCGGCGGCAGTTGGGGAATTGAGACGCTACTGACTCGCCCAGATCACCCGCGCCATGAAGGCGATGTCGGTGAGGTTCAGCACCCGCTCGGGATGCTCGGGGTTGAGCGAGGCGAGTTCCACCGTTCGGGCCGTCTGGCGCCTGAGCTGCTTGGCCAGGACCTCGCCCTCGGTCGTCTTGACCACGACCCGGTCGCCTCGCCGGACCGTCGCGGTGGGAGAGACGATGATGGTGTCGCCGTCGCGATAGAGCGGCAGCATCGAGTCTCCTGCGATCTCCAGCGCATAGGCCTTCTCGTCGGCGACGCCGGGAAAGGCGACCTCCTCCCAGCCCGTGCCGACGGGGAAGCCGCCATCGTCGAAGAAGCCGCCCGAGCCCGCCTGGGCGAAGCCGATCAGCGGGATCGTGCGCGAGGGTGCCGGGCCACGCCGCATCACCACCGCCATGAACTCGTCGAGCGAAGCGCCGGTCGCCTGCAGGATCTTGGCGATCGATTCGGTCGAGGGCCAGCGCTCGCGCCCGTCGGGACCTATCCGCTTGGAGCGGTTGAAGGTGGTCGCGTCGAGGCCCGCCTTGCGGGCAAGCCCCGAGGCGGTAAAGCCGTAGCGCTGGGCGAGCGCGTCGATGGCGGTCCAGATCTGGTCATGGGACAGCACCGGAGAGGCCTCGTTCCTGATGTTGCCATTCGGCGGGGATAAAATAGGAAATATCGCCTATTCGATAAGACTTCAATCTGTTTTTCGCCATGACGGGGATAAAATTTGCTCAAGCCTCCTGACAGCCGCTATGTCGTGGCGCATCCAGAACCGCCGAGGCCCGCCTTGCCGCTCATCTACAAGATCTGTCCCGAAGCGCTCTGGCGCGAGGCCGAGGCTACCGGTCGTTTCGAGGGGGCGCCGGTCGATCTCGCTGACGGCTACATCCATTTCTCGACCGGCGGGCAGGTCCGCGAAACTGCGGCGCGGCACTTCGCCGGGAAGCGTAACCTGCTGCTGATCGCGATCGACGATGCCCGGCTTGGGCACGCCCTGCGCTATGAGCCGTCCCGCGGCGGCGCGTTGTTTCCCCATCTCTACGCCTCGCTCGATCCAAAGGCCGCACGCTGGATCGCGCCGCTGCGACATGCTCGCGACGGCACGCATCTCGTTCCGGAGGACGTGGCATGATCGGCGCCCTGTTTGGTCTCGCACGGCCTCTGATCCACAAGCTCGACGCCGAGACGGCGCATAGACTCAGCGTGGCGGCGCTGGCCGCCGCGCCGCGTCTGAAACCGGCCGCCGAGGACCCGGTGCTGGCGACCGAGGCTTTCGGGCTGTCCTTTTCAAATCCCGTCGGCCTCGCCGCCGGCTTCGACAAGCACGCCGAGGCGATCGATGGAGCGCTCGGGCTCGGCTTCGGCTTCGTCGAGGTCGGTGGAGTGACGCCCCTGCCGCAGCCGGGCAATGCGCGCCCGCGCGTCTTCCGGCTGGTCGAGGACGAGGCGGTGATCAACCGCTACGGCCTCAACAGCGACGGCATGACGGTGGTGGCGCAGCGGCTGGCGGCGCGGCGGCGGAATGGCGGGATCGTCGGCGTCAATCTCGGGGCCAACAAGGAGTCGGCCGACCGGGCGCAGGACTATGCCGTGCTGGTGCGGTACCTGGCGCCACATTCCGATTTCCTGACCGTGAACGTGTCCTCGCCGAATACGCCGGGCCTCCGTGACCTGCAGGCGGAAGCGGCGCTCGACGACCTGATCGCACGCGCAGTCGCAGCACGCGACGAGGTGCGGCCGCCGTCCGGCAAGGCGACGCCGCTTCTGCTCAAGATCGCACCCGACCTGACCCTGCCCGAACTCGACGGGATGGTCGGCGTGGCCCGCAGGCGCGGCATCGACGGGATGATCGTGTCCAACACCACCGTCGCGCGCCCGGAAAGTCTGCGTGCCGCAGCGAAAGCCGAGACGGGAGGGTTGTCCGGCCGACCTCTCTTCGAGCCCTCGACCCGGCTGCTTGCTGAGACCTTCGTGCGCGTCGAGCGGCAGTTCCCGCTGATCGGCGTCGGCGGCATCGACTCGGCTGCAACCGCCTTCGCCAAGATCAGGGCGGGCGCCGATCTCGTGCAGTTCTATTCGGCGATGGTCTACCACGGGCCGGGGCTGGCGAAGACGATCAAGGCCGGGCTGGCGACCGAGGCACGCAAGGCGGGCCTCGGACGGCTCAGCGCGCTGGTCGGGCGCGATGCGCGCGAGATCGCGCGGGGCGGAGGATTGTAGCTATCGCCGCGCGGCGAACAGGCGCGACAAAAGCCAGAGCGGCACCACGATCAGCGCGCCGGCGATGACCCATTGGCCGACCTCGCGCACCGCCCCGAAGCCGAGATTGCCGAGCGAGCGGAAGAAATGGATCACCCCGTCGTAGAGCGCCTGCGGCGAGAGGCCGAGGAAGGCCATGGCCGCGCCGACCAGAAGCGAAACGAAGATCAGCCGGACCAGAACGCCGAGCGGCGAACCGCCGAGAAAGCGTTCGAAAGTACCATTGGCCATTGAATCAAGTTCCCCAGCGAGAATTTCATTAAAGAGCGCGGCGCTTGAACCGGGGCTGAACGACGGCTTCACACCGTTGCGGAGGCGCCCGTCGTCGCCCAGGCGGTGCCGGCGATCTTGGAGGCGGCTATCACGGCCTGGGTGCGGCTGTCGACATTGAGCTTGGTCAGGATGGCCGAGACATGCGCCTTCACGGTCGCCTCCGAGACGCCGAGTTCATAGGCGATCTGCTTGTTGAGCAGCCCTTCCGACAGCATCATCAGGACGCGGACCTGCTGGGGCGTCAAGGTCGAGAGGCGGCGGACCATGTCGGCGACCTCGGCATCGACGGGAGACGACAGATCGACGCCGGGCGGCGTCCAGACGCTGCCGTCCAGCACGGCTCGGATCGCCTCGCCCATCTGCTCAACCTCGGCGGTCTTGGGCAGGAAGCCGAGCGCACCGAACTCGATGCAGCGCCGAATCACCGCCGGATCGTCATTGGCAGAGACCACGATGACCGGCACCTCGGGGTGGTCGGCCCGCAAAAAAAGCAGCCCCGAAAAACCCTGCACGCCCGGCATGGTCAGGTCGAGCAGGACGAGATCCGCATCGGCGCCCTGCGACAGCGCCTCGGTTAGCGCCTCCAGCGAGCCGACCTCGCGGATATCGGCGCCTTCGAGCGCCGTGCCGACAGCCTGTTTCAACGCGCCCCGGAACAGCGGGTGATCGTCCGCGATGACGATTCGCGTGATCGGTTGCCATGCCATGAAGCTCTCCGTCCCGCTTTTTCGATCTCAAGGGCCGTCGGCACCGCCTCGGGTCGTCCTGATGTGAAGCGCGGAGGCAACGCTGCTGTCAATGGCCGAGCACCTCCTTATCAGGCCAATCACGCTCCCGCCGGCAGCAGCTGTTCCAGCGCCTCGATGCGGTCGGCCTCGGCGGGCGGCTTGTCCCAGCGGATGCGGCTGATGCGGGGGAAGCGCATGGCCAGCCCCGATTTATGCCGGGTCGAGCGCTGCAGGCCCTCGAAGGCAACCTCGAAGACGAGGCCGCTTTCGACTGTATGCGTCACCTCGCGGACCGGACCGAAGCGGTTTTGCGTGTTCTTGCGGACATAGCGGTCGATCTCGACCAGTTCCTCGTCGGTGAAGCCGAAATAGGCTTTTCCGACGGGCACGAGTTCGTCGCCGCCCTCAGCCTTTCGCCAGACGCCGAAGGTATAGTCGGAATAGAAGGAGGAGCGTTTGCCGTGGCCACGCTGGGCATACATCAGCACGCAGTCGATAAGGCGCGCCTGCCGCTTCCACTTCCACCAGTAGCCCTTGGGCCGGCCGGGCAGATAAGCCGAGTCGCGGCGCTTGATCATGCAGCCCTCGACGGCCTCGGCATCGTCGCCGGCACCAGCCGAAGCCGGATCGGCGCGGGCGGCGGCGAGGTCGTCCCAGTTGACGAAGGGGATGATGGGGGAGAGATCGAAGCGATCGCTGCCGAGCCGCTCCAGGAAAGCCTCGAGCCGGACGCGGCGCTCGTCCAAGGGAAGACTGCGGATGTCCTGCTCTCCGTCGA
Source organism: Bosea sp. PAMC 26642 (assembly GCF_001562255.1). Taxonomy (NCBI): domain Bacteria; kingdom Pseudomonadati; phylum Pseudomonadota; class Alphaproteobacteria; order Hyphomicrobiales; family Alloboseaceae; genus Allobosea; species Allobosea sp. PAMC 26642. Next base: position 5,405,291 of record NZ_CP014301.1, on the reverse strand, counting down.
CGAGCAGGTCGTAGACGCGGATATGGGCCGGGAACTCCGACAGCATCTTCGATGTCACGGTCTTGCGGTTCAGGCGCTGCTGCAGCGTGTTGAAGCTCTGGACGGCGGTCTCGCGCATCACCAGCAATTCGCCGTCGAGCGCGCCGTCCTGCGTCATCGCCTCGACGAGATCGGGAAAGGCTCCGGCGATGTCCTCGCCGGTGCGGGAATAGAGCCGCGTCAGCCGCGTACCGTCGGGGCGCGTTCCGCTCACCGCCTGGACGCGGATGCCGTCCCATTTCCATTCGGCGCTGAAATCGCCGGGTGCGAGCTTGTCGAAATCGGCATCCTCCAAAGGATGCGACAGCATGACGGGCCGGAACGGAGCGGGGTCGGTCGCTTCCGGGCGCGGTCCTCTGCCTTCCAGCCAGGCGAACAGCGTCGCATAGGGCGGCTCAAGCCCGTGCCAGACCTGCTCCACCTCATCTGCGGGTATGCCGCCGAGACTTGCAGCCGCCGTTTTGGCGAGGCGGGCCGAGACACCGATGCGCAAGGATCCAGTGATGAGCTTCAGCAGCGCCCAGCGCCCGGTCTCGTCGAGCGCGTCGAGCCATGAGGCGATCAGGCGCGGGAGTTCGGTCTTGCCGACGGAGCGCAGGCCGGCGACGACATCGGGCAGATGGGGAACGGCGTTGGCGCCGTGCCTGGCCGGCCACATCAGCGCGACCGTCTCCGAGAGATCGCCGACATAGTCGTAGGACAGCGCAAACAGCACCGGGTCGGTGCGCTCGGCGATCAGCGCGCGGATCAATCCGGACTTCGCATTCTGGAAGACGAGCCCGCCGGTCATCGCCGCCAGCGCCAGCCCGCGATCGGGATCGGGCGTGGTGCGCAGGTAATCGGCGATCAGCGCGAGCTTCGCGTTGCGTCGCGGTTCGTAGGCGAGGCGGTCGAGCAGCCAGGCGAAGCGGTTCATTGCGGCGAGCCCCGATGATGCGGCGCGCCATGGTCTTGTCGGGAATTGCTGCACCGCATCGTTCAGGCGCCATTCATGAAGCGGAGGTTAATCGCCAGACAGTCTTCAGGAGAACGATCCCGATGCGCGCGGCCTTGCGGTTCACAGCCTTGAATCTCTTCGCAGCGCTGATGTTTTCGGGAACCGTCCAGGCGGCAGGGTTCGCCTGCCGCGAGACGCCGATCGTCCACTCCAATCTCACGCTGTCGGCCCTGACCGCCCCGCTCCCGCAAGGCCGCAAGCTTTCGATCCTTGCAATCGGGTCGTCCTCGACGGAAGGCATCGGCGCCAGCGCCCGGGACAAGACCTACCCGGCCCGGCTTCAGGCCCTGCTGGGGCAGGCATGGCCGAGGACGCCTATCGAGATCGTCAATGCCGGCATCGGCGGAGAAACCGCGCCGCAGACGCTCACCCGTCTCAAACAGGCGATGGCCGAGCGGCGCTACGACCTCGTGATCTGGCAAGTCGGCACCAACGACGCCGTGCAGGGCGGCGATCTCGACGCGTTCCGCGCCATGATCGCCGAGGGCATCGCCATGGTGAAGCAGGCCGGGCCTAGCCTCGCGATCCTCGATCCGCAGTTCTTCCCCGGCATTCGCGAGCCCGCCCGATATCGCCATTATGTCGATACGATCGCCGAGGTCGCGCGCAGCCAGTCCGTGCCGGTGTTCACGCGCTACGACGCCATGCTCGAATGGCATCGCGGCGACGCCGTCGCTTTCAAGGCCGCGCTCTCGACTGACGGCTTTCACATGAGCGATGCCGGCTACGATTGCCTGGCGCGCGACATGGCCGCCTCGCTCGTCGGCATGTCCACGGCCGCGCGCCCGGTGATGGCGCAAAGCCGCTAGCCCTGGCTCAGACCGCGGCATCGGCGTTCTCTCCTCCGGCAGGTTCGGCTTCTCCCTCGTCGCCATCATAGCCGACCAGATGCAACGGCTTGGCCTTGAGGCCAACCGTGCCGCACCAGTGCACCAGCGCCTCGGCCTCGCCATGGGTGACCCAGATCTCGCCTGCCTGAACCTCGCGGATGGTCGCCTGGAGATCGTCCCAATCGGCATGGTCCGAGATGATCAGCGGCAGTTCGACGCCCTTCTGCCGGGCGCGGGCCCTGACCCGCATCCAGCCCGACGCGAAGGCGGTGACCGGGTCGGGAAACTTGCGCGCCCACAGATCCTGGATCGCGCTGGGCGGGCAGATGACGATCTCTCCGCCGAGACTCTTGCGCTCGGCGGCGACGACCTTGCGGATATCGCCCAGCTTCGCGCCTTCCGCGATGTAGAAATCGGTCAGCTTGTCCATCGCGCCGTGGACATAGATCGGCCGCTCGTAGCCGGCCTCCCGGATCAGGGCCATGACGCGCTGCGCCTTGCCGAGCGAATAGGCGCCGACGATATGGGTGCGCTCCGGAAAGAGCCTGACGGATTCCAGCAGCTTTGCGACTTCGGCATGGGCCGGAGGATGGCGAAAGACCGGCAGGCCGAAGGTCGCCTCGGTGATGAAGATGTCGCAGGGGACAGGTTCGAAGCCGGCGCAGGTCGGATCGCGCTCGCGCTTGTAGTCGCCGGAGACGACGATGCGCAGGCCCTTGTGCTCGACCACGATCTGGGCCGATCCAAGCACATGGCCGGCCGGTACGAAGCGAAAATCGACCTCTCCGATCCGGGTCGTCTCGCCCGGCACGGCCTCCTGGCGCTCGCCCGTAAAGCCCTCGCCATAGCGCAAGGCCATGATGGCCAGCGTCTCGCGCGTCGCCAGAACGGCGCTATGACCGGCGCGGGCATGGTCGGAATGGCCGTGGGTGATGAGTGCTCTTTCCACGGGCCGCACCGGATCGATGTAAATATTTGCCGGCGGGCAGAAAAGGCCGGCCGGCGTCGGGATCAGCAGATCGGAAGGGCGCTGTCTGGCCAGGGTCATTCTCCTCAGATAGACCGACGCGCATGATCGAAAAGGGTTCCGCCACGCATTCCGCCAGTTCGGGCGATCCAACGCTGGATCGCCGCTATGCCTGGGCCGAGGCCGCGCTGAAGGATGGCGACGCGAAAGCCGCCGTCGATATCCTCGACCAGACCCTGGCGCAGGCGTACCATTTCACCGCCGCCTGGCATCTTTACGGGCTCGCCCAGGAGAAGCTCGGCCACAACGAAGAGGCTGCGACCGCCTGGCGGCAATGCCTGACGCTCGACCCCAACGACCATTTCGGCGCACGGCTCGATCTCGCCCGCATCGGCGCGATGTCGGCCGAGGAAGCGACCTCGGAGAACTTCTCCGGCGTGCTGTTCGACGGCTATGCCGAGCGCTTCGACAGCCATCTGGTCGAGGCCCTTCACTACAACGCCCCTGCCCTTCTGAAGGATGCCCTGTCCAAAATCCGTCAGGAGGCGGGAGCGCCATTTCGTTTCGAGACCGTCTACGATCTCGGCTGCGGCACCGGGCTGATGGGCGAGGCGATCCGCGAGGAGACAGGCTTCCTCGCCGGCTGCGATCTCTCGCCGCGCATGATCGAGCGGGCACGCAGCAAGCGCCGGGCGGATGACGGGCCGCTGTATGACAAGCTGGCCGTGGCGGGGCTGACGAGTTTCCTGGCAAGCCGGCCGGATGCCTCCGCCGATCTCGTGATCGCGGCGGATGTCTTCGTCTATCTCGGCGCGCTCGACGCGGTTTTTGCGCAGAGCGCGCGCGTGCTGGTGCGCGGTGGGCTGCTGGCGTTCACGGTGCAAAGCCACAAGGGCGAAGGCGTCGTGGTCGGAGCGGATCGCAGGTTTGCCCACGCAGAGGGCTGGTTGAGGCAGAGACTTCGAGAAGCGGGCATACGACCCGTACTCATGGAGCCCGCCAGCACGCGGCAGGACCGTGGCGCGGCTGTGCCAGGGCTGCTGGTTGTCGCTGAGAGGGGCTGAAGGGACAAACGAGGTCCGGAGGTTGGCCCGCCAGCCAAGCAGCCCGATACGCGCCGGCTCAGGATCTCGAGTTCCGCCTCCACACGCCGCGTCGGATGCGCCTATCTTCCGGCCAGCCGTGGAACGTTGCGCTCTTATCCTACCGCGGTGGAGCGCCGATGCCGCCGGACGCCTGCGGTCCGTGCGGATACTCCGGGCTGTGCGAATGGGTCGCCATGTCGGCGCTCGGCTGCCCCACCCGCCCCTCGGGTCCGTAGAGCGCGACGTGAAGGCCCCAATAGCCGGTTGCGAAAAGGACCAAGGCAGCAGCGAGGCCGGCGGGCACCCCCGTCAACCGACGCTTGAGCGCCGGCAGGAATTGGACATCGCGGGTATGATCGGCGGCGATCGCGATGATGATCGCCATGATCAGGGCATGACCGATCAGATCGATGCGCCCGAAGGGATAGACTGCGGCATTGAAGATGATGAAGAGCGCGAGCGCCGACAGCCGCCGCACGAGCGGGGTCCAGATCATGCCGAAGCCCATCGTGAACTCGGCCACGCCGGCCATCGGGATGAAGACGTCGCGCGGCAGCCCGAAGGTCAGAAACGGCTTCTCGACGACGAGGGGGTAGAACCAGTCCGGATAGGCGAACTTTTCCAGGCTCGACCACATCAACGCGATGGCGACACCCCAGCGCAGAACCTCGAACCGGTGTTTGCGCCACTCTGCGTTCGCCGAGGCCTCGAGAACGAGATAGGCGGCGACGCCGACACCGAGCGCGAGGTAATCGAGCAGGTGGAAGATGTCGTAGTCGCGCAAGGCCAGGAGCCAGAGGCCGATGATGCCAGCAGCGGCGACCGGGCGCGTCGCTCGCGGAATGACCAGCGCCGCGATCAGCAGCTGGGCCCACGAAACCCATTCTGCCGGTGTCTTCAGGTCCGGCGTCAGGTAGACGCCACCGACTGCGAAGATGGCCACGAAGAACGCGCCGATGACGAGGCATACGGACTCGTCGAGGTGTTGCCAGAGCGGGTCGGTGATCCGGTCCATTCCGGCGAGCACGGTCTCACCGACCGGCGATTTCTCGATGGCCCGGGTCGCCAGGAAGAAGACCAGGACGAGTGCGATGCCCGTCCAGAACCACAGATTGGTCAGGGTGGCGAGAATGGGTTGCGGCGGGGCGCCGACGATGTAGGGCGCGAACCATTTCACATGGGCCTCAGCGGGCACCGACCCGCCAGCCAGCGCAGCGAGGGCGCCTCCTGCAGCGACGCAAAGGCTGCGTCCGGGGGAAATCCTGCGGATGGCGGGTGGGAGCGAGAGGGGGCGCATGGTCACTCGCAAGTTTGGGTTAAGGACCGTTCCGCGTAGATCGCTGGCGGCTTCTGCGGAAGGTCGCCTTCAGTTCGGGATCACGTATCGCATCCTGCCGTGACGGTTTGACCGGCCGCAAGTGGTGACCTCCAATCCTGACAGAAGGACACGAAGGCTTCCCCTCATGGAGACCGAGATCGTCGATCTCAGCGGGCTGAAGCTTCTCGATTCTCCTTTCGTTCTCCCGAATCACATCCTATCTCTGGAGCGCATGGCTGCGCCCTCCTCCCTCCCCCCCGCCTTCTCCGCCTGGTTCGCCAGCCGTGGCTGGCAGGCGCGGCCGCATCAGCTCGCGCTGCTGGCAGAAGCCCGCGCCGGGCGCTCGACGCTGCTGGTCGCGCCCACCGGCGCCGGCAAGACGCTAGCCGGTTTCCTGCCCTCGCTGGTCGAGCTGACCGAGCGCGGGGCCAAACGCAACGGCCTGCACACGCTCTACATTTCGCCGCTGAAGGCGCTCGCGGTCGATATCGCCCGCAATCTGGAAATGCCGATCGCCGAGATGGGGCTGGCGATCAAGGTCGAGACCCGCACCGGCGATACCTCGGCCGCCAAGCGCACGCGCCAGATCGCGCGACCGCCCGACATCCTGCTGACGACGCCGGAACAGCTCGCGCTGCTCGTCTCCCATCGCGATGCCAAACCGTTCTTCGAGAACCTGCGCCATATCGTGCTCGACGAGTTGCACGCGCTGGTCACCTCCAAGCGCGGCGACCTGCTCTCGCTCGATTTGGCGCGGCTGCGAACGCTCGCGCCACAAGTGAGCGCGGTCGGTTTGTCTGCGACGGTGCGCGAACCTGCCGACCTGCAACGCTTCCTGGGCGGCGCGGAGACGCCCGCTGGGCTGGTTACCGTGACCGGAGGGGCTGCCGCGCGCATCGGCATCCTGCAGACGGCGACGCGGTTGCCGATGGCAGGGCACACCACTGGTCACGCGATGGCCGAGATCTATAAGGCCATAACCGCGCACAAGTTGACGCTGGTCTTCGTCAACACGCGCATGCAGGCCGAGTTCGCCTTCCAGGCGCTCTGGAGCGTCAACGACGACAATCTGCCGATCGCGCTGCATCACGGCTCGCTCGATGCCGGGCAGCGCCGCAAGGTCGAGGCCGCGATGGCGGCGGGCAAGCTCAAGGCCGTGGTCTGCACCGCGACGCTCGATCTCGGCATCGACTGGGGCGATGTCGATCTCGTCGTCAATATCGGCGCGCCCAAGGGCGCCAGCCGGCTGATGCAGCGGATCGGCCGCTCGAACCACCGCATGGACGAGCCCTCGCAGGCGCTGCTGGTGCCCTCCAACCGCTTCGAACTGCTGGAATGCCGCGCAGCGCTCGACGCGGTCGCAGAGGCAGCTCAGGACACGCCCGAGCCGAGGCTCGGCGGTCTCGACGTGCTGGCGCAGCATGTGCTGGGCGTCGCCTGCTCGGACGGCTTTCACGCCGACGCGCTCTATGACGAGATCCGCACCGCCTCGCCTTATGCAGCGCTCGACCGCGCCGATTTCGACGCGGTGGTGAACTTCGTCGCGACCGGCGGGTATGCGCTGCGCTCTTACGAGCGTTTCGCCAAGCTTCGTCAGGACAAGGCCGGACTGTGGCGCGCAAGCGATGCGAAGGTCATCCAGCAATACCGCATGAATGTCGGCACGATCGTTGAATCGACGATGCTGAAGGTTCGGCTCGGCCGGGCGCGGGGCGGCAAGGCCGGCCAGCCATCGCGGATCATGACCGGCGGGCGGGTGCTCGGCGAGGTCGAGGAGTATTTCGCCGAGACGATGACGCCCGGAGACACCTTCGTCTTCGCCGGCGAGATCCTGCGCTTCGAGGGCATCACCGGCAACGAGGCCGTTTGCTCGCGCGCCGCACCTGGCACCGACCCGAAGATTCCGTCCTATGCCGGCGGCAAGTTTCCGCTCTCGACCTTCCTGGCCGCGCGCGTCCGCGCCATGCTGGCGAACCCGAAGGAATGGAAGACGCTGCCCGACGAGGTCTCCTCCTGGCTGCAGGCGCAGCGGCTGAAATCGCGCCTGCCAAAGCCGGGCGAACTCCTGATCGAGACCTTTCCCCGGGCCGGGCGCTTCTACCTCGTCGCCTATCCGTTCGAGGGGCGGCTCGCCCACCAGACGCTGGGGATGCTGCTGACGCGGCGGCTGGAGCGGGCCCGGATGCGGCCGCTCGGCTTCGTCTGCAACGATTACGGCATCGCCTGCTGGACGCTGGGCGACATGAGCGCGGCGATCGCACGAGGAGCGCTCAGCCTCGACGATCTGTTCGCCCAGGACATGCTCGGCGACGATCTGGAGGAGTGGATGGCCGAGTCGGCCCTGATGAAGCGGACCTTCCGGCAATGCGCCGTGATCGCCGGGCTGATCGAGCGGCGCTTTCCGGGCCAGGAGAAGAACGGGCGGCAGGTCACGATGTCCACCGACCTCGTCTACGACGTGCTGCGCCGGCACGAACCGGAGCACGTGCTTCTCAAGGCCGCACGCCAGGATGCCGCCACGGGCTTGCTCGACATCAGGCGGCTTGGTCAGATGCTGACACGAATCAGCGGCCATATCGTGCACCAGCCGCTGGACAGGGTTTCGCCGCTCGGTGTTTCGGTGATGCTCGAGATCGGCCGCGAGACCGTCTATGGCGAGGCCGCCGACGAGATCCTGGCGGAAGCCGAAGCGATGCTGACGGAAGAGGCGATGGCGTGACGATTGCGGCCGCAAGGATCGAGACGGAACGGGTGGCCTTCATGCTGGGCCGGCTTGCGCTCGTGCCGGATCTGTCGGGCGCGCTCTGGCTGCCCGACGAACGCACGCTGATCGTCGCCGATCTGCATCTCGAAAAGGGCTCGGCCTATGCGGCGCGCGGCGTTTTCCTGCCTCCTTACGATTCGCGCGCGACGCTGGCTGCGTTGACCGCCGCCGTCCTGCGCCATCAGCCTGCCCGCGTGATCGCGCTCGGCGACAGTTTTCACGATCGCGGCGGACAGACCCGGCTCGATGCCGCGTGCCTTGCGGCCCTGTTCGGCCTGCAACAAGGCCGGGACTGGCTCTGGCTGACGGGAAACCACGATCCGCAGATCGCCGCCGCGCTCGGTGGCGAGAGCGCGGCGGCGATCTGCCTCGCCGGCGTGGCGCTGCGGCACGAGCCGGACGCGGATGAAAAGGGGTTCGAGATCGCCGGGCATCTCCATCCTGCCGCCAAGGTCAGGATGCGCGGGCGGGCGCTGCGCCGGCGCTGCTTTGCGCTCTCCCAGCGCCGCTGCGTAATGCCGGCGATGGGGGCCTATGCCGGCGGCCTCAACCTGCGCGACCGGGCCTTCGCGCCGCTGTTTCGCGAGGGTCTGAGCGCACATCTCATCGGCGACGGGCGGCTTTTCCGCATCGACCAGCGCCTGCTGCTCGCCGACTGAGAACTATTGCCGGTCCCGGGTTGCGTCGGCACCGGCCTTGTGGCATCAGGACGCCGCTTCGGAACGACGCCCGCGCTGTCAATCGCCCATCGCGAATGCTCAGACGCATCACGGCCCATCGATCCTGCTGCGGTAGCTCAGTGGTAGAGCACTCCATTGGTAATGGAGAGGTCGAGAGTTCAATCCTCTCTCGCAGCACCAGCCTTTCCCATTGAAAAATAAGCAAGATTTTGCTTCGCTCATAGTGAGCACCTCCGCCCCTTTTCAACTCAGGTAACACATCGGTAACACGCCGCGCGCGATCGTGCTCCCGAAACGAAAAAGGCCGGCCCCGAAGGACCGGCCCTTTAGCTGCCTTGTGCGGCTTCACTCGCCAGAGGTCGGGTCGATCATGGGATTGAGGCCGGCGAACTTCAGCAGCAGGCGACGGGCCATCGCGTTGTGCCAATCCAAATCTTCATCGTCACCGAGCCAGCTTGCCGGCATGACGTGGTTCAAAAGAATGCGGACCTGCGCCGCGCGATCGGCATCGGTCTCGGCTGGCAGAGCCAGGGACATTTCAACCAGAGCTGAATGCGCCACTAGATTTGCGTCGTGGCCGTCGTCGTCATCCTCCGCAATGTCATCAACTGCACCATCCAGCTCAAGCAGCTGATTTTCTGCCAGGGAGAGCATCGACGAGGTCATGTTGGCGACAGGGGCGAAGGAAGCGAGGGAGAGCTGAGCGGTCATGGCGTTTGTCCCTGGGGGTTGCGATAATCAGACAACCTGATTACCCTGTAAACATGCTCCAACATGTTTACCGTGTCAACAGGTAGGAAATGAAAATCTCACCTAGCCAATGCCGAATGGCGCGAGCAGCCCTACAAATTGGAGTACGCGACCTCGCAGAAATGTCGGGCGTGTCTGCCATGACAATCACCCGGTTCGAGAACGGCCACTCCAAAGGCTACCCTGATACATGGGAGCGGCTGGGCCAGGCGCTCGAGGTCGCCGGGCTTGAGTTCATCCCAGAGGATGCGAAGGGCGCGGGCGTTCGCTACCAGCGGCCAGGCGAGCCGACCCCTGCCCCCTAAAACGTAAAACCACCCCCTGGGGAGGGGGCGGCCCGGTTTCTCCACGCAGCCCGATGGCCGCTCGCCAAATTTTTGAATTTCCGAAAACCTCGGATGGCCAACTCCTACCCGAGCTTTCGAGCCAGGATCAAACGGCGCGACATTGTTCGCTGCACGAGCGCCCACGGCCCGAGCTCCCCAACTCTTCTTCTCGATTTCGTCGTCTGGATCGGCCTCATCAGCTGGCGGTAAGTCATGTGTGTCGGGTCAACGTTCAAGGTGATGTCCGGCATGTCATATTCGATTATCCTCTGCCACCTCCTAGCGTATCGCGCGATCTTTCTGAGTAATTGTAGCTCTTTTCGAATTTGATAGTGGATTTCGCGCAGCTGAATCTCATTAGTATTGTCGTTAGCCAGTTCTAAAATGCGGCCTTCGGCGTACAGAAGGCAGTCTTTATCTCGAATTTCCTGCAAGGATTTTTGGCCAAACCCATTTATCAACTTCAAGTATATCGCAATTTTTTCATCTGAATTATCAGTTTTCATGTCGGGCGCAGACATAAAATCAGAAATGGCTCGGTGCACCGACATACCCATGACAGGCCGCGGCGCAGAAATCGTTCCTTGCTCCAATTCCTCAAAGAGCCACCAATAATACAGCTTTCTCGCCGCGTCCTGATTGTCAGTTTTCAAATCTATCAGCGCAAAATCGTGAACCCTACGATCGAAGAAACGTATATTCCACCACTTTCCCTCCCTGGTTGTCAGTCTGGCAATCTTCCTATCTTGATCCGGCTTCATCGTCGCCGCCCCGATTATCTCCGATTTTACCCCTCTAGGATTTCTGTTATTCCGAGTCAACACGCTTACAAATATCTTTAATGTCTCTTTTTCCGCTTTTTACTTGAATACATCTTGCTAAACAAGCGACAAGGCGGAGCGTTCTGTCTCCTGCCCTCGCCTTCGCAGAATCCCATGGGTGGGAGTTTCTTCCCACCGGCAGGCATGTTACCCTAGTTGCAGTGGGCGTTCTCTCTGGTTTCGCCGCGCCAGGTCCTGAGTCGACAGGCGAGAAATCCCATGACGCAGCCGACACCCGACGGTCCCCGATGCAGGGCCCCCTTAGCAGTGGACTATGAGGCGCTAGGCGACCGCTTCGGCCGCAACCTTGCCTTGGACTTCCTGGAGCTCGGAAACGGCAAGGGCATGGAGTTTACCGACCAATGGCAGACCGGCGAGCACGCGCTCTTTCTTGAGCGCTTGGCCTTTTTGGTCCGCCTGGGAGCTTCGGTTTCGGACATCACCACGTTTGCCGATGCCGTCTCTGTCGGCCTGCATCGAACATTTCGGGAAGCCGATGCGGCCCGGGCTGAAAGGGTAGCGGGCAAGTCGAGCCGCATCTTCGTTCCCGAAACAAACTATCGCCAGTGACCGCCGCAGCGTTCCAGAGGGTCTAAACCATGGTCAATATCATCGGCCGCCGTGTCGGCATTCAGGAGAGCGGAGCTGCGGCGCCGGATGACAGTCTCGGCAAGGTCTTTGCGCAGCTTGGCAAAACGCTGGGGGCCGATCAGCTCGCCGCGGACTACAAGCGGCAGGCCACACTCAAGCTCGCCGATGAGAACGAACTGCGGAAGTTCGCGGTCGACAACATCGGCGCCGACGGCAATTTCGTTGATCCGCGATCGTCGTCGATCGCTGCTGCGTTCGGGGCAATCGACCCGGCCAAGCTCGGCCGGATGCAGGCGATCGAAGGCTACCGCACGGGAGGGCTCGACTCGCAGGCGGGCCAGCGCGCCTCCGCGGGTCTCGGCGAGTTCAACCAGACGGCGACGCATCAGCAGCGGTCGCTGCAGAACGCACTCGCGCTCAAAGACCGCGAGGAAGCCACCAAGCTGACGCTGGCCGACAACCTGCCCGAGACCGTCATGGTCGAGGGTGTCCCGACCATCGTCCCACGTAGCCAGGCCTATGGCGCTCCGGCGGTCCAGTCGAGCGACCAGGTCAAGGCTCAAACGCAGCAGCGCCTCCTGCCGACCATCCCGCAGGAGCGGCAGCAGGATTTCGCTTTCGGCGCGCAGAGCCCCGGCGAACTCGGCGTCGCGTCGGTTGGCGGCAAGACCGTCCCGGCGTTCGTGCGCCAAGGCGGCATCTATGGCGCGCAGGACGGCCAGCGCATCGAGCAGCCGGTGGAGTCATTCGGCAAGCTGACGGCGGCGAAGAGCGACGACCTCAACCCGAGCGGTGGCGACAAGAGCAAGCTGCTGGAGACGCGCGTCTCGTCGCGCACGGCCATGTCCGCCATCGACAATCTCGACAAGCTTCTGTCGACCCCGACGGCCGGCGCCGCCATCGGCGTCATCGGTCAGGGTGCCTCGATGTTCAACAATCTGCGCGCGCAGGTCGAATCGGCGAGCAAGCTGATTTCGCCCGGCTTCGCGGCGGAAGCCAACGCGCCCGGTGTGCAGCAGGCCGTCGATGGCGCCATGAGCCGTCTGTTCTCGGATCAGCGGTTCAATTCCCGCGCGCAGGCGCTCGGCGTCGAAGCCAATGTGCTGCGCTCGCAGGTACTGGACCTCGCCTACACCTTGGCCAAAGCCAAGGGCAACACGAACATCTCGAATCAGGACATCAACCACTCGACGGAGATCATCGGCGGCTCGTTGATGGACCCGATCGCGGGCCGTCAGGTGCTGGCCAACATCCGCGGCCAGATCGAGCAGGGCCAAGGCATCCGTGAGCAGGAGTACGAGCGCATGTTCGGCGCGCCGCAAGGCGCTCAGCCTGCGTCGGCGGCTCCGCACCCGGGCGTGCAGAAACAAGACGCACAGCCGCGGCAGGCACCCGATGGGAACTTTTATGTCCCCGATCCGCAACGCCCCGGCAAATATCTCATGGTGAAACCCTGATGGCTGAGCTCATTCCGGTCGATCACGATCCCTTCGCGCAGGCGTCAGCCGGCCCGCAGCTCATTCCGGTCGATCACGACCCGTTTGCCCTTGCGGTTGATCCCGCCCAGGCCCCCGCGCCACCGTCAGGCCCGTCCGCCCCCCTCGCAGCATTCCAGCCGCCGAACTTCGCGCCGCAGCCATCGCCGCAGCAGCGCGCGACGGATCCATTCTGGCAGAACTCCACACGACGCGCCGAGGAGGCGCGGCAGGACGACGCGAAGTACGAGGCCCTCGGCCAAGGGCCGCGCAAAGCTTCCAGCGTGCCGCTCGATCAGCGCGGCTATGCGCCTGTCGAGGCCGCGATCCAAGGCGGCGCTCGCACCGCGGCTGACCTCGCGGGAATGCCAGTTGATCTTATTACGATGCTGCACAATGCCGCTCGTGGCGTCATCAACACGCCCGGCGCCATCAAAAGCGCGATCACCGGCCAGCCAGACAAATCGAAGCTCTCTTTTATCGAAAAGCCTCCCGGTGGCAGCGATTGGTTCGCCGATCGCGCCTCCGAAGTCGCTTCCGCGGCCGGCGTCGAGCCGCTCGACTATGACAGCATGGATGCGCGCGGAAAGACCGCCTACCAGGCTACCCGATTCGGGCTCGCTGGCGCCCTGCAGGGATTCGGCCTCCGCGGCGTGGCTGCAGCCCGTGCTCCGTCCGACAAGCCCCGCATCGCCGATGTGCTGCTGGACGCCTATGAGGGGCAGCACGCGGGCAAAGCCGTCGCGCGGGATGCCGTCGCTGGCGTAGGAACCGGCACCGGCATCGCCGCGGCTGACACGATGTTGCCGGAGGACTATCGCGGGCCATTCACGTCGTTGCTAGCCGGCCTCACAGGCGGCGTTGGCGCCACGACGCTGAGCGATGCGCTCACGCTCGGCCCCAAGGCAACCTACGCCTGGGCAACTGCCGGCCGACCTGATCGCGACATCACCTTTAACCCCGACGGCTCCTATGTCAGCAAGGCGACGTCCCGCGACGCTGCGAAGTTCCTGCAAGCTGAAGCTGGCGGCCCGACGGCTGCTCGCGAGGCCGCCGACACCATCGGCCGCAACGCCGACGAGTTCGTCGCGATGGGCGCGCCCGTGCCCACGACAGGCCAAATTTCCGAGAACGCCGGCTTGGCGCGCGTCGAGCGCGGTGTGCGCAACACGTCCACCCCGGCCGCAACGCCGATTTTCGAACGCGATCGCGCGATCAACACCTATGCCGGTCAGCAGATCCGCGGGATGGGGCCAGAAGGCGCCGATCCGAACCAGTTCCCGAACGCAGCCGGCCAGGTCGCCGCCGACATGCGCCGCCCCGTCGAAGCCGACCTTGCCCGCACGCAGGCTGGCCAGGAGAGCATCGGCGCTCAGCGGTTGGCCGAGGGCGCTGCTCTGGCCGACGGAGCTGCGACCCGCCAGACGACGGCGAGCCAGCAGATGGACAACGTCATCACCGGCGACATGCGGAATCTGCGCTCCGAGCGGGCCGACGCTCTCCGCTCCTCGACCATCGACCCGACCAACGAAGTCCGGCTCGACGCCAACCCGATCTACGACGCGGCCGATCGCGCGCTCGAGGCCGGCGTGAACCTGCCCGATGCATTCCGCAAGCGAGTGCCAGGCGCATCGGAGCTTGCCGGCAGGCGCCCGCACGACGTCACCGTCGAGAGCCCGATCCTCGACGCCAGCGGCGCACCGATCACGCGCACGGAGACGCGCGGCGTCGCCGACATGTCCCTTACCGAGCTCAACGTTCTGCGGCCTGAGCTGGCGCAGTTGTCGGACACCTACGCAAAGGCGATCGGCAATGGGAACACGTCGGCGATCAAGCAGCGCGAAGCCGTGGACGGGCTCCGCACCGCGATCAATCATCAGCTTCGCGGCTATGCAGAGACCGGCGGGACGCCGCAGTCGGAGCGTCTGGCGAAGGGGCTGCAGGCCGGCGACGAGTTCAACGCGCGCTATCGCACGCCCGGCCCCGGCGACCCGGTCGTCGAGCTATACGGCGACATGCGCAAGGAGCGCGGGGACCTCGCCGGCCGCACTCTTACGCCGCCGGAGCAGACGGCCGGCCGCTTCATCAAGCCGCCGGCGCAGGGCGGCATCCAGGGGATGCAGTCGCTCAACCGCGTCATGGAGACGTCGAGCGACCCGATGACAATCGTGCAGGCGCGTCGCGACTTTCTGGTCGGACTTGCAGCGCAGAAGATCGTCGAGAACGGCAAAGTCAGCCCGAAACGGCTCGGCAGGTTCATCGACGAGTACGGCCCTGTGCTGGCCCATGCTCCCGAGAGCAAAGTGCAGTTCGACTCCATGATCGCCAGCGCTCGCGCCGGCAAAGCGCTGGAGGACGGCTTCACGCAGGCGGTTGAGGCGGTGAAGGGGCGGCTCAAGCTGACCGATGCCGAGATCGCCGACAGCGCGCTGGCCACGGTGATGGGCACGAGCGGCCGCAAGGGCGTCCAGGCCATCATCGGCAGCCGCAATCCGCCGGCGCAGATGGCGGACCTCGCCGCGCGCATCGAGAAAGTGCCCGGCGGCACCGACAGCCTTCGCCGCGCTTTGGCCGATTATCTGGCCGATCGCGTCACAAACACCAACCGCCAGGCGACGACCGATGGCGGGCTCCCTCCGTCCTATTCCAAGCTCGTCGGGCTCGAGAAGGACCCCGACCTCGATCGCGTCATCGCCGCGGCGTGGAAGGACGACCCTTCGGCCATGCAGGCGCTGCAGCGGGCTCGCCGCGTGCTCGAGCCGCGGGAGTTCCTCGCGACAGTCCAAGGCACCTCCGGCTCGCCGACGGCCAGCAACATGGCGGCTGCGATGCGCGTGCTCGAGCTCGGCCTGCGCACGGTCCAGGGGGGCTTCCGCGGCGGAAACACGGCCCGCAACATCAAGGTCGGGCTTGGCTCGCTTCTGAAGGGCCGCGACGAGGAGGTTGTGAACCTGGTGGCGCGCAGCCAGGTCGACCCCGCGGTGGCGCGTCATCTCTTGTCGAAGGAGCTTCCGGAGAATCCGGAGCTGTGGGCTTCCAAGATGCGCAAGATCCTGAATTGGGAAGAGGCCGCGCGCCAGACCAACGAAGAGGACGAGTGACCATGTCCACCGCAACAGACCGCCAGCGGGCTTATATGGCGCGAGGCCGTCGTTTTCGAACCATGCCGCTGGCCGATCTGACGACGCTCTTCGTCGCCGGTTATCACGCCTGGATCGAGACGTTCCCCCGCCGCGACGACTCGGTCGACGACGTCCAGGCCGAGTTCGAACTGCGCGGCGAGGCCGTGCCGTTCGATCTTGTGGAGAAGCAGATCGAGGAGATCGCAGCCCTTGTCACAGAGCTGTCTGGCTTCGCGCAGTGCGGCGCGGAGTTCATGTTGGCTTGAGATTGCAGAATGGCTTCGCGGCCATTACGCGCAATACGCTCCACCATATCGGGTCGACGATTTCAGCGACTTGTATGCTTCAGCGTCCGGCAATGACCGAACGATGAAATGGCAACAAATCGCATTTCGTGTCGCGCGAACAATCAAATGGCATCGGACGAACAATCAAATGGCAACAGATTGGTTTTTGGCTCGCTAGGTCTCCTCGGAACGCAAGGCTCGTCGCGCTAGCCGCTCAAGTTCCCGTCGGGTCTCGTCGATGAGATCCCGAGCAGCCTGAAAGCGCTCCTGCCGGATGGTCGTGTCGGCGTCCAGCTCTTTCATTTTGACGCCAAAGGCGTCGTAGACGCGCAAGAAATCCGCGGCCAATACCACTCGGTTCTTCGCCACGTGGCGACGGGCGGCCGCGGCGTGCTCATTCCATCTGCCGACGGAGGCGGAAACCGCCTCGGCTGGCCAGTGCCGGGGATCGACATGGTCAATGACATGAATGATCTCGTCGGTGTGTGCCAACGTCTCGGTCAACGCAGAAATGATCTCGCCGTATGCTTCACGGCGGATGTCCCACAAGCGCTCGCGCATAGTGCGGCGGCCAGTCAGCCACATCGTCAGAACGACAGCGCCGAGCGTTCCGGTGATTGTGCTCGCGCCTGTAACCACCGCAGCCCATGGAAACTCGGTCATAATGCCTCCCAAATAGCCGATGGATTAGCCGCTGACGACTACCTCCCGCACCCGCTTCGTCTGCCCGACCCCGTCCACCTGATAACTCAGTTCGACCGCTTTGATCGTCGCCCATGCAAAGAGCGCGCGCACCTCGGGCACCTCGTTCGGGGATAGGATGAAGCGGCCTTAAAGGCGTTGTAAACTGGCGCTCGACAGTTAGAAATCCGATTGGTCGAACTCTCACAAAGCCCTGATCTGCTCTTCGAATTCCTCCGGGATGGCCCCGTGGCGCGCCAGCACCTCGATCGAGCTGACCTCTCCGGTGTCGTCGTCAGCGACCACATGGACGACCGCCAGGCCCTCCGCCGTGCGGCCGAGGCGCTCGCCGTCCCGTAGGGCGTGATGCTTGGTCTTGGACGCCACGCGCTGGCTAGGGACCAGCCGTTTCCGGTGCGTCTTGAAGGGCTGCAGAAAGAAGGTATCGACGTTCATGGCTTGACTCCCCGGCCGGCTGTGTTCTCATTACGTTCTCATTTCAGGGAACGCAATCGATGTCTGCTCAAGCCGTCCGATACATGACCGACGGGGATCGCGTAGGGGCGATTGCGAAGCCGTGGACTGCATCGCCGGTCCATGTCGGGCCCCCCATCCTCCTCGCCGTGTACCTGCGCGCGGTTCGCGCCGGATTCCCCTCGCCAGCCGACGACTATCTCGACGCCCCGATCGACTTGACGCAGACGCTGATTCACAACGCGCCAGCGACCTTCATCATGACGGTGGCGGGCGATAGCGCGATCGACGTCGGCATCTTCGACGGCAGCCTGATCACGGTCGATCGCAGCCTGGTCCCGCGGGATGGCGATGCAGTGGTCGTCGATGTGAACGGCGAGCGCTCGATCAAGATATTTCGGATTGCCGGAGGGCGGTCGTCCCTCACTTTCGGCAACCGGCGCTATCCTGAGTACGAGCCCGGATCGGATGCCGAGATCGATATCTTCGGCGTTGTCACGAACACGGTGCGGCGCTTCCGTCGATGAGCCAGAGCTTCGCCCTCATCGATGGCAATAGCTTCTATTGCTCATGCGAGCGTGTGTTCGACCCCAAGCTGCGGCGCCGGCCGGTCATCGTCCTGTCGAACAACGATGGCTGTGCCGTCGCCAGGACGGCAGAGGCGAAGGCGCTCGGGATCAAGATGGGCGCGCCGATGTTCACAATCCGCGACCTCTGCAAGCGCGAGGGCGTGGTCGTCTTCTCGTCGAACTACACGCTCTATGGCGACATGAGCCGGCGGATGAACACGGTCTACGAGCGCTTCGCATCGGACATCGAGGTCTATTCGATCGATGAGAGTTTCCTGGATATGACACCTGTGCCACCTGAGCAGCGAGAGGAACTTGGCCGCGATCTGCGGACCACCGTCTCGACCTGGACGGGCGTGCCGACCTGCGTTGGCATCGGTCCGACAAAGACGCTGGCCAAGCTCGCCAACAAGATTGCCAAGAGCACCCCGCAGCTTCGCGGTGTCTGCGACCTCACGACTGACGAGGCCCGTCGTGAGTCGCTACCTCTCGTCGCACTCGATGATGTCTGGGGCATCGGGCGAACGAGCCAGGTCAAGCTGAACGCCTTCGGCTGCAAGACCGCTGCAGATGTGGCCGCCCTCGATCCCAAGCTCGCCAGGAAGACGCTGACCGTTGTCGGTGAGCGCATCATCCATGAGCTGCGTGGCCAGCCCTGCATCGATCTGGAGACTGTGGCGCCCACGCGGAAGGGCTGCGCGGTGACCAGGTCATTCGCCGGCCGCGTCGAGAGCCTGGACATGATGCAAGAGGCCATCGCAGCCCACGCGACCCGGCTCGGGGAGAAGCTGCGCCACCACGGCTTGGCGACAGATCACGTGACGGTGTTCTTTCACACCTCGCCGCATGATCGAGGGCCGGCCCGATCGGTCTCGACCACGGTCGAATTCCCCGAAGCCAGCAATGACACGCTGGTCCTGGTCCGCGCAGCGAAATGGGGCGCCCGCCGGATCTGGAAAAGCGGCTATCGGTACGCCAAGGCCGGCCTGATGACCGTGGACATCGTGCCGCTCGAGACATCGCAGCGCGCTCTGATCGGCGCGCTTGATCGCGAGAAGAGCGGGCGGCTGATGGACGCCCTTGACGCCTGCAACCAGAAACACGGCCGGGGCACGGTATTCTCCGCCGCAGCCGGCATAGCGCGCCAGAAGAAAGCATGGATCACGAAGTTCGATATGAGATCGCCGCGATACACGACGCGGCTCGAGGAAGTGCCAGTCGTAGGGAGGGCGTAATGACGTTCGCGTACCAGGTGGAATTGAAACTTGATCCAACGGCAGACGGTGAACGACTAAGTCGGATCGAGAGCTGGTGCACGGAATGGCAGCTTGGGTTCCGGATATTGCAGACACTCGACCGCACCGTGCGAGTAGCATTCGAAGACCCACGCTACGCCAGGGCGTTTCACTCGCAATTCGGCGGGGCCGTGGTTCCGATCGACGACGTGAACCGGGCAATGGGAGCCGATGCCGATGCGGAGGACGCTTACGACCGGCTGGCCAACGAATACGACTTCCAAGCCTGATCGTATCTTCGTGTGCACGCCTAGACAACGACGCCGAATGAACGCCTATCAATCCGTTTCCGGCCCGGCCTACATGCCGATCACTTTACTGTCCGTGCGGCGATCTCGCGGGCAACTGCACCCCAAAAGCGGTCAGCCTTTTCATTCCGCTCTGTGCGGGCTTTGCGACTGAGCCTTCTGGCGGCAAAGTATGCGCCGTCGTCCTCGTCGCGGATGAGTATGCCCGCGGACAGCGAGACCGCGCTTTTCCAGGCCCTTCGTTTGGCAAGTATTTTTGACGCAAGACCGAACATACACCGATGTGATCGACTGCAAACATCGGGTCAATTCCATCCCGAAGTTCATAATAATCGTTAGGCTTACCTCTCATGTGCAACCTGTACAGCATGACCAAGGGCCAGCAGGCGATCCGCGACCTCGCTAGGGCCATGCGGGACACCACGGGAAACCTGCCGCTGCTGCCTGGCATCTTTCCGGATTACCCGGCGCCCATCGTGCGCAACGCGCTCGATGGCGTCCGTGAGCTCGCCATGGTGCGGTGGGGGATGCCGTCGTCCAAGAGGGCGATCTACGACGCCGCGACCAAGCGCGCCGACAAGCTCCGTGCGAAAGCCAAGCCGGTCGACTTCGACGAGCTGCTGCGCATGGAGCCGGATGGCGGCACGACGAACGTCCGCAACACGACGTCTTCGCACTGGAAGCCATGGCTCGGCGTCGCCAATCGCTGCATCGTGCCTCTCACTTCGTTCTCAGAGTTCGATCACGCGGCCAAGCAAGACGTGTGGTTCGCCCTGGGCGAGGACCGGCCGCTCGCGTTCTTCGCCGGCATCTGGACGCCGCAATGGACTGGCGTGCGCAAGATCAAGAACGGGATCGAGACGACCGACCTCTTCGCCTTCCTGACCACGACACCGAATGCGGAGGTCGGTGCGATCCATCCCAAGGCAATGCCGGTCATCCTGACGAAGGCGGAAGAGATCGAGACGTGGATGTCGGCGCCATGGTCTGATGCGGCAGCGCTTCAGCGCCCGTTGGCAGATGGCGCACTGGTCGAGGTAGCGCGCGGCGTGAAAAAGGACGAGATAGCAACGTGACGCGCCTGAACTACAAAGGTATTTCGCCAGCAAATTTGTCTTTATTCGCCCATATACTGATTTTTATGCGAACTCGATCAATAAATGTAGGTATATAGGCTGTCATTTCAAATAAATACCATTGAGGCCGGTCATATTCATTGCGTTTTTCTTTGGTAGTAAACTTGGATATGTGCCACGTTCGATCGGGCGAGACTGAAACTAGGTATACCCCTCTTCGGCTCGCATCTATTTCAGCGAGAGTACGGATACTCGTCACGGCAATTGGCCTTGGGTTCCCTGCTTCATGCAACGCGGCGCCAGCCATATATGCAAACCAATAGGGCGCCCCGTGATAGCGCTTGCCGTACCAATCTTCTTCAGGTGTTCCGTCCCAACCAGCCTGCATGTGATCGAGCATTTTGGCCGCACCCTTCCCTTCCGTAGCGTCAAGCTAGCTGAAACGGGAGGATGGCGAAACATCAAGCCAACGGATCGATCTCCTCGACCTCGTCAGCGTCGATAACGACGCCGTCGATCTGCTTGCCCTCCTCCAAGGCACGTTTCTCCTCGAGCGTCGCGACCAAGCGCTCGAGCTCCTCGACGGTGTACTGGCTCAGCAATCGATCGTCGGGGCCTGATGGCTTCGCCGCGGAGGAGAAGCCGGCGCGATCTAGCACGGCCTTGGCGGCGTCCACGCGCACCCGGCCAGCCACCTTTTCGTCAAGCATGATTTCGCTCAAAACCTTGATGGCCTTTGGCGCCAGGTCATCGGCCAAGAACTTCGACAGCGACTGCCGCAGGACCAGGGAGAACTCCTGCGTCTTGGCGAAATTATAGGTTCGAACCGAGTTGGGCAGGCCTGCTCGCTTTGAGGCTTCCTCGGGGCTGCAGCCTTTGGCGATCCACCAGCAGAGCTCTCGCTGCGTTGCATCGTCGAGGCCGGTTCGGCTCGGGGGGCGGGGCATTTTTCGGATCTCCGGACTGGATACTTAACCACAAGGTTAAATCATAACGGATCCGAAACGATTTGGCCAGAACTGTGGACCTGGTGAACTTGTTCTGAGGCACTGAGGTGCCGTTTTCGGGCCTAGGCGAGCTGGTGGCCCAAAAGCAATTCTGTTCGACCGTCGGTTCTGCCGTCGCAATAGCGATCGATAGCCCGCTGGAATGAATTGGCGCTGTGAGCCGAGGCCGCGGCGAAGAGCGTCATGCTCGAGCCAAACTTCATATCGTCGGGCGAGCCGAATATCTGCTGGAGCGTCCGTCCCTCGATCGAGAGCACGACGTCGGTGCACGCGATGAGCCGACGGCCTAGCAGCGGGTGCGCGAGATAGGCGCGCGCTTCCGCCAGATCGACGATCCCGTAGCGCTGCGCGGTCGGGGAAACGCCGAGCCCGCGGAGCTGCGGGAATACGAACCACATCCAGTGGATGCGCTTCTGCCCGGCGCCAGACTTTCAGACCTTGGCGTGCCGCCGTGAACCGGACGTTCGTTCGATCGTCCAGCCATCGCGCGGGGTTGGCATCACATGTGTCATCCAGGCCCTGGGCAAATGGAAAAAGTTGGAGACTTTCAGATCACGCGCGATGATGTCGACACGGGCGATGGCGCGTTCGCAACCAGTTGAGGTGTCCCGTGAGGGCCTGCGCTTCGCCAGGCGCATCGCTCGCAACAAACTGCCCACGATACAGATGTTTTCCGGCAAGAGGGCCTCGTGGGGGAACTCGGTCGCAAACGGCGATATGTCAGCACATCCTATGGGTCACAACCGCGAGGCCCGGCTTACGGCAATTGCCGAAAACTCATGGGCAAAACCGTCTAATTATCTGCCGGCTTACCTCGCCCTCCATGGACGAAAAAAGCATGCCGGACGAAGGATCGAACATGAACTCCGAGAACTCGGTGTACATACCCATTCCGTTCTTTGAATTTATGAATCCGCATACATGGCCATCTGAGTTGCGGATCGACCGGAATTTAGACGAGTCGCTATCCGAAATTGACAGCTCAAGTTTCCTTAAAAGCTTGGAGCGATCATCGTTATGTAACAGCTCGAGCGAGCCATCAACATCTTCCACCGCTATAAGCGGCGTTGCCACAAACAGAGTCGCCAACGCTCCCGCCGCTGTCCTTCCCATAACAACTCTCCTGCCGTTGTGGCCACGAAGGCTAGCACGCAACACGCTTTGCGGTGGCTCGGCCGGCTCCTACCGGCGGCTGTGCGCGTAACTCCCTTGAACCTAGTAGATCTTCCAAGACCGGACGACCAAGCGGCCAAAAATCTGCTCCCGTTTGACGCCCGTGCGGCCAAACTGGCGGTCAAAAGCTGAATCGAGAAATGCCTCCGAACTGTGACAGATGTCGCACGCGCGACATCTGGATGTGCGCCGTCCTCACCTTATGGCCGCCCTTTGTAGATTGGTTCATAATGGGGCTGCATTCAAGCATGAACTACTTGACGCCCAATTCATGCGAGCACAGCGGGGGTGAGCTATGGAAGGTATTATTGCGTATCCCGTCACCCCCTTCGACCAGGCTGGCATTGGGGTCGACAAAGCCGCGCTGCTGGCAGTCACCGAGAACTTGCTTCGCACGTGTCCGGCGGCAATCGCGTTCTTGGGGAGCGCTGGAGAAAGCGCTTACCTTTCGGATGACGAATGGTATAGCGCGGCGCACTGGGGGATTTCGATCGTTTCGGGCAGGGTGCCTGTCATTATTGGTATCGCGGAGCTGACAACGGCGTCAGCGGTTGCCAAGGCGCGATATGCTGAAGCTGTCGGAGCAGACATGCTCATGGTCATCCCAGTCTCGTATTGGAAACTGTCGGATGCGGAGATATTCGAACATATCTCCGCCATCGCGTCTGCAACGGCTTTGCCGATAATGTTATATAATAATCCCGTCACAAGCGGAGTCGACATGCTTCCGAATTTGCTTGTTCGGCTTGTCCAGGAATTGCCCAGTGTAAAATCCATAAAGGAGAGCAGCGGGGATATAAATCGAATGCATTCTATACGTAAGATCTCTGGAGACGCGATCCCATTCTACAACGGTTCCAATCGACTGGTGTTCGATGCGTTGCAGGCGGGCGCCAGCGGGTGGTGCACCGCCTCGCCGAACTTGCTCGACACCAAGCCAGCGGAACTTTTTCGGCTGTTCAGGGCGGGTAAATTATCGGAAGCCCGCTCGCTGTTCGACGCCATCTTTCCTGTTCTCGAATTTTTGGCCGCTCGCGGGCTTCCTGCTACTGTTAAGTCAGGTTTGGCGCTGCGCGGCCTCAATGTCGGAGAACCGAGAAGGCCATTGCATCCCTTAAGCGCAGGGGAACTCATGCTGCTGCAGCGCCATCTTTCGACGCTGGCAATCGCTCAAATTGGTTGATCACGTGGCATGCGGTGAAGCCCGCGTGCCCATATGCATCCGCTCTGCTGCCGAGGCAGTGAACACGTCGCGCAAGTCTGGGTGCCTTGCAATGAAGCGGGCAAAGTCACGACTCTCGAGAATGAGGAACTGGCTGTAATCGAGCGTGGTGATATCAGCCGTCCGTCTCGAGCCTGTCATCAACGCCAGGGCGCCGAAGAATTCACCCGAAGACAATACGATAGGTCCGCCTGGCATGGATACCTCTACGGAACCCGACGAGATGAAGTACATTGCATCTGCTCGGTCGCCCTTGCGAAGTATTTTAGTTCCGGGTGGGCATGATATCGGCGTGAACAATAAACGGAGTTCATCCTGTTCAGCGCGGACGAGGTTCGCCAGTATCGGAAACAAGGCGAAAAGCGATCTCAGTTCCAACGCTTTTGCTGTCGCACGATCTTCAACGCCTTTGCGGACGGTCGCCAATTCACGCTTAAGCTCAATCAACCCGCGGTGTCCATAAGCGCTGACGCTGGCCGGCAAAGCCGTTTCAACCTTTTCTCCAAGACGCGTTGCAAAGCGGAAGACGAGCGGATTGAGCGCGATCGAGATCAGGGCACCCGCTAATACAAGGTCGCGACCCTCGGTAGGGAGCAATCCGAGGGTCAGGCCCAGGCCGACAAGAATGAACGAGAATTCTCCAACTTGGGCGACGCCAGCAGCAACGATCAGGCCTAAGGAAATCGGGAGGCGCAGCATTGCCACGAGCGCCATTGCCGATATGCTCTTGCCGACGATAATCAGCGCTACCAGTGAAAAAACGGCGAAAGGCTGCCGTATCAGAACACTTGGATCGAACATCATTCCAACGGAGACGAAGAACAGGACCGAGAATGCATCTTGGAATGGCAAGGAGTCCGAAGCCGCGCGATGACTGAAGTCGCTCTCGCTAAGAACGACGCCGGCAAAAAATGCTCCGAGTGCAAACGAGACGCCGAAAATGTGTGCGGATCCAAAAGCTATGCCGAGCGCTGTGGACAGGACTGCTAGCGTGAAGAGTTCGCGCGATCCTGTCCTAGCTACCTTTGTCAGAAGCCAAGGCAGTACTTTCGGTCCAACATAGAAAGAGAGCGCTCCGAAGGCGATCAACTTGCTTATTGTTAAGGCGATGCTTAGAATTAGCCCATCTCCGAAAGGCGCCGCAGGAACTCGATCCGGCGCGTGGCCACTTAGAGCCGGCGCCAAGATCGGAAGGATGATCAGGACGAGAACCATCGCCAGATCCTCGACGATGAGCCACCCGACCGCAACGCGTCCTGCGGGGGAGTCGATCAGGCTCCGCTCCTCGAGAGCCTTGAGAAGCACGACTGTGCTCGCTACGGCAATGCTGAGCCCCATTACAAGACCAGCTCCGGTGGGCCACCTCCAGATGAGTCCAGTCCAGACACCAATGGCCGTCATCCCGATGATTTGGCCGATTGCGCCAGGTATGGCGATCTTGCGGACAGCCAGGAGGTCAGCGGTCGAAAAATGCAGGCCAACGCCGAACATCAGGAGTATGACCCCTATTTCGGCGAGCTGTTCTGTTAAAGCGGCATCCGCCACGAACCCAGGCGTAAATGGGCCGACGCAGATCCCGGCAAAGAGGTAGCCGACCAGCGGCGGCAACCGCAGTCGGTCGGCGATGCAGCCTAAGGCAAATGCCAGCATGAAGCAGACGGCGATTGTCGTGATTAGTCCGACGTCATGCATGTGTCCTACTCCCAACAAGACATCGGCTGGCGCCCTACCTATGCAGGAATTGCGCGTATCTGATATTTGGCGCACCTCGCCAACGGCACTACGTTTCGCCGACGCGAGCGGACAAAAGAGCCGCATTCGCGATCTTGGGCGGCTAAGTACACCGTCCCGCCGCGCGAATGTACGCCCCAATAATCAGAGGCGGTCACTGCCTAAAATATTCAACACGGGCGTCTTTTGTGAAGTGGCATCCAACATAGACTAGCCCAATCACCCCACTTCCATTGGGCTCAGCCAAAGGTAAACGCAAAGACCTCAACGGAAGGGCCGAGAAATTCAATTTCGAATTGTCGATCGGTGATGTGTCCGGGCTGCCGGATCAGCTGATAGAGACGCTGCTCGTTCACTGTCCCGTTGCCATCTTCGTCAATGTCAGCCCCGTGAGTGCCACCCGGTCGCTGTCCATCGATCCGCACACGAAATTTCACAGGTTGCCCTGCTTCGCTACGGCCCATCACAAGATGAAGATCCCGAGCGTGAAAGCGGTATGCAATCGAGCCTGTTGGCGAATTTAAAGCTGCAGCTTCGTTTTTCACCGTCCAGTCGCCAGACAGCCCCCATTCGTTCAGCCGCAATATTTCAGGCAACCGGTAGTGGTGGGGCATGTTCCGCGCCACTGTGCCAGTTGAGATGAAGCCCTGCGCCCGCCCATACCCCACATAACGCTCCGCCGATTTCAGGCTGCCCCAGTCAGCGGCAGCTTCAATACCGCTTGGATCGACTGCGACGATTTTCCGATCGGTCTCGGTCCCAGCCTCGGCCAGTAGTTGTTGAATTACCATCTCTGACTGTTCGTATGAGCCCTCGCCGAAGTGATGATGCCGAACGCGGCCTTGCGCATCAATGAAATATAGCGCCGGCCAGTAGTTGTTCCTGAACGCTCTCCATATGGTATGATCATTATCGACTACTACAGGGTAATCGACCCGCATTTCTTTCACGGCCCAACGAACATTGGCTATGCTTTTTTCAAAGGCGAACTCGGGCGCATGAACGCCGATCACCACTAGTCCCCGATCTTTGTATTTTGCGGCCCAAGCACGAACATAGGGGAGTTGTCGAAGCCAATTGATGCACGTGTAGGTCCAGAAATCGATAAGGACGACTTTTCCCTGTAGGGCGGCCGCTGTAAGGGGCGGTGAATTCAGCCATTCGTTTGCACGTTCGAGAGAAGTGACTTCGGTGCGATCGCCGGTGCGACCTAGGCCAAGACCGTGAAGGAATGGAACCTTGATTTCTGCTGATGTGATCGGCGACGACAATTTCTTTTCCTCTGCAAAACCCGCGGTCGGTGGCAGGAAATATGAAGCGATTAAGGTGGCAACTATCTGATGGCTCCTGTTCATCGATCAAAGCCTTCTAAATTAAGAGAGACGTGCCCAATGGTTCGATGACACTGTCGGGATACAGGGTGGGAGCTTTCCTAGGGCTGCGGGAAAAGGCTGGTCTGACCTGCATCGCTACCCCTTGAAGACTCATGCTTGTTCTCTCTTCGTGTCGCTGGGATCAGTTTGTCATCAGGCCAGATCCAGCGTCACATCGAGGCGGAGAGAAAAAGCTTTCGAGAATGGGCAAATCTGGCGGGCATCATTTGTTAAATTCTGGCCGACAGATCTTTCAATGCCGGGCAAGCTAACGTACAGTCGTGCCGTAAGAGTGTAACCATCCGGTTCAAAAGTTAAATCTACTTCAGCACGGATGCTCACCTCGGCCGGAAGCGCCACCTTCCTCTTTAAGGCGACAAGCGCGATCGCGCTGGCGAGAGATGCCGACCATCCCGCTGCGAGAAGTTGTTCGGGATTGGTTCCGATGCCGGTCGAGCCTGGCGCGGAAAAACGAATATCGAGAACCCCGTCCGAACTTCGCGCGATGCCACTTTCTCGGCCACCAACTGTGTCCGTCCTCGCTATGTATATCACCATCGGAGTATTGCTCACCGGCAATCCCCTAGATTTCCGCAGGATGGCGCGGGACAATGCCTGAGTGCGACGACGATATTTTCGGCCGACGGCGCACTCTGGATGCGGTGTGTTTCTCTCTGTCAGCTTAGGTCGATCTAATTTGTACGGAGCGACTTGAAGCCGACGCGCAGTTCTTCTGTAAGAATTTTTGGTTGCTCCCAAGCCGCAAAGTGCCCGCCCTTGGCAACCTTGTTGTAATGAATAAGATTGGGATAAGCTTTTTCCGCCCAGCTTCGCGGGGTCTGGTATAGTTCGTCGGGGAACACGCTGACGGCCACAGGAACCTTGACCCCCTTGGGACTAAAGAAGGCCAGCTTGTTTTCCCAGTAGAGGCGAGCTGCCGAGACGCCAGTGTTCGTGAGCCAGAACAGCGTGACGTTGTCGAGGACGTCATCGGGCGTCAGCCCCTCCGGCGTTCCATCGAACGATCTTGCGATTAAATCCAGGCTGCGGGCGTCGTGGTCGATCATGAAAGTCGCAAGACCGATCGGCGAGTCCGCGAACGCTGCCGCAGTTTGCGGACGCGTTCCCATCCAGAACGCGTAGTAGACATTCTTGTAGAAAAAAACGAGCTGGTCGTACGAACTTCTTTCTTCATCGGATATGCCAGATGGGGCCGGAGCACCCGAGAACGAAGCTTGATCGATTTCCGTGGGTATAGCTCCGGGCATATTGACATGGATGCCGACCAGCTCTTTTGGTGCCTGAACGCCCATCATTTCGGTAACAACCGCACCCCAGTCGCCGCCCTGGGCCACATATTGCTCGTAGCCCAAACGCTGCATCAGGGCGATCCATGCCCTGGCGATCCGCTCGGGACCCCACCCCGTTTTTGCTGGCTTGCCGGAAAAGCCGTAGCCAGGCATCGACGGGATCACGAGGTGGAAAGCGTCCTCCGGAGTGCCGCCGTACGCGGTGGGGTCCGTGAGAGGCCCGATGATCTTGACCTGTTCGACAACCGAGCCCGGCCACCCGTGCGTTATGATGAGGGGCAGAGCGTTCTCGTGCTTGGAGCGTATATGCATGAAGTGGATGTCGAGCCCGTCGATCTCGGTGATGAAGTTCGGCACCGAATTGATGCGCGCCTCGATCTTGCGCCAGTCATATTCCTTCTCCCAGTAAGAAAGGACCTGTTTGATCGTCTTTAGCTGGACGCCCTGCGACTTGTCGGAAACGGTCTCCTGCTCCGGAAGCCGCGCATGGGCCAACCGGCGACGCAGGTCAACGATGTCGGCCTCCGGAATGCTCACCTTGAATGGACGGATTGCCGCGTCCAGATGGGGCTGTTGATTTCGGTCACGTGCTTCCATCACAGACATGATTATCTCCTCGCGAGTACGGGTTGGACGGCAGCACCTCGGTGCTTCCGAAACTTGCTCCCATCCTGCGGAGACCGCCCGTTATGCATTGTTAGATTTTGTTATGGTCTTGAATTCGCCTCGTCTCGTACGGGCGTGGCTAAGATCGGGCGTCTGAGGTAGGGTGCGAGAAACGGTTAGAGGCCTGCGACATGACGACAGGGGGCGGCCCGGCCGCCTACGAAATCTCGTTCGGACCATTCCTGTTGCGAGCGAACGAACGTCTCCTTACTAAGGAGGGGGTCGTCGTCGAACTGGGAGCTCGCACGTATGACTTGTTGATTGCGTTGACGTCTGCTCCAAACGAAGTCATTAGCAAGCAAGATCTCATTGCACGTGTTTGGCCCGAGGTCGTTGTCGAGGAGGGCAGCCTCCGATTTCATATGAATAGCCTCCGAAAGGCGCTTGGCGACGGAAGAGAAGGCGCTCGCTTTATTAAAACGATGTCCGGGCGCGGCTATTGTTTTGTTGCAGCGGTTTCACGCGCATTGACCTTGCATCTGCCGGCTGCGGCATCTTCCAATTTCCCTCACGCAAATCTTCCCAGCCGACTGAACCGAATAATCGGCAGGGACGAGGACGTCCTCCAAATTACTGGGCAGCTCGAAACATGCCGTCTTGTCACCATTGTCGGGGCGGGTGGTATCGGGAAGACAACGGTCGCCATTGCGGTAGGACACGGGCTAAGCGACGATTTCGAGGGCGCCGTCCTGTTCGTCGACCTTGGTATGCTCAGCGACGCCCGCCTTGTGACTACTGCGATCGCATCCATGCTGGGCATACAAGTGGGGGCTGGAGATGCACAGACTAGCTTGATCGCGTTTCTGCGGAATAAGCGGGCCCTTATCGTCCTTGATACATGCGAGCACGTTGTCGAGACGGTGGCTCTGCTTGCCTCCAGTTTGGTGGAAGCGGCATCTCAGGTTTACATCCTTGCGACCAGCCGCGAGCCTCTCAAGATCGAAGGAGAACGCGTCTACCGACTTGATTCACTTGCTTGCCCGCCCGATGATCGAACGGCGTCAGAAGCGGCGATCCGCCAATTTCCTGCGACTCGATTGTTCATCGAGCGTGCGGTGGCAAACGACACTCATCTTGCTTTGGACGAAGCTGATGCGCCGATCGTCGCGGGCATCTGCCGCAAGCTGGACGGCGTCGCACTGGCAATCGAATTGACGGCGAGGCGAGTGGAGGCATACGGCGTCAGGCAGACAGCCGCGCTTCTCGATCAGCATCTGACGCTCCAATGGACAGGTTCTCGCACGGCGCAGCCTCGACACAGGACGCTGCAGGCCACCCTCGACTGGAGCTATGAGCTCCTGTCTGAGCTGGAGCGTGCCGTACTCCGTCGACTTGCTGTGTTTGTCGGTCACTTCACCCTCGACGCCGCGGTCGAGGTCGTGGCGAGTTCCAACCTTGACCGTTCAGCGGTGCTCGGAGCTGTTGATAGTCTCGTCGCCAAGTCCATGGTCGTCACCCGCCCGATCGGCGCAATGTTGCGCTATCGGCTTCTGGACACGACGCGCGCCTATGCACTTGCGACCCCCCTCCAAGCCCACGAGCGCGCAGATCTCGCTGTTCGACATTCAATCTACTACCAGCGCTGGCTCGCGCAGAGTGCGGGCGACTGGGCGAGCAAGACGACCGGGGCAGAACGTGCGTCTTATTTTGCTGCGCTGAACAACGTCCGCGCCGCTCTGGAATGGTGTTTTGGTGAGGACGGCGAGATCGCCATCGGGGTGAAACTGGCCGCGGCCGCTGGCCCTGCGCTTCTTGCTATGTCGTTGATGCCTGAAGCGCTCCGCTGGTCGCGATGTGCCATCCTTGCGCTTGACGACAACTCACGGGGAGGCGTCGACGAGATGCATCTCCAAGCCGTTTTCGGGATTGTGGCGACGCATCTCTACGGAAAAATCGACGCAGCGTTGGTGGCCCTGAACCGTGGACTCGAAATCGCCGAAGCGCGGGGCGACGTCGTCAATCAGGTCGGGCTTCTCAGCATGCTGCGGACCTTCTACTTCCGCAGCGGAGATTTCAAAACCGCCCACGCGTACGCACGCCGCTGTAAAGGCTCAGCCGACACGATTCAGGATTTCGCCGCGTCGGCACAGGCTCGGTCCATTCTAGGAAGGTCGCTCCACCTGGCTGGCGACCTAGCGGCCGCGCGCGTCGAGCTCGAGGCCAGCCTACTCGATTGGACGGTGGCAGGCAGGACAACGATCTACCTCTCCCACGAACTTCATTTTCCTAGTGAGGTGACGATGGTAAGAAATCTCTGGCTGCAGGGCTTTCCAGATCAGGCGACAGAGCGCACTCACAAAGTTATCGAGAGCGCGGTGAGAACCGACCGGCCTGCAGCGTTGACCGTCGTCTTGGGATGGGCGGTCTCGGTCTTCCTATGGACTGGGAATTGGGAGCACGCGCAGGAACACATCGACGCCTTAATCTATCAGGCGGAGACCAATTCGTTGGGACCATTCATCGCCGCGGGACGGGCCCGCAGGGGGGAGCTCGCCATCCTGCGTGGCGCGGCAAAAGAGGGCGTAGAGGATCTGCGAGCGAGCTTGGCGACCATTCACTCAATAGGCTACGAGGTCCTCACCACGGAGTTCAATATCTCGCTCATCCGAGGATTAAAGGCCGTCGGGAATGTCGCCGAGGCCGCAGAGTTGGCCGAGCGTACTATCCGAAATGTGGAGAGGAAAGGCGACGATCTCTACATGCCGGAACTTCTCCGCATAAAAGGGAACGTATTACTTGCCATATCGCAGCGGCATGACGAGGCGCAGGCGTGCTTCCGACGATCTATCGACATGAGCCGTCTTCAGGGTGCGCGAGGCTGGGAACTCAGGACGGCCACTGATCTCGCCAGAATGATGAACGAAGATGGAAACCCTTACCAAGCCCGCAAGCTCTTAGAGCCAGTGCTCGGGCTTTTCGTTGAAGGAGAGGGCACTGCGGATGTTAGGGAGGCGGAGCAGGCCTTGGCAGAAATAATAGGCTCTGCATCTTTCATATGAAAAATGATTGGCTCGAAAGCGGACTACATTCCGCACTCGGCTGTCTCCGCTGTGACGTCATATCAAAAAAAATGACGTACATCTGCCGGACGTCTATGGGAGTCATCGTCCCTTCAGTTCCGGCACGCTCCGCCGCCTGCGGACTGACAGCCCGGCCGCGGGAACGCCGCAGGCAAGCCTTGACTATCAGACATCCCGCCGGTGATTGCCCAAAACCGGACGTTGCCAGAGTCGGCTCAGGGTCGAATTTATCCCGTTGGCCGCTCTCCAGAGAGTGGACTTTCGGCGTGAACCAAGCCGTCCGCTTTTGTCCCGATCAATCCACTAGTCGATGGATTGGAGAGGATTCCCAATGAACGTCACGCGCGACCCAACCGGGCCAGGTCAGGAGAGCGTCTGGTCATTCCCGCGGCCCGCAGTCGCCGAAGCGTGCTCACACCACATCCTGATCCGACATCGCGGCCAAACGATCGCGGAGGCCAGGGACTCGGTTCGCGTCATCGAGACGAGCCATCCGCCGACTTACTATCTCCCGCCCGACAGCATTGCCAATGCGCGGCTCATACCATCGCCGCATCGCTCCATCTGCGAATGGAAGGGGCAAGCCAGCTATGTCGATCTCGAGCTCGGCGGCGAGACGTTACAGCAGGTCGGGTGGCTCTACCGATCGCCGACGCCAGCATTCCGCATCCTGGCCAACTTCATCGCGTTCTACGCCGGACCGTTCGATGAATGCCTGGTCGACGGCCACCGAGTGACGCCGCAGCCCGGCGGCTTCTATGGCGGTTGGATCACGCCACTCGTTGCCGGACCATTCAAGGGGATTCCAGGCAGCCGGTTCTGGTAGGCGTCAGAAGGTCTGTTGCGATCGGAGGCGCATCCGCCGTTCGACTTCCATCTTCGCGATCTCCGACAACGGCACGCCGAGCATCCATGCCGCTCGTTGATGGGCCAGCCGCGTTTTGCGGATATGACGCTGTTCGGCTTGGAGAAGATCACCAAGGCTGATGTCGGGCGGCACCGGCTGCCCCATGGCTGCAGAGAGCCTCTGGATCCGGCGGACGCGCAATGCCGCCAGTCGGCGCCGCTCGGCAGTCTCGGCCCGCTGACGGGACTGAACAGCCTTCCGGCGATCTTCCTTCGCCTGTTGGAGGGCCTGAACAGCCTGTTCGCGATCTTCCTTCGCCCCTTGCGGCGCTATGGCAGCGCGGCGGGCCCGTACGGGCTGGGAGATGCTGCCAGGCTTCTTGCAGGGGTGGCAACGCCGACGGAGCGCCTCACGCCGGATCTGAGATCGGGTCACATACTGAATAAAGCTGCCGCGGCAATCGCAGCATTGCGCTCTGAGCTCATATTCCAGAATGCAGAAACCGAGCGGCGTGTCGATCGCACGCAAATCCTCGCATTTGAACCGCTGCCCGAGCGAGAGGAAAACGTCGCCGACCTGGAACCGAAGCTTCGTTACTCGCTGTGCACGGCTCATCGGCTTCTTGGCGGGGACGGTTCTCTCAGGGCGCTTCATCGAGTGATCTCCTGGATGGAAAGCAATCGGATCCGCCGCTCGATCTCAATCGGGATCATATCCGATAGCGGAACGCTGAGCATTTTCGCCGATCGCAGATGCCCCCGTCGCAGGCGCCGGATGCCCTTCCCCTCCGCAACGATGGCCATGGCCAAGGGCTTGCCACCCGCGGCGAGAGCCGCTTTGACCAATCGAGCTAGGTGCCTCGCGTCGCGCGCCTTCGTTGCCTTCTCCGTCGCGCTTCGAAGCCGCCGCTCACTTGCGTGTCTCGCCACCGGCTTCGTCACCCGCATCGGCTCCTTGCAGTCGTCGCAGCGACGGCGCAGCCGATCGGCCTTGATGTCCGAGCGAAGGGCCACCTGCCAGAATTGGCTTGTGCAGTCATCACAGCGAGCCAGAAGGCGATAGCGATGCGAGACACGGCCAGACAGCGGCTTCTCAACGCCGAAGCATTCGAACGGCTGGCCATAAGATAGGATCAAGTCGCCGCTGTGGAACCGCTCGCGCTTGTCTCGCGTCGCTCTCGACATCGGCCGGCGCGACCTGCCCTGAATCGTAACCGAACGGCGGAGCGTCATGGCCGATCTCCCCCGCCCAACATCGCGATGGTAGAGCCGGCAGCGGAAGCAGTGGAAGTCCCCCTATAGGGGGACTTCCGACTTCCGCTCTTCCAACTTCATCCACTTCCGTGACTTCCGCCGCTTCCGGAACAAGAGCAAGCCATTGGTTAGGTTTGACTTTTTTGACTGCGCGTTTCTTTTCCAGCGCGTGCCGAGACTTCCGGATGCTCTCTTTCGGATCTGAAGCGGCACTTCCGCTTTTTGCCCATGCCAATTCGGCTTCAGCCATCCATTCTGCGGTGGTCAAAACCGTCTCGAAGGGGCCTTTTCGCCGAATAGCGGTCCAGAATGCCGCTAAAAGCGTCTCCTCCAGCGGCCCGAGCACTGGGCGCGCCAAATCCGCAGCCGAGAAATTTGCAGGCTGGATCGCGCCAACCTGTTCGCCATTCGCGATGGTCACCCCGACGCTTTTGAACCAGAGCGGGTCAGCGCCTCGGGGTGTCAGGTTGTGCTTGGCGCTATCCAGTTTGGTGTACCAGGATCGGTCCTCTGGCCGCACTTTAAGAGCATTCGCTTCCGACTGGGTCATCCTGTCCAAGGTATAAGCCAGACGCACGACCCCGCCTTGAGACCCCGCGCCACGCCAGGAATTGACATCTCCGGAATGCCCCTCGGATGAGGCCCCCGCCGGTTTCCGTGTGTGTGCAACGACCATAACGGCGCAGTTCCCGCGTACTGCAATTTCGCGCAAGGTCCGCAGGACACTTGCCATTTCCTTATTGTTGTTCTCGTCAGCTTCATGAAGTTCAACCAACGGGTCCACGATGAAGACGTCGATGCCGTTGCGCTTGATCTGCTCGATAATGCGTTTGACTTCCGGCGCGGTCTTGATCGCCCCGCCTGGGCTTCGTGTCGCGATCATAAGTGGACGCTCGACGCCGCTGTCGACGAAGAGGGCCGGATCGCCGTCGATGTGGAGTTGCTCGGGGCAGATATTGTGGAGTTGCCGGATGGCGGCGTTCCGGCGTCTGAGCTCAGCCCCGTCGTCTTCCTGATTCCAGTACCAGACCTTTGCCTGCGAGGGCACCGCAACGCCGATAACGTCTGGTCTTCCGGTCGCTATAGCGTGGCCAAGCGCAAGTCCAAGGCTGGTCTTGCCCATACCACCAGGGCTGATGAGCGCGGTGACGAAGGTTCTGGCGAGCAGCGCAGGCACGATCCATTCCCGTGGCGGGATCAGCGCTGGATCTGAGCACGAAGTCGGCGTCGGCTTTGGCCATTCGTCGTCATCGGTTCTAACAATCGGCTTCTGGTCGATCTCCTCATGTTGGAACTCGACATCGGCGCTGCTCGAGCCGATCGGGTTATGCCTGTAATCCGCGGCGTGCTGTACCCGCTCGCGGATGTGCTCCTCGGACCTCGGCTCCGGCCGCCTGTCGTTCCAGTGCTCAACCATGAGACCGCACGCCGTCTCGATGGTCACGCCGTAATCGAGCACGCCGTTGGCGACGCTGTAAGTGCCGTGCAGCGGCGCGCGGCTCACCAGATAGTCGGTCGCGCGGGCAATGGCTTCCGGCGTATCGAGATCGTCATCGTTGGCGGCCGGCGCCTGCGTCTTTACCGGCCTTGGACCGCTCACCACCGGCAGGAGCCAGTCGGGCGCGCTTGCGTCCTCCGCATCGATCGCGACCGCGTAAGCCTTCCCGTCGATGACGGATCCAGGGGCCACGACGTAACCGCCATCGCCCCTTATATCGAGCCCTTCTCCGAGTGTTGAGGCGCTGTTTCGAACATAGACCCCCTCGGGGGTAGTGAGGTAGATGTGCTCCCCTCCCGTCGGGGTGCGCACCGTCAAGGACAGCGGAAGATCGTCATTCCGCAGTTCGAGCGCCTCCAGAGATAAGGAACCGTTCTTACCGTTCTTGTTGTCGACGTCGACGACGAGCAGGCCTTCGCCCGTCGCGATGCCGATATTATAATCCAGCGGGTCTCCGCTGAAAGCCTCTGACCAGAAGCGGTGTACCCGCTCGGGGTCGGACGTGGCCCTGGTGAGACCCCCTTCGACCGCCGGCGTCTTTCCGTTCGGAAGCAGCGGAAAAACCCGACGACCTTGCTTTGCCAAGGCGACCGCCTGACGCCGCCTAGCTTCAGGATGGATTGCTTCACTAACTGGTTTAGTGTTAGGCTGCATCTGCAGAGACTCGATATTGCCTGGCGTTCCGCTGGCCGGCGGCGTCAGGCTTTTTCGTTTCGGGGTGGCGACGTCGAGCGTTCCACTCATCGTCCTGAGCCGGCACCGCTTAACCAGGCGCGGACCTCGCCAAGGCGGTACC
This sequence comes from Bosea sp. PAMC 26642, assembly GCF_001562255.1. Classification (NCBI taxonomy): domain Bacteria; kingdom Pseudomonadati; phylum Pseudomonadota; class Alphaproteobacteria; order Hyphomicrobiales; family Alloboseaceae; genus Allobosea; species Allobosea sp. PAMC 26642. The sequence goes on along the minus strand of NZ_CP014301.1, from coordinate 5,369,000 downwards.
GCGGCCGCCCTTCAACTTTGAACTGCCGGGGGCCACGTGGCTGTTCGCTGCGCGCCCATAGGCGAAGGGTGACGGTTGCGAAGCCGCTCAGCGCGGAGACTTCGGCGATCGTGACCACGGTTTCGTCCGGGGCGTCGGTGATGCCTTGCAAAGGCACGCGGCGACGCGAGCGGCAAACAACCGCTTCGCTTGCGGGCTGCGAAGCCGGCGCTACGGCCAGCGGAATGTCATTGGGAGACTGGAAACTTTCAGACTGCATTTGCATAGCGATGCTCCTCATTTCAGGAGCGGAGGCTCGGGCTGATCAATCGCCCTATTTCGCTATTTCGCAGTGTCCTATTTGGTTCAGCTCGACCCGCCGCAGGGCGTTGTCGGCAGACACTATGCCCCATCGCTTCCTGAACTGCAACTCCCTGATCCAATTCGCTAATTGTCGAAACCGCTTAAGATGCTTTTGCCTGGGATGACGACGGGACTCGCGCTTTCCGAGAGCTCAGACGCACAACGTTCGACTGTTCCGGCGCAGGCCCGGCCGCGAGCGCCTCGACAAAGCCCGTCCATTGTTTCGCAGCATCAACGCGCGCCTGCCAGCGGTCGTGCTTGTCATAGATCCGGTCCAACTCGGTGCCGCGCTGGTGGCCGAGCATCATCTCGGCCGTGTCCTCGTCAACACCAAGCCGCGTCAAGCCGGTTCGCATCGTGCGGCGGAAGTCGTGCAGCGTGAATTGAACGCCTGACGCCTTGCGTACCTTCGCGACGTGCTGCGTCCAGCCGCTCATCTCGCGACCCGTCAGAGGCGAGGCAAAATACAGCCGCTCTTGGGTGAGCTCGCACCCCGCTAGGATGCTTCGCAGCATGGGTGTCACCGGAATGCGATGCGATCGCCCCTGCTTGGTATGGTAAGGTGGCAGGTCGAGATGGCTGCCCGCGTCCATGCTGACTTTCAGCCGCGCCATCTCCGCACGTCTGGCGCCCGTCAGGATCATGGCGCGGATGTAGCGTCCTAACACTGTCTCGGGCGCCGCGGCGTGCCAGATGGCCGTGAGTTCGGCGTCAGTGAGGGCCCTGCCCTTCTCCTGGGTATCGATGCGCTCGGCCTTCGTTGACCGCTCCCGCCGCAAACCGGCTAGGACATTGAACGGGGCGAGCCCCTTATTTGTGCACCACTCAAGCCAGGTTCGCGCGTGGCGACGAAAATCTGCTGCGGCGCCAGGCTTTTCTTTCGCCTCGAGCTTTTCAATGAGGGCGGTTAGGTCAACGCGGCGAAGCGTGGCGACATCGCGCGCTTTCAGGCTGGCGAGGTTGCGGCGCAGCGTGCTCATGGCAGTGGTGACATTGACGTACCGCCGGCGCTTCAGCGAGGCCTCGTAGTCATCGAGCGCGGCCGACACTCTCGCCTTGTCCTGGCGTCCGGTCTCGCGACGGGTTGCCGCGGGATCCTGCCCCTTCGCGACCTTGCCGGCTTCCACCTGCGCAGCCTCGCGAGCCTTCTCGACTGAGAGCGCAGGCCAGGCACCAAGTGGTAGTTTGACGGGATTGACGCGCCGGCGCTGGCCGTCGCCCGTCTCTGTGTATGCGCCAGGCGGACGATAGACGTAAATCCAGGCGCGGCGGGCTCGGCCGATACGCAAGGCCAGTCCCGGCATCTTCTCATCCCAAACGATGAGCTCGCCTTTATCCGGCGACGGCAATGCGCGGATCGACGCCTCGGTCATCCGCAGCTTGCTTGGTTCGCGGCGCTGGGCGGCGACAGGCGCAGGTTCTGAACTAGGGGGATGCATTTCGACCTCCGGTAACAGCATGGTAACACACGCCGCTGATGGTCGCCATCACTCCGTATCGCTCAGTATCGCTACTATTACGGCGGTTTCACTGGAATTTTATCAAACCGCACCATGGCCTATCACCATAGGCATTCACTTGGTAATGGAGAGGTCGAGAGTTCAATCCTCTCTCGCAGCACCAGCGATCCTTTTTGATTTCGCCATCGACAATTTATCTTCTTGCGATCGGGCCATCTCGATCAAATGCAAGATATTGCGGCGTGGTACTCCTGCAGGAACCTGGTTCAGAAGGTGATGACGTGGCGCACGACCTTGCCCTGGTCGAGCAGGTCGAAGGCTTCGTTGATGCCGTCCAGCGGCCCGGTGCCCGAGAGCAGCCGGTTCACCGGCAGACGCCCGTTCAGATACAGCGACATGAAGCGCGGGATGTCGCGCGGCGGCACGCAGCCGCCCATGTAGCTGCCATGGATCGAGCGCTCTTCGCCGACCAGATGCACGGGCGGGATGACAATCTGCGATCCCGGTGCGGCAAGACCCGCGGTCGCGGTCTTTCCGCCCCGCTTGGTGATCTTGTAGGCCAGGTCGAAGGCTTTTACGGAGCCCGCCATTTCGATCGCGTGATCGACACCGCCTTTCAGCGACGATCTGACCTGTTCGACGATGTCGGGGTCCGAGGCGAGATAGGTATCCGTCGCGCCAAGTTCGCGGGCCAGGTCGAGCTTGTCCTGCGCCAGATCGATCGCGACGACGCGCGAAGCCCCGCTGGCGACCGCGCCGAGGATCGAGGACAGCCCGACGCCGCCGAGGCCCACGACCGCGACGGTCTCGCCCAGCTTGACCTTGCAGGTGTTCACGACCGTGCCGACCCCGGTCATGACCGCGCAGCCGAACAGGGCCGCGTCGACCATGGAGATATCCTCCTCGATCTTGACGATCGAGCGCCGCGAAATAACGGCGTATTCGGCAAAGGCCGAGACGCCGCTGTGGTGATAGGGCTCCGCCCCGTCGTCGCAATGGAAGCGGCGCTCGCCTCCCAGCAGCGTACCGGCGCCATTGGCCGCGTGGCCTGGCTCGCACATCTGCGCCCGGCCATCCATGCAGGACAGGCAATGACCGCAGGTCGGCAGGAAGCTCATCACCACGCGATCGCCGCGCTTCAGATCGGTGACGCCGGGACCAGGCTCCTCGACCACGCCTGAGCATTCATGCCCGAGTACCATGGGCGTCTGACGGGGACGGTCGCCGTTGATCACCGAGAGATCGGAATGGCAAAGACCGGCCGCCGCGATCTTGATCAGGACTTCGTTCGGCCCCGGCGGATCGAGCTCGACCGTCTCGATGCTCAGCGGCTTGTTGGCGCCGAACGGTCTCTGGATAGGGGACCGGCGCAGGACCGCGGCTCGGATTCGCATGTTTCCTCCTCGGGCGCCCAATAATTGCGTGGTCTTGGGTCGAATGTTTTGTTTCAGGCCGAGATCGATTGTTCTCGGGACGAGCTTATCCAGCCATTTTTAAGCAGTCAATCAGACAATCGAATAGGAAGTTCGGCCGTTCACGCGACGCCTACTATGGCGCAACATGCCGCCGACGACGATAGTCCTGCCAACGATCCAAATCATGCGCCAGGCGCCGACGGCTTACTACTTCCGAAGGGCCAGACATTAAATCGACTGAGATCAGACAATCAGTCAACTCCTTGACGGTGTCTCGAGCCTCGATAAGTCTAGGAGGTCGATAGTCCGACGACGATCAGCCGCGATCGGGAAGCGCTCCACAGAGGGCGCGATGCGACAAAGCGATAGGGGGTGAGATGAACAAGAATGGGTGCCGGCGAAATATTCCCGCGTTTGCGCGAACCGCTGGCGCAAGGCCGCCGACGGGCTGGGACGGGAATCCGACCGCACCGTACTCGCCGCCGCGAGCACGGTCCTCCCGACAACGATGCTGTTTGCAGTTCCATCCCGGCCTGTAGCCGGTACCCCTTCCTGTTCTCCGCAACCGATGAAAAGGGTTTTGCCATGTCCCGTAGCGAACAGTTCGAGAAGGGCTTGAAAGTCCGCCGCCAGGTGCTCGGCGCCGATTATGTGGACGGCAGCCTCGCCAAGGCTGACGACTTCATGATGGCGTTCCAGGAAATCACGACGGAATGGTGTTGGGGTTATGCCTGGACGCGGCCGGGCATCGATCTCAAGACCCGATCCATGCTGAACCTCGCGATGCTGACGGCGCTCAGCAAGCCGGTCGAGCTGAAGCTTCACGTCAAGGGCGCTCTCGCAAACGGCGTGACGGTGGACGAGATCAAGGAAATCCTGCTTCAGGCCACGGTCTATTCCGGCATCCCGGCAGGTCTCGACGCCTTCAAGGCGGCCCATGAGGTGCTAAAGGCCGAAGGCGCCATCCCCGCCGAGAAGTAGAGAGCGTAGTTCCCGTCATCCCGGCTTGACCCGGGTCCATAGGAAGACTCCGGAGCTTTACACTGGACCCAAAGTACCACAGACTTTTTCCGAAGGTGATATTCCATCGCCAGGATGCGGAGATGTTGTTCGCGACGGAATGTGCATTCAAATCGTCCCGATCATGGCAGCCCCGAGCCCTTCGCAACGAACTTTTTGACACGGCCGTCGAGTTAGCACCGTGGACGACGGCTCACCGTCACGTCACGGATTTTATCAAGCATATACCCGCGGCGGATGCCGGCGGCATCGGCGGATAGATCGGATGAGGCACGTTCCCAGATCCGCCCGTCGTCCCCCTCAAACGGCGGGGGACCGGGTCGCGGGGCTTAAGGGAAGATCGAGCGCGCCTCACCCCCCAGAGAGGACGTAAGCTGGCGTGCAGCCCGCATCACGGCAGCGCGAATGGCCCGCAAATGCTCTTTGTTGTGAAACCGCGTGATCGTACCGGTCACACAGAGCGATCCGATCAATCGGCTGCCGGGCCCGAAAACCGGTGCTGCAACGCCGGCGATCTCCGGATCCCGCTCGCCAAAGCTGTCGATAATAAGGTCCTCTCCAGTATGCCGCCCGGGCCCGTTCGCAAACCGGGTCAACACATGTCCCGGAGCCCCAACGTCCAGCGGCAACAGCGTGCCGACCATGACATGCTCCCGGACACGTTGCTGGCCATCGGACCGCAGGAGCACGAGACGGCTATCGTTCTCCCTGATCTCGAACATGGCGTCTTCATCGGTTTCCTTGGCGAGATCCTTGAGGACGGGCTCGATCACCGCGCGAAGATTAAGCGACTGATCGTACACTTGCCCGAGGTAGAAAACAATGGATCCGAGCGTATACCTTCCATCCGGAAGCTTTGACACGAAGCGATGGTCCTGAAGCGTCGCAAGCAAGCGCAATAGGGTACTTTTATAGTACCCCGTGCGCCGCGATAACTCGGCCAGGGTCAAACCGCTATCGTTGACCTGAAATGCCGTCAGAATATTGAGGGCGCGTTGAACGGAGGCAACGCCCAACGCTTTCGCGTCGGAGCCGGGTTCGGAGGCCATGTCGCCGCGCCCTTCCTCATGGCTCGATCGGTTCTTAACAACCATGGCACCTCCAAATATTATCGAAACAGAAAATCGGTTCTGTCTAGCAGAATAAAATTGATCAACCAGTTTGACGACGCAGTTCCGAAGCACGCGGTCGCCAATCGATCGTGTTTGGACCGAGCCCTTTCCCGTGGCAATACGTCCGAGTGTTGAGGTGAACTAACGCAATCTCGGTGCATTCGTATAATGACGGCAAATCCGAAGACCGAGATCGCGTTAATCACGGAAACCGCGACGATTGGGTCCTGGCGACGAAAATCGCTAATCCCATGGGCCGGGCAGCACTGATCGCAACATCGAGACCGTCGAAACGGCAGTTCGCGAGCGCATCCCGCGCCGCGCTCGGCTATCACACGCTGCAGCGTAAGGTCTGACCCCTCAGACCGACCATTCGGAACGCCGTGCCTGCGTACGGCGCTCTCACATTTCCGCGGCTGGTGGCCCGAGCGCATCGTCTCCGGCTAACGTCGCCTGGTATATGGCGCGCAACAGCAAGCGCGGCGTTGGACCCGACAAGCTCAACCAGCTTCGCCATGTCCGCTTCCTCCAGAATGCGGGAGGGCTGCGGAAGCATATGGAAAAGCATCGGGCGCTCCTTGTCCCGAAGTTCACAGCTGTCCAGGACGGCCTGTCGCGTCGCCTGACAGGCACGGGCGCCGCCACCTGGTCGGCCCCTCAGGGTGGTTATTTCATCAATGTCGAAACCCTGCCGGGCACGGCACGCCGCGCTGTGGGCCTGGCCGACGAGGCGGGCGTCATGCTCACGGTCGCCGGTTCGACCTGGCCCTACGGCCGCGATCCTCAAGACAGCAACATCCGCATTGCGCCCAGCTTCGCTTCGCTGGGGGATGTCAGGCTCGCCGCGGAAGTGATCGCGCTCTCGATCCTCCTGGCAGCGGCAGAGAAATGCCAGGGCGGGGCGTCGATAGCTGTGCAGACCGCGCCAATCGGCCGGCCGGAAACTAACATCCCGATACGCTGAGTACCTCCGGTCGTCACATTGGTGGTATCTTCGTGCCGACACGCGAAATCACACCTCGTGCTATGCTGGGTTGAGTCGACCCTCGGCATTCGCGTTGTTGCGTCAAGCCATGACCAGCCCACCGTCGACATGCAAAGTCTGGCCGGTCATGAATTCGCTCCAGTCGGAGGCGAGGAATAGCACCGGCCCAGCAATGTCCTCCACCGTCGCGATGCGCCGCAGCGGCGTCTGCGCGATCAGGGCGGCACGGACGTCCTCGCGGGTCGAGCGGCTCGCATCGGTCGGATAGACCAGCCCCGGCGCCACGCAGTTGACCCTGATGCCGAGCGGGCCGAGTTCGGCTGCGAGCGTGCGGCTGAAGCCGATCAGCGCGGCCTTTGCCGTGGTGTAGTCGTGATAGGGAATCGAGGGGCGCGCCACGAGATCGCTGGCGAGGTTGACGATGCTGCCGCGGCTGCGCCTGCGCATCAGCGGCAATGCGGCCTGGCAGATTGTGTAGGCGGCCTTCACCGAACCGTCGATCTGGGTCTGATAGGCCGACCATGGCGTTTCCCAGAAGCGCTGGCGATCGTCGGGATCGAAGACATAGGGCGCGAAGGCGTTGTTCACGACGGCGTCGAGCCGGCCGATCTCGTCGCCGATGCGCGCCATCATCACGCCGACCTGAGCTTCGGAGGTCACATCGGCCGCCACGGCCAGCGCCTGCCCGCCGAGAGCCCCGCAAGCCTCGACCACCTCGTTGGCTGCGGCCTCGTTGCGCAGGTAGTTGACGACCACGAAGGCGCCCTCGGCTGCGAAGGCCTTTGCGATTGCAGCGCCGATGCCCCGGCTTGCGCCCGTGACCAGGACGGATCTGTCCCTGAACTTCATGATGCCAGTTCGCCTTATGGGATCAGGTCGGTCTTGACGACCTGTGCCATGTCGAGCGGCCTTGCGATCAGGCCGAGCTTGGCGAAGGCGTCGGCTCCCTGCTGCATGACATGGTCGTCGAAATGGCCGAGGCCCTTGCTCGCGGTGGTGGCGGATACGCTCGAGAGATTGCGCAGCTTGATGATTTCGAGGTTGAGGGCCTCGTCGCGGCCGTTAATGGCGCGCTCGACGGCGATCTTGGCGGCGGCCTGCGGCTCGGCGATCATCCAGGCGGCGCTGTCGCGATAGGCGGCGAGGAAGCGCTTCAGCACATCCTTCTTCGCCTCATAGGTCGCCTGGGTGACGACGAAGATGTCGCTGGGCAGATTGAGATGGTCCTTGACCTCGATCACGTCGACCTCGGGCAGGCCCTTCATGCGGCCGACGAGGAGGCCTGTATCGGTGGCGGCCGTGGCGTCGACCTGGCCCTGGATCAGCGGGGCGAAGTTCAGCAGGCCGGTGACCTCGATCGTCACGTCGGCCTCGGTCAGGCCGACCTGGTTGAGCAGCACCTGCAGGTTCTGGCGCGTGCCGCTCGACAGGCTATAGACGCCGATCCGCTTGCCCTTGAGGTCGGCCGGGCCCCTGATGCCCTTGGATTTCGGCGCGACCACGTTGAAGACGTTCTGCGGATAGATGTTGTAGATCGCGACCAGCTTCTCGCCCTTGTCGAGCGCGAGGTAGAAGGCGGCCGGGTCGGTGAAGGCGATGTCGGCCTTGCCCGTCAACATGGTCTGGATGGCGGAGCCGCCGCCCGTTCCGGGCACATAGTCCAGCGCGATGCCCTGCTTTTTGAAGAAGCCCTTGTCGGGCTCGGCCAGCAGATTCGTGATCTCGCTGATCGGCTGGCTCCAGCCCGCGACGGTCACCTTGTCGAGCGTCTGCGCCGATGCGGACACGAGGCTGGCCGCTCCGGCCAGGCCGGCGAGGGCCAATGCGAACAGGGTGCGACGACGATAGGATGCGGTCATGACGAGCCTTTCAGATGATGGCGCAACAGCACGCCTTCGAGGGCGAGTGCGGCTTGATAGAACGACATTCCCAGCAGGGTGATCACGATGAAGAGCGCAAACATCAGGCTCGAATCCATCACGCTCTGGGCCGCGATAATCGAGGCTCCCAGCCCCGCCCGGCCGCCGATGAATTCGCCGACGACCGCGCCGACCAGCGCGAGGACGACGGCCACGCGAAGCCCTGCCAGAATGACCGGCAGCGCGCTCGGCAGCTTGAGGCGCCAGAGCGTCTGAAAGCGCGTGGCGCCGAGCATCCGGAACAGTTCGCGCCGCGCCGGGTCGGTTTGGGCGAGCCCGGTGACGATGTTTTCCATCAGGGGAAAGAAGCAGATCAGCGCCGTAATCACGACGGTCGAGGTCATGCCGAAGCCGAACCAGATGATGAAGAGCGGCCCGAGCGCGAGCTTGGGCACGACCTGGCTCGCGACGATGTAGGGATGAAGCAGGCGGCGCAGGACAGCGACCTCGGCGAGTACGATCCCGGCGAGCAGCCCGATCGCGCAGCCGAGCGCCAGCCCGAGCGTCATCTCGGTCGCGGTGATGCGCAGATGCGGCCAGAGCCGCCCGCTGGCGATCTCCGACCATAGCGTCGCCAGCACGCTCGATGGCGTCGGGACGATCAGGGAGGGCACGCCCGCGAGGCGGCAATAGAGTTCCCAGCCACCGAGCAGGGCGAGCAAGAGAAGGGCAGAGCAGAGCCGGGCGATCATGCTGCTGCGTCCATCGCCTGCCGCAACTCCCGGCAGAGCGCGTTGAAGGGCTGGCCGTAGCGCAGATCGCGTCCGCGCGGGCGGGGCAGGTCGATCGTCAGCTGATGGTGGAGCCGCCCGGCCGCCATGACGGCGACGCGATCGCCAAGATAGACCGCCTCCGCAATGTCGTGCGTGACGAAAAGCGCGGTCATGCTGTGCTCGGCGCAGAGCGCGAGCAGGTCGTCCTGCAACTCCTCGCGGGTCAGCGCATCGAGCGCGGCGAAGGGCTCGTCGAGCAGCAGCAGGGCTGGATCGGCGACGAGCGCGCGCGCGACCGCCACGCGGCTCTGCTGCCCGCCGGACAGCTCGTGCGGGTAACGGGCCGCCAGACCCTCCAGCGAAACGCGCGCCAGCAGGTCTAACGCCTTGTCATGGTCTTGCGGGCGCAGCCGTCGTTTCAGCGAGATCGGCAGCAGGACGTTGTCGAGTACGGTAAGCCAATCAAGCAGGGTCGATGACTGGAAGACGAAGCCGATGCGGGGGCCCGGGCCACGCAGGACGAGGCCGTCGATACGCACGTCGCCCTCGTCGGGCAGGAGCAGCCCGGCAGCGAGCTTCAGCAGGGTCGTCTTGCCGCAACCACTGCGCCCGACCAGACAATGGACGGCGCCGCGGGGGATCGTCCAATCGACGCCATCGACCGTTGCGGGCTCCGCTCCATGCGAGAAGCTGACTCGCTCGATCGCGACGAAGCTCTCCGAGGCTTCAATCGACATAAGGGGCAAATCCCTCGGCCGCCGCCTCGGCGGACTGCTCAATCTCCGTCATGGTAACGAGGTCGAGCAGGTTGAAGCGACCGTCGTGATGCCAGCCGGCCTCCGGCGAGGTCATAGCGCCGAACGCCGCAATGCGGGTGACCCCGGCCTGTCCCAGCAGGTTCGCGAGGTGGAAGAGCTCTTCGGGGGCGGCGGCCACGCCGGCGGTCTGCAGAAAGCGGCGATGCGGCGCGACCAGCGCAACGGCCTCGGCCAGGGTATCGACCGCGACAATCTTGATCGTGCGGCCGAGAGCACTTGGCGACAGGGCTTCAGGCCCGTCGACGCAAACCACGGCCCAGTCGTCGGCCGGATCGCCAAGCAGTTCGCGGGCGCCGGCGAGCACGCGAAGTTCCTCTGCATTTCGCCATAACGCGACGCCACTTGCCTCCGCGATCGACAGTGGGCCGCGGGGATGCTTTCGCGAGATGCTGGCCAGCTCATGCGCGACATAGGCCGCAAACTCGCGTGGCGAAACGCGGCCCCCGCGTTCGACGAACAGCATCTGGGGCGAATAGCAGCCCTGCTGATCGTAGCTCATCACGTCATGGGCGGCGCGGCGCGCCAGCTCTCCGGCCTTGCGCGTGTCGAGGGCCGTCCGCGAGACTAGGCCGAAGCCGATCTTGTGTCCGTGCGGCAGGAAGCGCGTCGTGACGGGCACGCGCTCTCGCATCGCAGAGAGCGCGTCGTTCCCGCCATAGGCAACGATCACGTCGGCTTGCGCGAACCATGCGCGCTCCTGAGCCTCGTCGCCGCCCTTCCACCAGATCACGGCGAGGCACTCGCCCAGCCTGGGGTCGATCTCGGCCAGCAGCTTTGCGAACCAGCCGGCCATCAGCGGCTCGGCGCTGGGCAGCTTGCCGATGGTTCCGGCCTTGACCAGCAGGCCGGAGATCAGGCTCCACAGCGGCAGGCCGGGCACATTGCCGGCCCAGACATGCAGCAGGAGTTCGGGTCCGTAGGCCTTCGCGAAGCCACCCTTGGGGCGCGGCTGGAATTCGTCGAGGATCGGCGGATCGGCGAAATCCTCCGCCAAGAAGCGCTTAAGCTGAGGCTGGCGGAAGGTCTTCAGGTAGCCGGTCAGTCCGAGCCGGACCATCTCGGGATCGTATCCGGTGACGATCGGCAACAGCCGTTCGGCCTTGCGGCGCAGGGGGTGGGCGCGATCGAGCAGCTGCGCGATCGCCTCGTCGATGACGGCGACGATCTGGGTGACGCTTAGTGTCGCGAGATAGGCGCGCGCATTGGCGCGGATGCGCGCGGCGAGTGCCTCGCCCTGTTCGGGCGTCAGCATCGGCACGCTGACATCCACGCTCTCGCCCCGCGCGCCGAAGCTCAGCGTCCGCCAGGCCACGTCGCCCACTGAGAGCCCCGGCAGATGGCCTGCGACCTCGTTCACCGCCTAGCCCCGCGCGGCCCTGAGGAATTCCTCGACCGCAAGGGAACAGCCTTTCGAATCGGCGCCATCGACGCGGCCGAGAAGTTGGAAGCCGCCCGGCACGACGACGCCGGCATCTTCCGTGAGGATCGCGGACACCGAATTGAAATGGGCGAGGTCGTGATGCACCAGGACGCCGGTCGCGCCCTCCGCCACGTCCTGCCCCGTGAGCGGATCGACCACCCGGCTGCGGATCCAGTGCGGTCCCGATTTCACCGGCGGGCAGGCCTCGTTGCCGCTGTCGTAGAACTGGGTGCTGAGCTCGGTCATGCCGTACATGTTGATGCACAGGCTACGCGGCACGCCGAGCGTCTCCGAAAGGGAGTCATAGAAATCGTCGGCGCCGACCTCGCGCGACTGGCCCTTGAAGCCGCCGGTATCGAGGATGCGGCTGCCGTCCGGGAGACGAAAGCTGCGTCCCTGACGGCGCAACTCGTCGATCAGATGCACGAAACTGTAGCTCGCGCCGAGCAGGGCATAGGGTTCGCCGGAGGCTTCCGCCTGAGCCAGGGCCGCCATAAGCCGGTCCATATCGAGGCCGGCGTCGCCGATCATGACGGCGCTGTCAGGCATTCCGAACTCGCGCAGCGCCAGCGCCAGATAATGCGCCAGGGACGAATTCGGCATCGCCACTTCGTCGGGAAACAGGATGCCCATGCGGATGCGCTCCTGCCCCCGCATGAAGCGCTGCCGGAAATTCAGGATCATCGAGAGGTCGTAGACCGCAAGCGTCGGGTGATAGCTGCGGCCCCTGACGGCCCTGGTGGTGCCGCTGGTCATGAAGACATGCGGGATGTCGTTCGCCGGCCTGCAGCTCAGTGTCAAATCCTTGAAGGCGGTGATCGGGACGGCCGGGATGTCGCGCCAGTGCCGGACAGTCAGCGTGGTCCGGCCCCGCTGGATCGCGAACCGGCGATAGGGCTGGTTATGCTCGAACTGGTAGGCGAAGACCGACAGCGCCAGCCGGTCGAAATCCTCTTCCGTGGTATCCTGCCGTTGCAGGAACGCCAGCAAGGCCTCGATGATCGTCGCTTCGGTCACGGCCGTCAGTCCACCTTCGCACATGCGCCGCCGCAGCCCCGACGAGGCCGAACGACAGCGGTCGGTCCACCAACCCGCGCAAAGATGGAAATGGGGCGTCGCAACGCCCGATGTCCCGCATCCCTACGCCGGTATGAACCGGATCAGGTTCGGAGGGTCACCGCGTTGTCCGGACAGCGTCCGGGCCGGCGGAATCTCAGCCTCCTAGCGAGGCCCCCCTGGGAACAGAGTCAGGATGAGGTGTGCTTCACCCAGATGTCAAGAATGAACGAACTCGTCAGCCCATCTCAAGTCAGGTCAAAGCACCGCTCGCCACTGGTGACTGTTCCAATAGAGCTGCGCGAAAGGATGCGTGCCACAAGACTGAAGCTGAAAGCGCCGGGCTTGCCGGCTGAGCGACTTTGGCCGGCGCGCATGCTGGCAAGCACGCCTAGAATACAGGCTTTGGATCCGTCTCGAACTCCCGCTTGGCATCTTTCTCGCGGACAGGCTCGGCCTTCTCGGGACGCGGATCGATGTAAGCTTGACCGACATGTCGCTCACCGCAGCCTGGGGCGACCTGATCTTGTCGACTTCGTCCGACGAAAGCTTGTTTCCCTGACCGTCTCGCATGGCGACCTCCCGGTTGCCCCCCAGCAGCACAACGATCGTATCCACCGCGTGTTCCGGCAGCCGAGCCTGAAAGCGCAAGCGATCGATGAACTTGCAGGCCACGTTCTACGCGTGGCGTCATCCGCCCGGTTGCGGCGCGGGCATCAGAAGCGACGCTGCTGGCAGAGGAGAATTCACGAAGTTCGATCCAGTCGATGCAAAGATCGACTTTTATCGTGCCGGTTAAAAAATCCCCGTGATCGCCCTGAGGTCCTCGGCAAGACCGGGCGTACAGCACAGGATCGGATTGCCGGTCCTGATCCCGTCGCCAGCAAAAAAATCATTGACCGCCGCACCGGCCTCAGAGGCGATGACGATGCCCGCCGCCACGTCCCAGGCGTTGATGTGGAGTTCGCCATAGCCGTCGGTACGTCCATTGGCGACATGGCAGATGCCGAGCGCGCCCGAGCCCGATCGCTTGATCGAGGCGCCCGCCGCATAGCCGCGTTCGATCGTGGCGAGGTAATTCGCGGCCGGAATGCGCGTCGACCAGCCGAGTTCGACATAGGCGCGGGTGATGTCGCTGCCGCCCGACACCCGGATCGGCTGGCCGTTCATGGTCGCGCCCCGGCCGCGCCGGCCGACATAGACCTCGTCGAGCGCGGGCGCCGCGATGATGCCGATCTCGGGCACGCCTTTCAACAGGAAGCCGATCGAGATGCACCAGTTGCGGTCGCCGCGGGCGAAATTCGAGGTGCCATCGATCGGGTCGATGATCCAGACCGCGTCTGAGGCCTCGCCGCCGCCCTCCTCGCCGATCACGGCATCGGCCGGGAACAGCACGGAGAGCCGCTGGCGCAGGAACTCCTCCACCGCGCCGTCGGCGACGGTCAGCCAGTCCTGCGCGCCCTTCATCGTGATGCCGAGGCTGTCGCGCTTGTTGAAATAGTCGAACGCCATGACGCTTGCCTCGGCGACGAGGCCGAGCACGGCGTATTGGCGCAGGTCGAGTTCGGCCGGGGTCATGGTCAGATCGTCTCCAGCGCGACGGCGACGGGCTTGCCCGTTCGGAAGGACTCGGTGGCCGCATCGGCGAGGATCTGGGCCCTGAGGCCATCTCGGCCCGAGGGCGTCGGCGCCTTGCCCCCTGTGCAAGCCGTGACGAAGGCGTCGAGTTCGGCGCGATAGGCGGCGGCATAGCGCTCGAGGAAGAAGTTCTGCACCGGATCGGCGCGGAAGCCCTGCCCCGTCGCGCTCTCGACCGTGGTCTCGTGGATGTTGCCGGCGCGCAGCATGCCCTTCGAGCCGTGGACCTCGATGCGCTGGTCGTAGCCATACGTCGCGCGGCGCGAATTCGAGATCTGGGCGATCCGGCCCGATGCCGTCTTCATCAGCACCGCTGCGGTGTCGACGTCGCCGGCTTCGCCGATCGCCGGATCGACCAGGGCCGAACCCAGCGCGAAAACCTCGATCGGCTCCTCGGCCAGAAGGAAACGGGCCATGTCGAAATCATGGATCATCATGTCGCGGAAGAGCCCGCCGGAGCGCGCAACGTATTCGACCGGCGGCGGCGAGGGATCGCGCGAGATCACGCTGACGATCTCGATCGCGCCGGCCTCGCCCGCCCGCAGGCGGCTTTCAAGGGCGGCGAAATTCGGATCGAAGCGGCGGTTGAAGCCGATCATCAGCGGCTTGCCGGATGTCTCCACGATGGCGAGGCAGCGGCGGATGCGGCCGGCGTCGAGATCGACCGGTTTTTCGCAGAAGACCGCCTTTCCGGCCGAGACGGCGGCCTCGATCAGGTCGGCATGGGTGTCGGTCGGCGTGCAGATCAGGACGGCGTCGATCGAGGCGTCGGCCAGGATGGCCTCAGCGGTCGCAACCTTCGCGCCCGTGGCGGCCGCCAGCGAGGCTGCGGCCTCCTGAGAGGCGTCGGCCACCGCAACCAGAGTAGAATCGGCGCGCGCGGCGACGTTCATCCCGTGAATCCGGCCGATCCGCCCGGCGCCCAGCAATCCAAATCGCATCGTCGTCTTCTGTCCTGTCGTCATGGTCGAAAAGAGAGCCTCGGCATCAGTCATGTGCTCCGAGGATCGACTGGTCGAAATCGATATTGGCACCCGTCATCAGGCCGGATTCGGCCGAAGCGAGATAGGCCACCGCCTTGGCGACCTCGCGCGGATCGAGCAGGCGTCCGAAGGGCTGCTTGCCTTGGGCCTCTTCGAGCCAGCCATCCTGCGCGCCATGCCGCTTGCGCATGATCGCGTCCTCGCCCGGCGTCGCCATCCAGCCGATATTGAGGCCGTTGACGCGGATGCGGTGCGCGAGCAGCCCATAGGCCGCGTTCTTCGTCAGCGCCGCCAGCGCGGCTTTCGAGACGCTGTAGGCCGACAGGAAAGGCTGGCCGCCATGGGCCGACATCGACTGGATGTTGACGATCGCGCCTTCGATCGACAGGCGGCGCATCGCTTCGGCTGCATCCTGGATCAGGAAGAAAGGCGCACGCAGATTGACCGCCATGATGCGCTCGTAAAGGTCCGGCGAGGTATCGAAGATCGAGCCTCGGTCGGTGTCGCCTGCGGCGTTGACGAGAATGTCGATGCGGCCAAAGCTCGCTTCCGTAAAGGGCACGATCGCCCGGACCGATTCGAGATCGGCGAGGTCGGCGGCATGGAAGCGGGCGTCGCAGGTGGCGCTGCGAAGCGAGGCTGCGACCGCCTCGCCGCGCTCGCGGTTGCGGCCGGTCAGCAGCAGGCCGCCGAGGCCTCGGCTCGCGAATTCGCGTGCAATGGCTTCGCCCAGTCCCTGGCTGCCGCCGGTCACGATGGCGGTCTTGCCGGTCAGGTCTCTGGCAAAGCCTTCGCTGGCCACCTTGCGTCACGCTCCCACTGCATAATTTTGATACGAATGGATTGTTTTATTCTCCGATTGGAATATTCATTCCATCCATCCGCAGCCGAAGTCAAGGTTGCTCCTGCCGGAATGCTTCATGCCAGTTGCGCCCCTCCCCGTCGCATCAAAAACCGTTTCAGAGCCCGATTTCGACGGCTTCGTCACGCTTTTGCGCGAGCGCAGGGCGCGATTGCCGAAGCGGCTGAAGCAGGTCGCCGACCATGCGCTGGCCCATCTCGACGACATGGCTTTCGGCTCAACGGCGCAGATCGCCGAGAAGGCTGGCGTGCAGGCATCGACCCTGGTCCGTTTCGCGCAGGCGCTCGACTATTCCGGTTTCAGCGAGTTGCAGGAGGTCTTTCGGGCACGACTGCGGCGACAGGCCGTCGATCACCGTGAGCGCCTGGCGGCGTTGCGTGCCGGCGAGGCGGGCGAAGGCGGCTCCGCCAAACTGCTGGAAGGCTTCATCGCCGCTGGCGAGGCATCGCTTGGCCAATTGCGAGCGACGATCGACGGCGAACGGCTCGATGCGGCGGTGACGCTGCTGGCCGGTGCGCGCACCATCGTGCTCATCGGCTCGCGGCGGATGTTCCCGGTCGTCTCCTATCTCGCCTATGCCTTCGGCAAGCTCGGCATCCGTGCCGTGCTAGTCGATCAGATCGCGGGCCTCGGCCCAGAACAGGCCGCGATCGCCGCTCTCGACGACGTCGTGCTGGCGGTAAGCTGCGCGCCTTACGCACCGGCCACCGTCGAGATCGCGGCAGCCGCACATCGCCGGGGCGTGCCGGTACTGGCGCTGACCGACAGCGCACTCAGCCCACTCGCCGAGAACTGCACGCACTGGCTGGAGGTTGCGGAGGCCGATTACGGCGCCTTCCGCTCCATGGCCGCGACCTTCGCGCTGGCCATGACTCTCGCCGTCGCGACAGCCGAGACATCAGGCGTTTCCGCCGCTCCCGACCTCGCCGGATGAAGGCCGAAACGCGCATGTCGACCTCCCTCGCTCCTGCTCTGGACGTGATCGCCATCGGCCGATCTTCGGTCGATCTCTACGGCCAGCAGATCGGCGGCCGGCTCGAGGATATGGGCTCCTTCGTCAAGGCTGTCGGCGGCTGCCCGACCAACATCGCCATCGGCACGGCGCGGCTCGGCCTGCAATCGGCGGTGATCACCCGCGTCGGTGACGAGCAGATGGGGCGCTTCATCCTCGAACAGCTTGCGCGAGAGGGCGTCGAAACGAAGGGCGTCGTCACCGACCCGACGCGCCTGACCGCGCTGGTGATCCTGGGCGTGCGCGACGAAAAGACCTTTCCGCTGATCTTCTACCGGACCGATTGCGCCGACGCGGCGCTGGCGGAGAGCGAGATCGACGAGGCCTTCATCGCATCGGCCAAGGCGATCGTCGTCACGGGCACTCATTTCGCCATGCCCGGCCCCGCCGCCGCGCAGAAGAAGGCGATTGCGCTGGCCCGCCAGCATGGCCGCAAAGTCGTGTTCGATGTCGACTACCGTCCGAACCTCTGGGGCCTGGCCGGCCACGCCGCGGGCGAGGAGCGCTATGTTCGCTCCGACGACGTCACACGCCATCTCCAGCAGATCCTTCCTGATTGCGACCTCGTCGTCGGCACGGAAGAGGAACTCCACGCCGCCGGCGGCTCGGAAGACACGCTTGCGGCCATCCGCACGATCCGCGGCCTGAGTTCCGCGACCATCGTCTGCAAACGCGGGCCGATGGGCTGCGTGGTGTTTCCCGGCGCCATCCCCGGCTCGATCGAGGACGGCGTCAAGGGACCGGGCTTCCCGGTCGAGGTCTACAATGTGCTCGGCGCTGGCGATGCCTTCATGTCGGGCTTCCTGCGCGGCTGGCTGCGCGACGAGCCCATCGAGACCTGTTGCGCCTGGGCCAATGCCTGCGGCGCCTTTGCGGTATCGCGGCTGCTGTGCTCGCCCGAGAGCCCGACCTTTCCGGAATTGCAGTATTTCCTGAAACACGGCTCGCCGTATCGCGCGCTGCGCAACGATATCGAGATCAATCACATCCATTGGACGACGACGCGGCGGCCGCAATCGCCCGCGATCATGGCGCTCGCCATCGACCATCGCTCCCAGCTGGAGGAGATGGCCGACGCCGCAGGGGCCCTGCGCGAACAGATCGCGGCCTTCAAGACGCTGGCCGTCGCGGCCGCCGCGCGCGTTGCGGCCGGACGACCCGGCTTCGGCATGCTGATCGACGGCAGCCATGGCCGCGAGGCGCTGTTTCAGGCCGGCGACCACGGCTTCTGGATCGCGCGGCCGCTCGAACTGCCCGGCTCGCGCCCGCTGGCATTGGAGACCGACGTGACAGGCTCGCTCGGCGCGAGCCTCGCCGAATGGCCGGTCGATCATGTCGCGAAGTGCCTTTGCTTCTACCATCCCGACGACGAGCCCGCGATGAAGGCTGCGCAGGAGGCGGTGCTGAAGCGCGTCGCGCTGGCCTGCCGGCAGGTCGGGCGGGAGCTGCTGGTCGAGATCATCGTTTCGAAGCACGGCCTGCTCGGCGACGACACCACGGCCACGGTGATGGAGCGGCTCTATGCCATCGGGATCAGGCCCGACTGGTGGAAGCTGGAGGGCCAGCCCTCGGCCGCCGCCTGGGAGGCGATCGACGCCGTGATCGCGCGGCGCGACCCGGCCTGCCGCGGCGTGCTGTTGCTCGGGCTCGATGCGCCTGAAGAGATCGTCGTGCAAGCATTTCGCGATTCCGCTGCGGCCGCCACGGTCAAGGGATTCGCCGTCGGGCGCACGATCTTCGGCGAGGTGGCGCGCGACTGGCTGTCGGGCGCGATCGACGACGAGGCCGCGACCGCGATGATGGCGCAGCGCTTCGGCCGGCTGGTCGAAGCCTGGAAGGCGCGGTAGGAGACGGACATGGGCACGATCAGGCTCACCATGGCGCAGGCGCTCGTCAGGGCGCTCGGCCAACAGAAGACCGTCATCGACGGCGAGACCCTGCCGCTGTTCGCGGGCGTCTGGGCGATCTTCGGACACGGCAACGTCGCGGGGCTGGGCGAGGCGCTGCATGGCGCGCGCGACACGCTGCAGACCTTCCGCGCCCATAACGAGCAGGCGATGGCGCATGCGGCGATCGCCTTCGCAAAGGCGTCGCGCCGGCGTCGGATGATGGCGGTGACGAGTTCGATCGGCCCGGGCGCGACCAACATGGTCACGGCCGCCGCCGTCGCCCATGTCAACCGGTTGCCGGTACTGCTGTTGCCGGGCGATGTCTTTGCGAGCCGCCGGCCCGACCCGGTGCTGCAGCAGATCGAGGATTTCGGCGACGGCACCGTCTCGGCCAATGACTGCTTCAGGCCGGTCTCGCGCTATTTCGACCGACTGACGCGGCCCGAGCAGCTGATCCCTGCCTTCGAGCGGGCCATGACCGTGCTGACCGACCCGGCCGAATGCGGGCCGGTGACGCTGGCGCTGTGCCAGGATGTCCAGACGGAAGCCTTCGATTATCCCGAAAGCCTCTTCGCCGAACGGGTCTGGAGCCCGCGCCGGCCGCGTCCCGACGAGGCCGAACTGGCGGAGGCGGTCGCGCTGATCAGGGCGGCGAAGAGACCTTACGTCGTGGCCGGCGGCGGCGTGCTCTACAGCGAGGCCGAAACGCAGCTTGCCGCATTCTGCGCGGCGCATGGCGTTCCCGCCGGCGAGACGCAGGCCGGAAAGAGCGCCCTGCCCCACGGCCACCCGCTGAATCTTGGCGCGATCGGCGTGACCGGGACCGGCGCGGCCAATGCGCTGGCGCAGGAGGCGGATCTGGTCCTCGCCGTCGGCACGCGGCTGCAGGATTTTACCACGGGATCGCGCTCGCTCTTTTCCAACCCGGACTGCAGGATCGTCGGGCTGAACCTGCAAGCTTTCGATGCCGCCAAGCACAAGGCGCAGCCCCTGGTCTGCGACGCGCGGGCCGGGCTCGCCGAACTGACGCGCGCGCTTTCGGGATATCGCGCACCGGCGGGCTGGACCGCGCAAGCGCAGGCCGCGCGCACCGATTGGCTCACAACGGCGGCGCGCTATACCGCGCCGGGCAACCAGCCTTTGCCGAGCGATGCGCAGGTGGTCGGCGCCGTGCAGCGCTGGAGTGAACCGTCGGATGTCGTGCTCTGCGCAGCCGGCGGCCTGCCGGGCGAGTTGCACAAGCTTTGGCAGGCGGGCGCAGCCGGCGGCTACCATATGGAATACGGCTTCTCTTGCATGGGCTACGAGATCGCGGGCGGGCTCGGCGTCAAGATGGCCGACCCGGCGCGCGAGGTCGTCGTCATGGTCGGCGACGGCTCCTATCTGATGATGAATTCCGAGATCGCGACCTCGGTGATGCTGGGCCTGAAGCTCACCATCGTCGTGCTCGACAATCGCGGCTTCGGCTGCATCAACCGGCTGCAGAATGCGACAGGGGGAGCACCCTTCAACAACCTGCTCGCCGACAGCCGCCACGAGACGCTGCCGGCGATCGATTTCGCGGCCCATGCCGCCTCGCTCGGCGCGATCGCGCGCAAGGTCGGAAACCTCGCCGAACTCGACGCCGCGCTGGCCGAGAGCCGGTCGCATAAGCGCACCAGCGTCGTCGTGATCGACACCGACCCGGCTCTTTCGACCGATGCCGGCGGGCATTGGTGGGAGGTGGCCGTGCCGGAGGTTTCTGAGCGGGCGCAGGTTGTCGATGCACGCGAGCGTTATGAAGACGCGCTGCGCAAGCGCCTATGACCCAAGCTGATATGTGTCTTGCCGTGGAAATCCCGCGTCATCCCGGACAAGCCGCGTAGCGGCGCCGATCCGGGATCCATCATAGGGTACGCCGGTGCTCTACGATGGATCCCGGGTCTGCGCTTCGCTTGCCCGGGATGACGGCGTGTTTCCATCGCATCATGACAGGCCGCAGAAGGACCAAGACATGCCTATCCGCATCGGCGCCAACCCCATCGGCTGGTCGAACGACGATCTTCAGGAGATCGGCGGGGCGACCTCGCTCGAAACCTGTCTTGCCGAGGCAAAGGAGGCCGGCTTCGTCGGCATGGAGCTCGGCCACAAGTTTCCGCGCGAGCCTGCGGCTCTGAAAGCGGCTCTCGAACCGTTCGGAATGGCCTGCATCTCGGGCTGGTATTCGGCCGAACTGCTGCTGCGCGATGCCGATGCGGAGATGACGCATCTGCGGCCGCATCTCGACCTGCTCAAGGCGATGGGCTCGACCGTGCTGGTCTTCGCCGAGACCTCGAACGCGATCCATGGCGACCGGTCGAAGCCGCTATCGCAGCGGCCGATCCTGAAGGCGAGCGAGTGGGCGCGCTTCGGCGAGCGGATGACGCAGGTGGCCGAACGGACATGGGCCGAGGGCGTCCGGCTGGTCTATCACCATCACATGGGAACCGTGGTCGAGAGCGAGGCCGATATCGACGCCCTGATGGCTTCGACCGGCGATGCGGTGCATCTGCTGCTAGACACCGGCCACGCGACCTGGGGCGGGGCCGATCCGGCCGTGCTGGCGGCGCGCTATCGCGAGCGGATCAGCCATGTCCATGCCAAGGACGTGCGCAAGGCGGTGATGGCGCAGGCGGCGACCGGAAACTGGAGCTTCCTCGACGCCGTGCTGGGCAAGGGCGATGAACTCGGCGTCTACACCGTGCCGGGCGACGGCGTGGTCGACTATCCGGCGGTGTTTCGGGCGCTGCCCGGCTATTCCGGCTGGGTCGTGGTCGAGGCCGAGCAGGATCCGGAGAAAGCGCACCCGCTGACCTATGCCAAGAAGGGCGTCGCCCATCTCAAGCAGAGCCTGAAGGAGGCCGGGCTGATCTAAGCCCGGAGACCGCCATGTCGAAACTTCTCATCAAACCCTGCGCTCCCGATACTGAGGGCTGCATCCATGAGGTCACGCCGCAATCGGCCGGCTGGAGCCATGTCGGGTTCGCCGTCCACCGGCTGACCGACGGCCAGAGCCTGTCGCGCGAGACAGGCGACCGGGAAATCTGCCTCGTGCTGCTCTCTGGCAAGGTCGCCGCCAGCGCCGGCGGGGCGGAGTTCGGCGTAATCGGCGGACGCAATTCGCCCTTCGAGCCCGATCCGTGGTCGCTCTATGTGCCGGCGGGCTCGTCCTGGCGCGTCACGGCGCAGGGGCCTTGCGAATTCGCGATCTGCTCGGCGCCGGGCAAACCGGGGCGCGAGCCGCGCCTGATAGCGCCCGGCCGAGTCGAATGCCTGACGCGCGGCAGCGGCACCAACACCCGCCATGTCCGCAACATCCTGCCCGAGACCGAGCTCGCGGACGGATTGCTGGTCGTCGAGGTGATCACGCCCTCCGGCAGCTGGTCGAGCTATCCGCCGCACAAGCACGACCGGGACGCTCTGCCACAGGAATCTCTGCTGGAGGAGACCTATTACCATCGGCTCTCGCCGCCGCAGGGCTTTGCCCTGCAGCGCGTCTATACAGACGACCGCTCGCTCGACGAGACGCTTGCGGCTGAGGATGGCGATGTCGTTCTGGTGCCGAAGGGCTACCATCCGGTCGCGGCGCCGCATGGCTACGAGCTTTACTATCTCAACGTGATGGCCGGGCCGAAACGCGTATGGAAATTCGCCAACGACCCGGCGCATGAGTGGATGCTGAGCCGCCCGGCCTCCTGAATTCCGCGTGTCAAACGACCGTCGCCGAAATCCCCTTCCCGCCCTCGATCAGCGGCTTCAGCCGGCCGATCTCGGCTGCGACGAAGTCGAGGAACAGCCGCACGCGGGGCGAATGCCTCAGATCGGGATGGGTCAGGAGCCAGAGATCGGCCGAGAAGCCGGGATCGGGCGCCGCCAGCCGGATCAGGCCGGGTTTCGTGTCGGCGATGAAGCAGGGCAGGAAGCCGATGCCGATGCCCGCCTCCACCGCCTCCGCCAGCCCGAGCACGGTGTTGACCTTATAGACGATGCGCTCGGGCGCGACATGCTCGGCAAGGTATTTGACCGCCTTGAGGCCGGTGAACTGATCGCCGAGCGAGACCCAGTTGCGGCCCCACAGCGCCTCGATCCCAGCATCCGTCTCACCGACAAAATCGGAAGCGCGACCATAGAGCGCCCAGGCGATGCGGGCGGCGCGGCGGCCGACCAGCGTCTCCGGCGGGCGGTCGGTGGCGCGGATCGCGACATCCGCATCGCGCTTGGAAAGATTGAGAGACTGGTTGCTGAGCAACAGGTCGAGCCGGATATCGGGACATTGCGCGAGGAAGGCGGCGAAGATCGGCGTGAGCAGATCCACCAGCAGCGTGTCGTTGGTGGTGACGCGCAATTCGCCGGCCGGCTTGATCTCCTGGCCGGCGAGCCTGATCGCGAAAGCGCTGATGTCGCTGTCGAAGCGCTCTGCGAGCAGCGTCATCTCCTCGCCGGCTGGCGTTGCGACATAGCCGCTGCGATGGCGCTCGAACAGCTTCAGGCCGATCGCCTCCTCGATCTGGCCGAGGCGGCGGAACACCGTCGAATGGTTCAGCCCGAGCGAGGTCGCTGCTGCCGGCAAGGCGCGTGTTTCGGCGATCGCCTTGATCAGTCGGAAGTCGTCCCAGGCCAGCGTCTTCGTCGCAAGGTTCATGTGCGGCACTCTCGGGCATGGCTTCGCCGCCATCAAGGGCAAGCCTCGATGGCGGCGAAACGCAGCGTAGGGACAGGCAGTCTCAGGCCGAGACGGGCGTGCCCGCCCAGGCAAGGCGTGCCGGCTTCAGCGCTAAGGCGCCGTCGCCGATCAGGCCATGGGCGAGCGCTGCGAGCGCCAGGAAAGCCGGGTACTCCCAGCCGCCATTGGGGGCCTTGAAGACCCAGCCATTGGGGGCATGAACCATCAGGGCGCCGAGCAGCACCGGCAGCAGCAGCAGCGAGACATAGCGGCCGTAGAAGCCGGTCAGGATGGCGAGGCCGCCGAGAAGCTCGGCCAGGATGATCGGCCAGGCAAGGAACGCCGGCAGGCCGACCTGTCCAAGGAAGCCGGCAAAGCCGGCGGGCGTGAAGATCACGAGCTTGAGATAGGCGTGGGCGATGAACATCAGGCCGAGCGCGACGCGCAAGGCCAGCGCGCCGTAAGGGGCGAGGCGATTGTCGATCATGGGTCAGTCTCCAAAGAGACCGGGCTGGTCTCGGTTCAGAAAATGATCCAATCTCAACGCAATGCAAGAAGCTCGAATTCAATCTCGGTATTGCGTCAACGCAATGTACCGCCACTGGCGTTTTCGGTCCGCAGAGCCAATCTTCAGCGCCAACGGGGCTTCGGCCTTGGCCTTTCTCACCTGGAGGATCAGCATCATGCAGATCAACGGCATCCACCACGTTACCGCGATCGCCGGCCCCGCGCGCCGCAATCTCGACTTCTACGGCCGCGTGCTCAGCCTGCGCCTGGTCAAGAAGACCGTCAATTTCGACGATCCCGGCACTTATCATCTTTACTATGGCGACGCCGCCGGCGCGCCGGGCACCATCCTGACGTTCTTTCCCTGGGAGCATGCCGCTCCCGGCCGGCTCGGTGTCGGCGAGACGCAGGAGACTGTGTTCCGGGTTCCGGCAGGCGCGATCGGCTACTGGACGCATCGCCTCGTGGCGCATGGCGTTCCCCATGATGCGCCGGTGAAGCGCTTCGGCGAGACCGTCCTGTCCTTCCGCGATCCCGACGGGATGCGGCTGGCGCTGGTCGGTGTTCCGGGCATCGAGAACGAGACCGCCTGGGACGGCAGCGACATCCCGCCCGAGTCGGCGATCCGCGGCTTCCACAGCGTCAGCCTGCTGCTCGACGACGCCGCCGCGACCGGCACTATCCTGAGCGACGTCTTCGGCTTCAGGGAGATCGGCCGCGAGGACACCACCATCCGCTATGGCGTGGATGGCGGTGTCCTCGGCAAGGTGGTCGACCTGCGGGTCGCAGGCGGGTTCCTGCCGGCCCGGCAGGGCGCGGGCTCGGTGCACCATATCGCCTTCCGCGCCGCCGACGATGCGGCGCAGGAGGAGATGGTGCGGCTGCTGGCCGAGAACCACGGCATCCGCACGACGGAGCAGAGGGACCGGAACTACTTCCGCTCCGTCTACTTCCGCGAGCCGGGCCGCGTCCTGTTCGAGATCGCGACCGACGTCCCCGGTTTTGCCGTCGACGAGCCTGCAGCGACCCTCGGGCAGGCGTTGAAGCTGCCGGCAGGGCTGGAAGCCCAGCGCGCCCGCATCGAGACACTGCTGCCGGAACTCGCCTGACATCTGCCGCCCCGCGTCCCTGCGATGCGGGGCGGCAACTGCCCTGCCCTCTTATCTGGAGAATCACGATGGACGCTGTCGCGACCACGAACTTCATCCACGTCTTCGAGCCGGGCACGGACGCAGGCCGCGCGCCCTTGCTGCTGCTTCACGGCACCGGGGGCGACGAACGCGACCTGCTGCCGCTCGGGCGCATGGTGGCGCCGGGCGCGAGCCTGCTCTCGCCGCGCGGAAAGGTACTGGAAGGGGCGATGCCGCGCTTCTTCCGGCGGCTGGCCGAGGGCGTCTTCGACGAGGCCGACCTGACCGCCCGCACGCATGAACTCGCGGATTTCGTGATGGAATCGCGCGAGCGTCACGGCCTGCCGGCACCGATCGCGCTGGGCTTCTCGAACGGCGCCAACATCGCCGCGAGCCTTTTGCTGCTGCGGCCGGAGGTGCTGGCGGGGGCTGCGCTTCTGCGGGCCATGTCGCCATTCCGGCAGCCGCCGAGCGCCGATCTCGCCGGCAAACGCGTGTTGATGCTGTCGGGCGCGCTCGACCCGATCATTCCGGCCGCAGATTCCGAGTGGCTGGCGAGAACGCTGTCGGGCAACGGGGCCATTGTCGATCACCGCATCCTGCCGACCGGGCATGGCCTGTCGCAGGCCGATGTCGGGCTGGTTCGGGACTGGCTCGTCAAGGGCTGAGCAGGCGGCACCACCGCCGTCATTCCGGGGCGGCCCGAAGGGCCGAACGCGGAACCCACGACCGGGTGAGGTTGATTGACCGGGTATCCGTTCTCACGGAGCCCGGTCGTGGGTTCCGGGTTCTTCGCTACGCGAAGCCCCGGAATGACCAAGGTGGCACCGATCAACTCGATGCCGATCGGGCGCCCTACTTCGCGCGCTTCGAACCGACCAGTTCGTCCCATTTGCGGAAGGCCACAACCATCTTCTCGGGCTTCAGCGGCAGTTCGATCGGGTTGTTGGCGATCAGGTCGGCATATTCGGGCCGGCCAAACTCGGCGATGACCTTCTGGCTGGCTTCGGGCGCAAGCGAGAGCGGCACGTTCTTCACAGCCGGGCCGGGATAGAGATAGCCCTCGTCATAGGAATAGGCCTGCATCTTCGGCGTCAGAACGAAGGCCATCATGTCGAGCACCACCGCGAGGCGGTCGTCCGGCACGCCTTTGGGTACGCACATGAAGAAGGCGTCGGAGACCCAGTGGAAGCCCTTCAGGGTCTGGATCTTCGCTTCCTTCGGCACGATGCCGAGCGCGCGCGGGTTGATGTCCCAGCCGGTGGTCGAGATGATGATGTCGCGCGAGCCCTCGCCGAACTCCTTCATCGTCGCGCCCGTGCCCGCCGGGTAATATTCGACGTATTTTCCAAGTTCGGCGAGATAAGCCCAGGTCTTGTCCCAGCCGCCGACCGGGTCCTGGGGATCCTTGTCGCCGAGGATGTAGGGCAGCCCCATCATGAAGGTGCGGCCGGGGCCGGAATTGGCCGGGCGGGCATACATGAAGCGGTTGGGGTTGGCCTTGGCCCAGGCGAGCAGTTCCTCGGCCGTGGTCGGCGGCGCCTTGACCCGATCGGGCATGTATTCGAGCAGCGGCCCGGAGGGATAGTAGTTCACGACGACGCCGAAGCCGTCGCCCTGGACCTTGTGCAGGTTCAGCGCGGCGGGCTCGTAATTCGCCTCGATGTTCGGGAATTTGTCGGCGTAATCGGGCAGGATCTTGAGCCAGAGCTTCTGGTCGAGACCGGCGGCCAGCCCGTCGCTGCCGGTCAGGACGAGATCGAGATCGGCGCGGCCGGCCTCCTGCTGCGCCTTGATCTTGCTGGCGAGTTCGGGCGCCGGGGCCTTCACGAAGGCGATGCGCGAGACCAGCTTGGGGTTGGCGGTTCGGTAGTCCTCGAAGGCCTTCTGCATCAGCGCAAGAGCACCGCCGACATCGATCACGCTGATCGTGACGGGCGCGCTCGGCAGTGCCGGCGAGGCCGCGAAGGCGGCCGGCCCGCCGGCGGCGATCGCGCCGATGCCGCCCAAGACGGTGCGGCGGTCCAGTCCCATTGTATCGCGTTTCATCCCGGCTCTCCCCTTATGTGTTTGCGACAGGCTAGCTGACGGCCATGTCCAGGCCGTAGCGGCGTTCGATCGGGCCGATGCGTATGCGCCGAACCGCGAGATCCGCGCTCCATTCGACCTCGCTTTCGGGCTCGGCCAAGCCGTAAGCGGCGAGCGCGGAAGCAAGCAAAGCGAGCGGGGTCCTCGAGGCCATAGCCAGCGCCTCCTCGACTGTAGCCAATCCCCAGGCAACGAGATTGCGGACTGCTTGGTCGAGGCAAAGTGCCGAACCTGCAAGGGAAGTAGCACCGGGCAAGCGGACCGCGCCACTGGGCGTGCGGTCGATCTCCATGCCGGCGAAGCGATAGCGGCCGGGCTTTGCCGCGGCAGCGGCGACGGCGTCCGTCACCAGGATGGAGCGGGCCAGCCCCTTGGCGCGCAACAGCGATTGCAGCGCCTTGGGATGAAGATGGATGCCGTCGGCGATGAAGCTCGCCTGCAGCCGGTCCTCGGCCAGTTGCGCGAAGATCGGATTTTCGAGCTTGTGCATGGACTGCGGCATGCCGTTGCCGAGATGCGTCACCAGGCGCGCGCCGGCATCAGTTGCGGCGGCGACCTGGGCGAAATCGGCGGCACTGTGGCCGAGAGCGACGATGACTCCCTGGTCGGCAAGCGTCGCGGTCAGGGCGAGTGCGCCATCGATCTCCGGGGCAAGCGTGACCATCAGGATCGGCCGCGACACCAGCCCTTGCAACCGGGCGACGAGCGCGGGATCGGCGGCCGTCATCGCCTCGGGCGGATGGCAGCCACGATGGCCCGGCGCCGGGTTCAGGAACGGGCCTTCGAGATGATAGCCGGGACACATCGCGGACCCGAGCCGGCTGCCGGAGATGGCGGCATCGAGGGCAAGGAAGCGTGCTTCCAATTCGTCGGGATGGGCGGTGATGATCGTCGGCAGGCAGGTGGTGACGCCGGTGGCGAGCATCGCCTCCAGCGCGTGATCCATTTCGGCCGGGGTGATCGTGCCGGAATTGAAATCGATGCCGGCGAAGCCGTTGACCTGGAGATCGACAAGGCCGGCCGAGATCGTCATCGATCGCCCTCAGCCCTTGCGCAGCAGCGAGGCTGCCGGCGGATCGAGGAACAGCATCGTGTTGGGGTGCGTCTGCAGGATCGAGGCCGGATGCAGCGGGCTGACAGGCCCCTCGATCGCATCGCGCGCGGCCTTCGCCTTGCGTTCGTCGGAGACTGACAGGACGATCAACGCGCTCTTCATGATCTGGCGCACGCTCATCGAGATCGCACGCTCGGGAACCGACTCGAAAGTCGGGAACCAGCCCTCGCCGAACTGCTGCTGGCGGCAGGCCTCGTCGAGCGTCACGACGATATAGGGCTCGTCCGTGTCGAAATCGGCGGGGGGATCGTTGAAGGCGAGGTGGCAGTTCTCGCCGATGCCCGCGAAGCAGACATCGATACGCCGGCCCGCGATCAGCGCATTCAGGCGCCGCGTCTCGGCCTCCGGATCGCCCTCGCCATCGACCGGGATAAAGGTCGGCACGTCGCTCAGGGGCGCCATGAAGCGCAGGCGCAGATAGCGTCGGAAGCTCGCCGGATGGGCCTCGCTCAAACCGACATATTCATCGAGATGGAAGGCTGTGACCTTGCTCCAGTCGATATCAGGCGCCGCGACGAGTTGCTGAAGTACCTCGAACTGGCTGGCGCCGGTCGCAACGATGATCGTCGATTCGCCATGCCGGGCAATCGCATCGCGGATCGCCGCAGCGCCGAGCGCGGCGGCCTGTGCGCCAAGGCTGTTCTTATCGGGAACGACGCGGATATCGAGCATGTATTTTTGAACCGTATTGATCGAATTGGTTTGGAAACTTGCGATACCAGTCTAGAAAAGCCCTCGGATTCCGCAATCACTATTTTTGAACTGATTGGTTTGAAATGAGGCAATCATGGCGCTGGTGACGATCGAGGACATCGCCCTCGCCAATCCGCAGGAGCGCGACCGCGCCCGGGTCTACGGGCTCGTCGCCGGCGGGCTCGCCCAGTCACGCGCCGAGGCAGGGCGGCTTTCGGGCCTGCGCTCGACCACGATCTCGCGCGTCGTTGCAGATCTCGTTGAACGCGGACTCCTGATCGAGAGCGTCGGCGGCAATGCCGGGCGAGGCCGGCCGGCGGGCGTGCTCATCGCCAATGCGCGGCGCATCGGCGGCTCGGTGATCCATGTGGTGAGCCAATCGCTCGCAGGCGCGCTGGTCGATCTCAATGGTCAGGTCATCGCGGAGCGGATGGTGCCGATCGCGCGCGAGGCCGACAACGGCGCGATGGCACAAGCGATGGCGAGCCTGGCCGCCGACCTGCTTGCAGCGACTCCCCACGGCATGGCCCATGCTGGCACGGTCGTGTCGCTCTCGGGGCTGATCGACCTGCGGCACAAGCAATGGGTCATGGCCTCGCGCTGGCCTCGCATGCGCAGCCTCGACATCGCCGCGCTGCTCGAACCCATCGCCGGACCGGTCGAGATCTGCCGCAACCTGGATGCCGAGCTGCGGGCGCGGGTGGCACGCGAACCGGAGCGCTTTTCCGGGGGGACATTGCTGCTGCACTGGGGCTGGGGTATCGGGCTGGCGCACGCTGTCGATGGCGAGCCGCTGGCGCCGGCGGGGGGACCGTTCGGCGAGATCGGTCATTGGCGCTTTTCAGTATTGGACAAGCGTCGCTGCGGCTGCGGCAACACCGCTTGCCTCGAAACAGGGGCGGCGCTCTGGGCGCTGCTGCCGGTGCTGCAGGAACGCTGGCCTGAACTCGGAGAGGACGAAGACGGGCTGGCCGAGGCGCTGCCCGCCTGCGATCTGCTGGGCGTTCCCGAGGTCAAGGAGGCGGCGCGCATCCTGGCGCGGGCGCTTGCCAACGTCTGCCGGCTGCTTTTCCCCAGCCGGATCGTCGTCAGCGGGCCGCTCGTCGCCAACGCAGCGCTCTGGGCGCATTTCGATGCGCTGTTTCGGCAGGAGGGCGCTATGGAGGGGCTCGCGGTCCCGCAGCTCTCGGCAGTCCGCGCCAGCCAGAGCTACGAAATCCACGGTGCCGCCGCGCCCCTGCTCGGCCGTGCGGCGCGAGCGCTGCTGGCGGGGCCGTAACGGGTGACAGACTTAAGGTCAGACGCCGTCGAACCCGGCAATGAAGGCATCGAGGCAGCTGCCGATAGCCTCGATCGCATAGCCGCCCTCCTGCACGACCAGCGTCGGCAGGCGAAGCGCCGCGACCTTGGCGCCGATCGTGCCGAAATCGGCGCTCTCCAGCTTCAGAACGCCGATCGGGTCGTCCTTGTGGGCGTCGTAGCCGAGCGCGACGACAAGAGCCTGCGCGCCGAAGTCACGGATCGCCCGCCCGGCCCGATCGACGGCGGCATCCATCTCGGCGCCGCCCGCCCCATGCGACAGTGGGAGATTCAGGTTGAAGCCTTCGCCGGGCCCGTTTCCGCGCTCGTCGTCATAGCCGGTGAAGAAGGGGTAATAGTTCGTGGGGTCGGCATGGATCGAGACCGTCAGCACGTCGTCGCGGCGGTAGAAGATCTGCTGCGTGCCATCGCCGTGGTGGGCGTCGACATCCAGGATCGCGACCTTGGCGAATGTCGAGCGGAGGCGCTGCGCCGCGACGGCCGTGTTGTTGACGTAGCAGAAGCCCGTCGCACGGTCGGCGCGGGCGTGATGGCCGGAGGGGCGGCACAGCGCGTAGACGGCGCGATCGCCGGCCAGCACGGCGTCTGCCGCGGAGACGGCGGTCTCGGCCGAGCGCAGGGTCGAAAGCCAGCAATGCTCGCCGACCGGCACCGAGAGATCGCCGAGATACCAGCCGAGCTGGCCCATGATGCCGGTCGGGCGGCAGGGCGGGCGCACCGCCTCGTCGGTCCGGCCGCTCCAATAGGGAAAGGTGTTGGGCCAGGCTTCCGGCCCACGCTCGGGCAGTTCCTGCCAACGCTGCCAGATGGTCTCGAGGAAACGCACGAAGCCGGCGTCGTGGATCGCCAGGATCGGATCGACGCCGTGCGCGGCCGGCAGCTCTGGCACGATCCCGTGCTTGTCCAACGCGCCGAGCAGTTGCGCCGTTCGTTCCGGCAGGTCCTTGGGCGCGACGATGCGGCCGAAGCGCATATATTGCTGGGGATCGTGGAGAGCCTGTTCGGGATGGTAGAAGGCGCGCATGCGGGTCAGATCCTCGACGACGTGACGTGAATGGTTCGGCGGCCGATGCTAGCAACGCCACGCGGCGCGGTCAGCCCCGGCCGCGCGGCCAGGGCCTGCGCCTGAAACAGACCAGGCTCCGATCATGCAAGCCGGAGCACATCCCCGCCCGCGGCCTGCGCATCCTGCGGATCGTGCGTGACCATGAGGACAGGCAGCGCGCGACGCCGCGCCTGCGCAAAGATCATCTCGCGAAAAGCGGCCCTGAGTTCGCTGTCGAGCTTCGAGAACGGCTCGTCGAGCAGGAGCGCACGCGGCTGCGAAAGCAGGACACGCATCAAAGCGATGCGGGCGCGCTGCCCGCCCGAGAGGGTGGCGGGATCGCGTTCGCCGAAGCCCGACAGGTCGGCATCCGCCAGCGCCTGCTCGACGAACCGATGCCGTTCGGCCTTGTCCCTGATCTGCGCCGGCACGCCGAACAGCAGATTCCCCGCGACCGAGAGGTGCGGGAACAGCAGATCATCCTGGAAGAGCAGGCCGATGCGGCGCCTCTCCGGCCTCAGCGCCGCCACGTCGACGCCGTCGAGCAGCACGGCGCCTTCTGCGCGGAAGACCCGGGTGTCGAGGAAACCGGCGATATAAGCGAGCAGGCTCGACTTGCCGGACCCACTGGGACCCATGACGGTCGCGACCGAACCGGGCGCGACGGTCAGGGCCAACCGCCCGATCAGCGGCTCGCGACCGAGGCCGATTGCGACGTTGCGCAGTTCGAGCGCGCCATTCGGGGTTTGATCGCTCACAACAAACCTCTGCGGTTGCGGAAGACGAGGCGCGGGAGCGTCAGCGCGATGCCGTAGCAGGCCAGCGGCACGACCGATTGCATGAAGCCGAGGACTCCGATGGTGGCGCGGTCAGCCCCGCTCGACAGCGTCAGGGCATCGGTCGTGATGGTCGATATGCGGCCGGCGCCCGCGAAGATCGTCGCCAGATACTGCCCGATGCTGACGGCGATTCCGACCGCAGCCGCGATCAGGATCGGCCGCAGCAGCATCGGCAGCTTGATCGCCAGCAGGACGCGCCCGGGCGACGCTCCAAGGCTCGTTGCGCTGCGCGCCAAGCGCGGATCGAGCGCGCGCCAGGGATCGGCAAGGCTCAGGAAGACGTAAGGCAGCACGAAGACGAGGTGCGCCCAAACGACGGCCAGCAGCGTGCCGTCGAGCCGCAGGCGCACGAGCGCGACCTGCAGGCCGAACAGGAAGGCGATCTGCGGCACGAGCAGCGGCAGATAGAGCAGCCAGAGCACACCATTGCCGGGCCTGCGGGCTTTTCGCGATTCATGTTCGAGGCAGCCGAGACACAGGGCCAGCGCGACCAGCGTCGCGGCGCAGGCGATGGTCAGCGTGGTCGCGAGCCCCGTGGCAAGACGTCCGGACATCCCCATCCAGGCATCGAAGCTCCAGACACGCGGCAGGGAGGATGCGAATGGCCAGCTGCCCGCGATCGACCAGAGAGCGAGCCCCAGCAGCGCGAGCAGGCCGAGGCTGAGGATGAGCGTGGCGAGGCCGGCGAGCATCGGTAGGACGAAATCGGCGAGGCCAGAGCGCCCGCCTCGCGTAATCCAGCGGCGGCCGGCGCGCGCGATCAGATGCTCGACTAACAGCGACAGGACCAGTCCGGCGATGACGATGCCGAGCTGGAGGACACCCGTCGCGGCGGCGGGCAGATATTGCGCGAGGTCGTAGTCTGAGAACCAGCGCGTCGCGAGCACGGCAAGCGGCGGCGGGGTGCCCGGCCCAAGTACCAGCGCCTGATCGACCACCGACAGCGAATAGGCGATGACGGCATAGAAGGGCAGGCGGATCTGCGGCCAGAGCTGGGGCAGGACGAGCTTCAGCCAGGCCGTCGTGGGAGCATAGCCCATGGCGCGGGCGCAGGCGACGAGTCGGAGGGCCGGAACCTGGCCGAGCGCGGCCGTCAGCGTGATCGCGAGATAGGGTATCTCCTTGACGAGCAGACCTGCGACCAGCGCCAGCCCATGGGGATCGCGAATGGTGACGAGATCGCCCGGCGGGCGGGTCCAGCCGGTGAGTTCGGGCGAGATCACGCGGACGATCCAGCCCGAGGGCGCCAGGACGAAGGCGAGGCCGAGCGCGACGGAGGCGTGCGGCGAGGCGAGAAGCGGCGTCAATGCGGTCTGGATGCGGGCGAACCAGCGCGTTCCCGAGAGCATGGCGACGAGCGACACCGCCCCGAGCAGTGACAGCAGGCTCGCCAAGGCGCCGACGCCCAGCGTCAGTTTTAGCGCCGAGGCGAAGCCCGGCCAGGCGAAGAGGGTGCGGAAGGGATCGAGCGAGAGCTCGACCGCGCCGATGGCAGGGAGATAGCCGAAGGCCGGCGCGATCGTGCCCGCGAGCCCGACGAGGACGGGGCAGAGGAACAGGAACAACGTCAAGGGTGGCACGAGGCGCAGCATCAGCGCGTCCTGCCATGGACCGGCAGGCGCTTCCAGCGGCGCCAGTCGTTGGCGTCGTCGACATCGAACAGGGTTGCCGCGAGCGCGACGCTGCGGCTGGCGAGATTGGCGCGCGTGTCTGCAAGGGCGTGCGGGCTCGACCAGCGAACACGCTCGAAAACGCCGGCCGGCCGGAAACCGGCCCTGAGGCCGACCAGCCAGTAGCCGCCATCTTCCGCCGGGCCGAAGACGGCATCGTGGCTGCGCAGCGCGTCGAAGGCGGCCGCTATATGGGCCGCCGTAATACCCGGAATGTCCGAACCGACCAGCACGACAGGCCCGTGGGGGGCCGCAACGAACTGCTCCAACATGCGGACCCCGAGATCGCCGCGCGCCTGCGGGCGACGGGCGAGCGTGGGCGGCCAGAAGCAGGCTCTGGTCGCGCGAGGCGGATCGACGGCCAGGATCGTACGCCAGCGCGGATCACCACCGAGGCGGCGCAACAGAGCCGCCATTGCGGTCCGGTAGAACCGCAGCGCCTCGATGGCGCCGATCTGCCGGGCGAGCCGCGTCTTGGCGCGTCCGACGATCGGAGCCTTGACCATGATCACGAGCGTGCGGGTCTGCATCGCTCAGCCGTAGAGTTTTGCGATCAGGCGCGGCGGCACGCCGGCGAACCAGAGCGACAGGCAGACAAGATTGCGCAGGGAGCGGCGGCGGTAGCCGTCGCGGCGATAGCGGGCGGCGCTGGTCACGGCCCGAACGTCAAGAATGTGCAGGCGGCGGCGGCCGATCCGGCGGACGAGGTCGACATCTTCCATCAGCGGCAGCGGCCGGAAGCCGCCGATTTCGTCGTAGAGTTTTCGCGAGATCAGCAGGCCCTGATCGCCATAGGGCAGCGCCAGAATGCGACTGCGCCAGGCGACGATGCGTTCGAGCCGGCGCGCGGCAGGCGCGTCGTCATCGAGCGCGAAGGCGAAGGCTGCGGCGCGGTCCTCGCCCTCGCGCGTGATGAAGGTGGAGACGGCCTGAAGCCAGCCCGCGTCGAACGTCGTGTCGGCGTGGAGGAACAGCAGCCAGTCGGCGCGGGCGGCGCTCGCCCCGCGTGCAAGCTGTTCGCCCCGTCCTGCCGGGCCGGGGAGGACTGCCGCGCCGGCCGCTTGCGCGAGTGCAACCGTGTCGTCGCGCGAGCCGCCGTCGCTGACGATGATCTCGGCAATGAGTCCTTCCGTCCGGGCTGCGTCGAACTGCGCGAGCGCGGGCGGCAGCAAGGCTGCGGCGTTCAGCGTGGGGATGACAATGCTGACAAGGGAAACCGAAGCAGCCGCCACTTGATCAAAATCCCACAGCCCTCATCCTGAGGAGCGGACGCAGTCCGCGTCTCGAAGGATGCTTCAGTGGGCGCTGGAGCATCCTTCGAGACGCCGCTTTGCGGCTCCTCAGGATGAGGGCTGAGGACGGGATGCGGCGAGCGCCCTCACCGCACATAGCGCTTCTCCCACTCGGCCGTGATGCGGGTCATCCAGGAGGGGTGCGGCTCGGGCAGGACGGTGCCGAGCTCCGCATTGGTCGGCAGGGCGGGAACGCCGTCGGGGCGCGCGAACAGAGAGCGCTTGTCCTGCGGCACCTTGTCGAGATCAAGCACGGTGAAGTTGCCCATGTTGCGCGGGTTCTGCGCGCGTCCTTGAGTCGCCGGTTCGAGCAGGAAGTTGGAGACCACCATCGCCGCCTCGGCATGGGCGGCGTTGTAGGGAATCGCGACGAAGGAGGTGTTGCCGATGGTGCCGCGCTTGAGAACGAAGACGCGGGCGCTGGTGGGCAACTGTTTGTTGGCGATGCCGGTCGCCGCGTCCGCCGGGCTGAAGGAGATATAGAAGTCGATCTCGCCATCGACGAAGAGCTGGCGCTGGGCCGGGCCGGTCTCGGGGAACTCGCGGCCCTGCCGCCAGAGGCTTGGGCGAATTTCGTCGTACCAGGCCCAGAGCGGCGCGGTCATGGCGGCGAAGACGTTATCGTCGGCAATGCCGTCGAGGATTTCCGGATTGGGCGCCAACTCGTAGAGCGCCTGCTTCAGGAAAGTCGAGCCGAGGAAGTTGCGGATATTGGGATGGGTCAGTCGGCCGGGGTTGGTCTTGGCCCAGGCGACCATGTCCTGCGTCGAATAGGGCAGGCTGGCGCGGCTGCTGCGGGCGTTGTCGTAGACATAGACCACCTGCGCCATGCGCCAGGGCGTCGCCAGCCCATCGACCGGGACCGTGAAATCGACGATGTTGGAGCGCTTCTTCGTGGTATCGACATAGGCCCAGTTCGGCAGCGCCTCGGTATAGGGGCCGTAGAGCAGCTTCTGGTTCTTCATCGCCAGGAAGTTGGGGCCGTTGATCCAGATCAGGTCGACGCTGCCGCCGCTGTCGCGCCCGGCCTGCTTCTCGGCGACGACGCGGGTGACGGCCTCCGAGGTGTCGCGCAGGCGGACATGCTCGATCGTGATCCCAAAGGCCTTCTTCACCTCCTCGCCGGCCCAGGCGATGAAGCTGTTGGTGCGCTCGTCACCGGCCCAGGCGTTGAAATAGACGGTCTGGCCGCGCGCCTTGTCGAGGATCGTCGGCCAGTCCGCTGCGGCGACTGATTTGGTCTGGGCTTGAGCTGAGGCGGCGAGGTGCAGGACCCCAGCGCCGGCGGCGAGGCGAAGCGTGTCGCGACGGGTGATCATGGGCAGGCCCCTTGCAACAAATCTGCTCGACGAACACCGTCATCCCGGACGCAGCGCAGCGGAGATCCGGGATCCATCATAGAGTGCCGTCGAGCCTTAGGATGGATCCCGGATCGGCGCGGCTTCGCCGCTTGTCCGGGATGACGGCTGATTTTATGGTGACGAACAACGGCATCATTCTGCTGCCATCCTGCGCCCGCCGACCAAGCGCTCCTCGCGGATGCGGGCGATGACGGGCCCAAGCACCTCCTCGTGGAACCTGTCGCAGCCGATGCAGAGATTGCGGTATTCGCCACCTTTCGGCTGCACCGTCTGCGACTTGGCGAGGTAGGTGTCGAGGCTCCAGCCGTTATGCAGACCCATACGCTCGGGATGGCCGGAATTGATCGCTTCGTAGACCGGATTGCCGACGAGCGAATCGAGGATGCCCTCGAGAGGCTCCTCGGTCAGATTGCCGATCGGGAGCTTCGTTTTCATGCAGCAGGGATAGATGTCGCCCGCCGCATCGATCGCGACCTCGGAGCCAGAATAGCGATGGTTCAGGAAGCCAAGGCCTCCCGACCAGCGGTTGCAGAAGTTGTCGGACATGGTCGCAGTCGAGAGGCCGTTTTTCCAGGCCCGCCCGCGCGGCCAGAGTTTTCCGATCCAGGCATCGGGCGTGGCCCCGAAAAAAGAGAAGAGCGGTCCATCCTCCTCGTGCCAGCGCCGCGTCTGATGCTGCAGGCCGGAGCGCTGCATACCGACGGCCTCGAACCAGTCGACGAGGCGGGCCTGCAGCGGGTCTCGCTTGGCGCCTTCGAGGCCGACATGGAAATCGTCCATGCCAGCAACAGAGATCATCCAGACGCCGCGCGCGACGAGTTCGTTGATGATCTTTTCGGTCAGCAGGTCGCCGGTCGTCTGGACCACGACATTGACGCCGCCCCTGTCGGCATAGCGCGCCCGCAGCGCGTCGAGCAGAGGATAGAGCGCCGGCTCTCGGATCGGGTCGATCAGCACCTCGCCGCCCGACAGGATGATCCGGCCGCGCCGCTCCTGCCAGCCACCGCCCGGGACAGGCTGCTCGAGGTCGAGATAGCTCATGCGCTCGGGCAGGTTCTCGACAACGCGCGGCCAGTTCTGCAGCGTCTGGCCGACCACGTCACCGAGCGCGTTGCGGATATAGGGCCGGAATTTGTCCTCGTAGCAATGCACGCATTTGCGGTGGCAGGCCCAGGTGATCGACCAGTAGATGGATTCCATGCGGGCTCCGTAGGCTGCTGCGCCAAGACAAGGCGACGCAGCTGCGAGATCTGTACCGCATCACAGCACGGTCGACGGCGGTTCGGCTATGGTCTCACGGCATCGTTACGCGGCGCGATCAGGACCGCGAATTCGCCAGCGAGGCCGGCGATGTCGAAGCGGCCGGGCCGGTACCAGTCGGTCGATCCGTTGAGCGCGCCGAGCAGGAAATAGCGCAACGTCTCCGGCGCACGCTCGGGTGGAATCGCGCCCGAAGCCTGAAGCTCGGCGATGAGGTCGCGCCATACGTCTTCATAGGCGCGGCGGACCTGGCGGACGCTCTCGGGCGCGGCGACGGGGCCGAAGGGGAACGCCTTGATGCTGGCCGAGGTGTAATCGCCATGCCCGTGCAGCGCGGTGAGATGGGCGCAGATCGCCGCTTCCAGGCGGGAGCGAGGCGAGGCCTCGACGGTCTCCGCCAAGGCGAGTGAGACCGCCTCATGGACGAAGCGGACGCCGTCATTGGCGACAGCTTCGACGATCTCCTCCTTCGAAGCGAAATGGTAGTAGAGGCTCGCCTTGGCGATGCCGACCGCTTCGGCCACCTCGCGCAAGGTCGTCTGGTGATAGCCACCCGAGCGCAGCAGCCGCGCGGCGGTGTCGAGGATGAGCCGACGGGAGGGGCTTTCTGTCTTCTCGCGCGGAGATTTCTCGACCGCCACGCTCATGCAGCACCTTCGTCATTCCGGGGCGCGCCGAAGGCGCGAGCCCGGAACCCATAAGCACGGGTCCCGACAGAAGTGGCGCGGACAACGTCGTGCATTTTTCTAAGGAGCCAGTGTTTATGGGTTCCGGGCTCGCTGCTGCGCAGTGCCCCGGAATGACGAGGAATGCTCACAGCCGCTTTGCGACCTCTTCCAGCATGACTTCCGTCGCGCCGCCGCCGATCGACTGGACGCGGGCGTCGCGGGTCATGCGCTCGATCGTGCTTTCGCGCATGAAACCCATGCCGCCATGGAACTGCAGGCAAGCATACATCACCTCGTTGACGAGCTCTCCGCAGAGCGCCTTGACCATGGATACTTCCTTGGTGGCGTCGAAGCCCTGCGCGTCGAGCCAGGCCGCGTGATAGACGAGCTGGCGCCCGGCCTCGACCCTGGCGGCCAGCATGGCGAGCTTCTGGCGGATCGCCTGCTTGTCCCAGAGCGGCGCGCCGAAGGCCTTTCGCGTGCGGACATAATCGAGGGTGAGATCGATCGCGGCCTGGG
Organism: Bosea sp. PAMC 26642; assembly: GCF_001562255.1. Lineage (NCBI taxonomy): Bacteria > Pseudomonadati > Pseudomonadota > Alphaproteobacteria > Hyphomicrobiales > Alloboseaceae > Allobosea > Allobosea sp. PAMC 26642. The sequence continues at coordinate 5,330,169 of NZ_CP014301.1, read as the reverse complement.
CCTCGCCGATCGCCATAGCGCCGATCACGGTGCGCTCGTTCTGGAAGTTGCTCATGATCGCGTAGAAGCCGCGCCCCTCCTGGCCGAGGATGTTTTCCGCCGGGATGCGGCAATCCTCGAAGACCAGCTCGGCGGTGTCCGACGAGCGCCAGCCATGCTTGTCGAGCGCGCGCGAGACGCGGAAGCCCGGCGTGCCCTTCTCAACGAGAAAGATCGAGACCGATTGCGACGGCTTGGCCGAGAGGTCGGTCTTGGCGGCGACGCAGTAGAGATCGGCATGAACGCCATTGGTGATGAACATTTTTGCGCCGTTGAGCACATAGCTGTCGCCCTCGCGCCGCGCCGTGGTGCGGATGCCCTTCACGTCCGAGCCGGCATCAGGCTCGGTGACCGCGACCGCGACGATCTTCTCGCCGGCGATGATGCCGGGCATATGCGCATCGCGCTGGGCCTGGCTGCCGGCATTGGCGATGTGAACCGAGGCCATGTCGGTGTGGACGAGCGCCGTGATGGCGACGCCCGAATAGGTCGAGCGGCCGAATTCCTCGGCGAGCACGACGGTGGCCATCGTGTCCATCTCGGACCCGCCATATTCGGCCGGATAGCGGATGCCGAAGAAGCCGAGCGCGCCCATGCGCTTCAGGACCTCGCGCGGCACGAAGCCCTGCTCCTCCCACGCGTCGGCATGGGGCTTGATCTCGGTCTCGACGAAGCGGCGGACCTGGTCGCGCAGCGCCTCGTGTTCTTCGGTGAAGTAAGGCGAGCGGCGCGGAGCTTCGCCCGCGTTCAGCTTCTCGACTGCCGACATGATGCACTCCCGTGCTTGACCTGCGCGGTTCATTCCGCCTACCTAACGGACGGTAGGTGAACGGAACGGGGAGATCAAGCCGCTTTCAGTTCGCTCGCAGAGAGACAAGACGCGCCGTCATTCCGGACAAGCCGCGCAGCGGCGCTGATCCGGAATCCATCATAGAGCCCGCCGCGCCCTATGATGGATTCCGGGTCTTCGCTGCGCTTCGCCCGGAATGACGCGCCTTTGATATGAAACGTCGAGGCGTGGGCCGCATGTCAGAGACTATATCCCAGACTGTTTCCCCTCCCCCGCTCGCCGCGATGCTCGACACCTTGCGCGAACGCCACGCCCTCGTGGCGAGCGGCGGCGGCGACAAGATGCGTGCCCGCCACGAGCAGCGCGGCAAGATCATGGTGCGCGAACGCATCGACCTGTTGCTCGACCCGCAAACGCCGTTCCTCGAACTCTCGCCGCTCGCAGCCTGGGGGCTCTATGGCAACGAGGTACCCGGCGCCGGCATCGTCACCGGCATCGGCATCGTCCAGGGCCGCGCCTGCATGCTGATCGCCAACGACGCCACGGTGAAGGGCGGCTCCTTCTTCGCCGAGACCGTGCGCAAGCATCTGCGCGCGCAGGAGATCGCGCAAGCTCACCGCCTACCCTGCCTCTACCTCGTCGATTGCGGCGGCGCCTTCCTGCCCGAGCAGGACAGGGTCTTCCCCGACCGCGACCATTTCGGCGGCTCCTTCTACAACCAGTGCCGGATGTCGGCGGCGGGCATTCCGCAGCTCTCGATCGTGTTCGGCGGGGCGACGGCGGGCGGGGCCTATATCCCGGCGCTTTCGGACGAAGTGATCATGGTCAAGGGCACCGGCCGGATCCATCTCGGCGGCCCGCCGATCGTAAAGGCCGCGATCCACGAGATCGTCGATGGCGAGACGCTGGGCGGGGCCGAGATGCATACGCAGGTCTCCGGCGTCGCCGATCATATGGTGCTGACGGAAATGGAGGGGCTGGCGAAGCTGCGCGAGATCGTCGGTTCGCTCGGCGATGTCGGGATTCTCAACGAGCCGCCGCATGAGCCCGCTCCGCCGAAGCTCGATCCGGCCGCTCTCGTCGATCTCGTCCCGACCGATCTGCGCCGGCCCTATGACGTTCGCGAGGTGATCGCGCGCATCGTCGACGACAGCGCCTTCAACGCCTTTAAGCCTGATTATGGCGCGACGCTGGTGACGGGGTTCGCCCGCATCCACGGCCATCCGGTCGGCATTATCGCCAATAACGGCGTGCTGTTCTCGGAAAGTGCCGTGAAGGGCGCGCATTTCATCGAGCTTTGCGACCAGCGCCAGATCCCGCTGCTGTTCCTGCAGAACATCACCGGCTTCATGGTCGGCACGGAAGCCGAGCGCGGCGGCATCGCCAAGCATTCGGCCAAGCTGGTCTACGCGGTCTCGAATGCGCGGGTGCCGAAATACACCGTGCTGATCGGCGGGTCGTATGGCGCCGGCAATTACGGCATGTGCGGACGCGGTTTCCAGCCGCGCTTCCTGTTCTCATGGCCCAATGCCCGGATCGCGACGATGAGCCCGGAGGTTGCGGCGAACGTCGTCACCGAACTGCGCCGCCAATCGCTGAAGGGCACGGCCGACGAGGCCGCGATCGCCGAACTGGACGCGAAAACACGCGCGCAGTTCGAGGAGCAGAGCGACCCCTATTACGCCACCGCACGGCTCTGGGACGACGGCATCATCGAGCCCGGCCAGACGCGCGATGTGCTGGGGCTGTGCCTGTCGCTGGCGGCCGGCGAGCCGCGCGATACCTCGCCCCGTCCCGTCTACAGGATGTGACGGTGATGGCGGCGAACCACCTCTGTCATTCCGGGGCGGCCAAAGGCCGAACCCGGAACCCACGACTGGGCAAGTGCCCTGAAAGCGCAACAGCAAAGGCTCGCCCGGTCGTGGGTTCCGGGTTCTTCGCTGCGCGAAGCCCCGGAATGACAGGCGTGCGCTGATGTTCTCCACCATCCTGATCGCCAATCGCGGCGAGATCGCCTGCCGCATCATCAAGACCTGCCGGACGCTGGGCATCCGCACCGTCGCGGTGCATTCCGAGGCCGACCGCGACGCGCTGCATGTGCGCATGGCCGACAGCGCCGTCCATATCGGCCCTGCCCCGGCGCGAGAAAGCTATCTGCGTGCCGACAGGATCATCGAAGCCGCGCTCGCGACCGGCGCGCAGGCGATCCATCCCGGCTACGGCTTCCTGTCGGAGCGGCTCGACCTGATCGCCGCCTGCGAAGCCAACGGCATCGTCTTCATCGGCCCCAATACCGGCGCGATCGACTCCATGGGCGACAAGATCCGCTCCAAGCAGATCGCACGCGATGCCGGCGTGCCGGGCGTGCCCGGCTATGACGGCGCCGACCAGTCGCCGGACGTTCTGCGGGCCGAAGCGCTGCGCGTCGGCTTGCCCGTGATGGTCAAGGCCTCGGCCGGCGGCGGCGGCAAGGGCATCCGCAAGGTCGAGGACGAGGCGGAGTTGGACAACGCCATCGTCGCGGCCGGCCGCGAGGCCCAGGCCGCCTTCGGCGACGGGCGTCTTCTGATCGAGAAATTCGTGACGCGTCCGCGCCATGTCGAGGTGCAGGTCGCGGGCGACCGGCACGGCAATGTCGTCCATCTGTTCGAGCGCGACTGCTCGGTGCAGCGCTCCAACCAGAAGCTTCTGGAGGAGGCGCCGGGACCGAACCTGCGTCCCGAGACGCGCGCGGCCCTGCACGATTACGCGCTGCGGCTCTCGCACGCGATCGGCTACGACAATCTCGGCACAGTCGAGTTCCTGGTGGATGCGGCGACTGAAGCCGTGTTCTTCCTGGAGATGAACACACGGCTGCAGGTCGAGCATCCGGTCACCGAGGCCGTCACCGGGCTCGACCTCGTTGAATGGCAGATCCGGATCGCAGCGGGCGAGCCGCTGCCACTGGCGCAGGAGCAGATCACCTGCACCGGCCATGCGATCGAGGCCCGGCTGACGGCCGAGCGCGCCGATGAGGGTTTTCGGCCCGACACCGGGAGGATCGCCCTGTGGCGCGAGCCGGAGGGCGTTCGCGTCGACAGCGGCGTCGCGGCGGGAAGCGAGGTCTCGACGCATTACGACTCGCTGCTCGCCAAGATCATCGCGCACGGACCCGATCGCGGCGCGGCCCTTCGCAAGCTCGGGGAAGGGCTCGAACGCCTCGTCGTGCTCGGCCCCGGCACGATCAGGCCATTCCTGATCGATGCGCTGCGCCAGCGCGTGTTCGCAGCTGGCGAGGCGACGACGTTGTTCCTGTCCGAAACCTGGCCCGACGGCTGGAAGCCGCAGCCTGTCGATGAGGCCATGCGCAACGCCGTCGCGGCGGCGATCTGGCTGACCGCCCGCAAGCCGGCACAGGCTGCGGGGCCGTGGGGCTCGCTCTCGGGCTTCCGCCTGCTTGCGCCTGCAGGCCGCCCGGCGACGACGCATCTCTCGCTGTCGGTCGCGGGGCAGTCGATGCCGCTTGCTATAGAGACGCATGGCGGCGTCCTGCGCGTCACCAGCCCCGGCGGCACGCATCACGTCGCCACTCGCGGCTACGGACCGGATTTATGGACCGTGACGGTCGATGAAACCAGCAGTCAGGTCGCGGCCGTCTGCGACGCCGGCGGGCTCGTCCTGCGGCATGGCGGCTTCGAGGGCCGCATCGGGATCATGCTCGCGGTCGAGGCGGCCGCAGCCGAGCGCGGCGCCGGCGGAGAATCGGGCGACAGCGTCCGCGCCAGCATGCCGGGCACGGTCGTGGCGCTGCATGTCGCCGAGGGCGACAGCGTCACGGCGGGCCAGGTCGTCGCCGTGCTGGAATCGATGAAGCTGTTCATGGAGCTGAAGAGCCCCGCCACCGGTACGATCAAGCGCCTCGCCGTAAGAGCCGGCGCGACGGTCGCCGCCGGCGACATGCTGATCGCGATCGAGCCGGACTGACGGGAGAAACTACAATCTCGCGCCGCCGTCGACGGCGATTTCCGCGCCGTTGATGTAGCTTCCGGAAGCCGAGCACAGCAGCATAACGGCACCGGCGCAATCCTCCGGTGTGCCGATCCGGCCAAGCGGAATGCGCTCGCGGACGATCTGCCCGTAGCCGGGTTTTGCGAGCACGGCCCGGTTGCGATCCGTGGCGATCGCGCCCGGCTGGACGATGTTGAGCGTCACGTCGGGCGCACGCAGCGTCCGGGCAAGGTTGAGGATCATGCTCGTCTGCGCCGCCTTGGTGGCGGCGTAGAACAGGCAGTCGGCGTTGGGGCGAGTCTCCTGAACCGAGCCGATCGCAACGACCCGGCCGAACCCACGTGCGATCATCCCGGGAAGAAAAGCGCGGATGAGGCGGGCCGTCGCGAACAGGTTGACCTCGCTCTGGATCTGAAGAGCCTCGTCACTGACCGCGTCCCAGCTTTCGCGAATTTCTACCGAGGCGCAGAGGATGAGGATATCGGGCTCGCGTTGCGCCGCCTGCAGTTCGGCCAGCATGGCGGCTGGCGCCGCCGAATCTACGAGATCGGCGATCAGGCTCGACGCCGAGGCGCCATCTGCGAGCAGCGTCGCGGCCGCCGACTCGGTCGCTTCGCGGTCGCGATCATGCAGGACCGCATGGGCCCCGGCCTGCGCCAGCGCCGTGGCGATCGCCAGTCCGATCCCGCGTGCGCCGCCGGTGACCAGCGCGACGCGTCCTGCAAGCTCTGCCGCCATCAGCCGAGCAGCGGCTTCACGCGCTTCACCGCATCGTCCATCGCGGTCTGCGGCGGCTTGATGCCGAGCACCGCGGCCTGCGTTTCCTCAAGGAAAATGTCGTGGGCGCGGGCCTGCTCGTCGAAGGCCGGCAGATGGATGCGCGAGGCCTTGAGCGCCGCCGCCTCGTCGGCCGCATAGGGCATCGCCGCCTTCAGTTTCTCGTCGGAATAGGTCGAGACACGGGTCGGGCCGTTGCCGTTCAGGGCCATCGCCAGCGTCCCGGATCTGGCGGAAAGCGCGCGGATCATCTCCCAAGCCAACGGCTTCTGCTTCGCGTTCTTCGGGATTGCCAGTGACCAGAACTCGGTCGTGGGCGCGTAGGGCGTCTTGCCCTTGAGATCGGCTGCCATCGGCGGCAGGAGCGACTTGAAGCGCCCGCCATATTTGCCCTTGCTCGGGTCGTTATAGGTCACTAGCCGGGCGAAGGGGTTGATGGTCATGGCCGCCCGCCCCTGCTGCATCACGGTGGTGATCTCCTCGTTGTTCACCGTCGCGAAGTTCCGTGGCAGTACGCCGGCCTTGTAGAACTCCGCCAGCACCGTCAGGGCCTTTATCATCGGCGGCTCGTTGGCGACGAGCTTGCCATCCGTGGTCATGTAGTCACCGCCGAAGCAGCGCGCGAGCGTCAGGAAGTTCGAGGCGAAGATTGCGGTGAAGGCCAGGCCATGGACCTGGCTGCCGTCGTCGCGCTTGAAGGTCAGCTTGCGGGCGAGTTCCGCCAGCTCCTCGAAGCTCGCCGGCAGCGTGGAGACGCCGCGCTCCTCCAGCAGCGCCTCGTTGTAGATCAGCGCGTTGGTGGCGTGTCGCACGGGGATCGCGTGCAACGCGCCGTCGAGCCTCATCGGCGCGACCAGTCCGGGCGCGAAATCCTCGAAGGCTTCGATCGGCGCATCCTTCATCAGCGCATCGAGCGGCTCGAACAGCTTGAGATTGCGCGGCACGGCGCGGCCGTTGAGCAGATAGGCGACGTCGATCGTGGTCTCGCTGAGCGTGACCTCACGCAACAGGCGTTCGTGGATCGCGTTGACGTCCCCGAACGTCACCCAGTTGACGGATGCGCCGGACTGCTTGCGCCAGGCTTCGGTGGCGTCGCCGCCGGGGCCGGTGGTCGCCGAGGTCTGGTGGACGCGGTGGCCCAGCGCAGTGACGGTCTTTGCTTGGGCGCGCGCGATTCCAGGCAGTCCGAGCGCGGCTGTTGCGCTGCCGGCCATCAGGCCGAAAGCGCGACGCGAGATGAGTTTGGACATGGGTTTCCTCCGGATGTTTAGCCCACGCTGTGTCGCGTGCTGGCGGTTCGGTCTCTCAGGCGGGGAGCAGCGGCTGCACGCGCTTGACCAGCGAGGCCATCGCCTCCTCGGGCGTCTTCATGCCGAGAACCGCGGCTTCGGCTTCCTCCTTGAACAGATCGCCGGCGCGCGCCGCCTCGTCGAAAGCCGGCAGCGGCACGCGCGCGACCTTGAGCACCTTCAGTTCCTCGGCCGCATAGGGCACGGTCTTGCTGAAGGCCTCGTCGGCATAGGTCGAGGCGCGCACCGGGCCGTTGCCGTTGAGCGCCGCCTTCAGGGTCGCCTCCTTCGAGACCATCGCCTTGATGAAGCTCCAGGCGAGATCCTTGCGCTTCGCGTTCTTCGGGATGACGAGGCCCCAGAACTCGACCTTTGCGGGCGCAGCGGCATATTTGCCCGCCAGCGTCTTCGAGGTCGGCACCGCGACCGTCTTGATCCTGCCGGGGAATTTCGACTTCTGCGGATCGTTGTAGATCCGGTTGCGGCCCATGCTCTGCAGGCTCATCGCGGCGCGGCCGGTCTGCATCCAGACATTGACGTCCTCGGGTGAGAGCGTCGCGAAGATGCGCGGGAAGGCACCCGCCTCGAACAGGGCGCGCAGCAGCTTGATCGCGTTCAGCATCGGCGGCTGATCGGCGACGCATTTGAAATCGGGCGTGATGAAATCGCCGTCCCAGGCGCGGGCGATGTCGATCACGTTGGGATAGGTCACGCCCGGCATGCACAGGCCGACGGTGGCGGTGCCGTCCGCCCGGCGATAGGTGCAGGCCTTGGCGATCTCGACCATTTCCTCGATCGAGGCCGGCGGCCTGGAGAAACCCTTTTCGGCCAGGATCTCCTCATTGTAGTGCAGCCCCGACGAGGCGTGGCGGAACGGCACGGCGAGCTGCTTGCCGCCGACCTTCATGCCCTCCGTCAGCCCCGGAAAGATGTCTGCGGCATCCTCGATCGGATCGCGCCTGAGATAATCGTCGAGCGGCTCGAACAGGTTGGCGGCGCGCGGAATGGCCTGCGTGTTGAGCAGGAAGCCGACATCGACCGAGCTTTCCGACAGGCTCGCCTCGCGGAACAGGCGCTCCTGCAACGGGCCGGTGTCGAAGGTGGTCCACTGGATCGTGGTACCGTTCTTTTGGGCCCAGTCCTTCGTGATGTCGCCGCCCTGCGCGCCGGTCGAGACCGTCTGCATGACGCGGTGCGCGAAGACGTTGAGCGGCCCGGCCTGTGCGAAGGCCGGAGCACCGAATCCGGCGAGGCTGACGCCTGCCATGCCGCCGATAAGCTGCCTACGGTCGAGCCCTGTGCTTCTGGTCATGAGTATCCTCCCGGGATGTCGCGAGTTCCGCGATGGCGGCTTCTGCCGCTTCGAAATGCTTGTTCATGGCGAGGGTAGCCGCCTGCGCGTCGCCTGCCCGGATGGCATCCACGACGAGGACATGACGTTGATAGGTCCGGCGCCAGTCGGCCTGCGTGCGCGCCTCGCGCGAATTGAAGATTTCCATGACCTCGCGGATCACCGGCCTCAAGCCCCTGATCTGGAAGTCGAGCAGGCGATTGCCGGAGGAGGCCGCGACCGCCTCGTGAAAGTCGAGATCGGCCTCGATCCAGCGTGGCACGTCACCGAGCGCCGCCTCCATTCTTGCGAGGATGAAATCGAGCCGTTCGACATCGGCGTCGGAGCGCCGCTGCGCGCTATGGGCGGCAATCGGCGGCTCGAGGATGCGGCGCAGCTCGACGGCCTCGGTCAGGCCGGTCTTGCGGCCGCGCACGGCGAAGCGAAAAAAGCGGTCGAGCGGAGCGGCGTCGAGCGCCTGGACCCGGGTGACCTTGCCCTGCTGGATGTTGACCACCCCCATCGCAGCGAGCTGGCGGATGGCCTCGCGCGCGATCGGCTTGCTGACGCCGAAGGAGGCGGCGATGCGCGCCTCCGAAGGCAGTGCATCGCCCGGCTTCAGCCTGCCGTCATGGATCGCCTCGGTGATGCGGGCGATCAGGGCGTCGCCCAGCCGCGTCGGCACGACATCGGTGCCGCCGAACGGGTCGGCGTCGATATCGGCAAGCACGTCGGCGCGGTTCAGCACGGTCTCCATAGCCAGATGATTGACAGATACCGCTCATGTTTGCAACTGAGTAACCTATCAGTTAGGTTGAACTCAATCGGACACAGAGCCGCGAGACCGCATGACCGCCCGCTGCATCGCCAGAATCGAATCCCATCCGCTGCGGGTTACGCTCGCCAAGGCGCAGCGCACCTCGCAAGGCGACTTTCCGGCGATCGAGATCGTCGTCGTGGAGGTGACGACCAGCGACGGACTCGTCGGCGTCGGCGAGGCGCTGGCGCGGCGGGGCGCGGCCGGCTATGCGCGGCTGATCGACGAGGTGCTGACGCCGCGGCTGCTCGGCAAGGACCCGGCCGACCGGCGCGCGCATTGGAAGGCGATGCGCGGCGCGCTCACAGGCCGGCCCGGCGGCCAGCTCGTCGAGGCGATCTCGGCGATCGACATCGCGCTCTGGGACATCGCCGGCAAGGCGGCAGGCGTTCCGATCCACAAGCTGCTCGGCGGCATCGGCAGAACCGACGTCGCAGCCTATGCCTCCTCGATCAACTGGCTCGACGACACCACGGTCGAGGCCGAGGTCACCGCTGCGCTGCAGGCCGGCTTCCGCGAGATCAAGGTAAAGCTCGGCCACCCGCTGAAGGACGCCGTGGCGCGCGCGAAGTTCATCCGCAAGCTCGCCGGCGACGACATCGCCCTCTATGTCGATGCCAATTGGGCCTATGACGTCGATGACGCGATGGTCGTCGGCAAGGCATTGTGCGATCTCGGCTACGGCTTCTTCGAGGAGCCGATCCTGCCGCATGACCGCGATGGCTATCGGCGGCTGGCGCAGCATCTGCCGATCCGGCTCGCTGCGGGCGAGAGCGACTATGTCGCCTCCGAGGCGCTGAACATGCTGCAGGACCGCTCGATCGGGCTGATCCAGCCCGATGTGACGCGCTCGGGCGGCATCACCGAGACCTGGCGCATCGCCGAACTCGCTGCGAGCTTCAACACCGCTTACGCCCCGCATGTCGGCTGGTCGGGCGCGATCTGCGTCGCCGCCAGCCTGCAGCTCGCGGCGGCAGCCGAGACCTTCCGCACCTTCGAGTGCATGGTCTATGCGAACCCGCTGCGCGACGCCTTCACGCAGCCGGTAGTGGGCGAGGGCTTTCAGCTGGTGGATGGCAGGCTCGCCGTGCCGCAGGGTCCGGGGCTGGGGATCGCGATCGATCGCGACGCGCTCAAGCGCTTCCGGATCGCGTGAGGCGGGCTATGGATTCCAGCACCACCAGCTGTTCCAACCTCCGCCGTCATCCCGGACAAGCGGCGCAGCCGCGCCGATCCGGGATCCATCATAAGGCTCGTCGGCGTTCTAGGATGGATCCCGGGTCTGCGCTTCGCTTGCCCGGGATGACGGCGCGTTTGATCGCAAGGGTTGGCAACCCATGACCGCCCGCACGCCACTGTCAGCCATCGCGCTCGTCGGCCCTGTTCAGCTCATGGTCGGCTGCGTCATCTTCCTGCCGGCGATCTACGTGTTCTGGCTCAGCCTGAACCAGTCCTCCTTCGGCCAGGCGGCGACATTCGTCGGATTAGCGAATTACGCGAAGGTGCTGGGCGATCCCTATTTCTGGCGGGCGCTGGTCAACACCGTGATCGTCGTCGCGATCGTCGTGCATGTCGAATTGCTGATCGGCCTCGGCATGGCGCTGTTCTTCGCGTCGGGCGTGCCGTTCCGGCCGATCCTGCTCGCCATCGTGCTCGCCCCCTATGCGGTCAGCGAAGTCTCGGCGGTGGTGATGTGGCGCTATCTGTTCGAGCCCGAAGTCGGGATGATGAGCCAGATGCTCGGCTTTTTCGGGCTGCCGCCGATCGAATGGGCGGTGAACCCCAATCACGGCCTCGCCATGGTCAGCCTGCTCTCGATCTGGCTGCATCTGCCCTTCAGCTTCATCATCATCTACGCCGCCCGGCTCTCGATTTCCGACGAGCTCTACGAGGCCGCCGCCATCGACGGTGCGACCGGCTGGGCGGCGTTCCGCCGCATCACCCTGCCGCTGCTGATGCCGGCTTTGCTGATCGCAGCGCTGTTTCGCTACATCTTCGCTTTCCGGCTGTTCTCCGAGGTCTGGCTGATGACAGGCGGCGGCCCGGCCCGCACCACGGAGGTGATGGCCGTCTACCTCTATCTCGAAGCGTTTCGCTACAACGCCTTCGGCTCGGCTGCGGCCACCGGCTGGCTCCTGGTGCTGGCCTCGCTGCTGCTCGCGCTGGTCTATCTCCGCAGCATCTACAAAGAGATGTTCCGCAAGAATGCGTAAGCTCTCGCTCCCACGCCTCCTCCTGAAGCTCGCCGGCGTGATCGCGATCGTCGCCTGGTCGCTGCTGCCGATCGCGCTGATCGTGATGTCGTCGTTCAAGTCCGACCGCGACATCTTCTCCCTGACCTCGCGCTTCAGCTTCATGCCGACGCTGGCAAATTACGAGATGCTCTGGAGCCGCTGGGGCGATTTCTTCTTCGGGCTCTGGAACAGCTTCCTGGTGACGCTGGGCGCGACCGTGCTGGCGGTCGCCGTCTCGCTGCTCGCCGGTTTCGCCTATTCGCGCCACGCCTCGAAGGGCCTGCAGGCCAGCGCCTTCTTCCTGATCTTCATCCGGCTGATTCCGCCGATCGTGATCACCCTGCCGCTGTTCCCGGTCGTGAACCGGCTCGGCCTCAACGACACGCATCTCATCCTGATCGTGCTCTACGCGACCTTCTTCGTCTCGCTCGGGACCATCGTGATGCGCACCTTCATCGACCAGATTCCGCGAGAGCTGGACGAAGCCGCGATGATCGACGGTGCCTCGCAGTTCCAGATCATCCGGCGCGTGATCTTCCCGCTGGCGGCGCAGGGCATGCTGGCGGTCGCGGTCTTCGTCATCGTCTACGCCTGGAACGAGTTCCTGTTCGCCTTCATCTTCACGACGACCAAGGCCAAGACCGCGCCTCTGGTGATCTCGGAGATGATCGGCGCGGTCGAGGGCGTCGAATGGGGCGTGCTCTTCGCCGCCTCGACCATCCAGCTGCTGCCGGTTCTCGCCTTCGTCATCCTCATGCAGAAGCACCTCGTGGCGGGCCTGACCGCCGGCGCAGTGAAGGGATAAGCCCATGACCCAGCTCGACGACATGCGCCGCGCCATCCGCGAATCCGATCCGGCTTTGAGCCGCTTCGACCCGCTGCCGCGGATCATCTGCCTCGACGATTTTGACCGTGGCATGTGCGGCTGGACCCAGCTCGTCGGCAATTACGAGGACACGCTCGACGCCATGCTGCCGGGCTATGCCCAGCACAGCCACGCCATGCTCTCGACCCTGCCGAACTGGGATTTCGGCTCGCATGGCGGCTTCGACGGCTCTTATGCGCTGAAGATCGCGACACGGCCCAAAAAAGGCGCGCAGAACGTTGCGATCAAGCGGCTGACCTTCCGCAAGGCCGGGCCGATCCGGATCGAGACCTATTTCACCTTCAAGCCGGAAGCGACCGACCTCGCTTTGTCGGAAACCGACATCCGCTCCTTCGGCTTCCTGTACGATCTCCAGGTCGGCGACCGGCATGGGGCCGGCGGCAACCGCGTGATGCCTCATCTGCGCTTCCTCAACGCCGAGAACGGCGTGCATCTGCAGAAATGGCAGTTCAAGCGCAAGACCACGCCGATCCAGCCGATCGGCGCCGCCGGCAAGACGATCACGCATTACCACCTCGCGCCGACCGACTGGGAGGACCTGCCCGGCGGCGAGCAGCGGCTCTGCTACAACGAGATCCCGACCAAGGTGAACTGGCACTATCTGCGCTTCGACTTCGACCTGGAAACGATGCAGGCCACAGGGCTGCAGGTGAACGACCGGGCCTTCGACATGAGCGGCTACGAGCCGATCCGCATCCCAGCGATGAAGAACCTCTGGTGCATGCTCAATATCGGCTTCTTCGCCGAGACCGATACGGACAAGCGCGCCTTCGCCTATCTCGATTCCGTCTGCCTGTCGGGAGACTTCTGATGCTGCCCGAAAACCTCACAGCCGTCGTCGCCCGCAACGAGATCTGGACCGGGGAATCCGCAACGGAGCCGTATGAAGCCGGCTGGGCCAAGGAGGCGGTCGTCTTCGTTCGAGCGCTGAAGGAGCCGAAAGGGGCGTTGCCGAAAGCGCGCATCGAAATCTCGGCCGACGGCATGCATTGGGCGCCGGAAGGATCGGAGTTCGCCCTGCCGGGGGCCAAGGATGCGGTGGTCTTCCAGCGCGTCGCCCATTTCGGCAATTTCCTTCGCGTGGCGGCATCGCTGCCGACAGGCGCGGAAATCGTCGTCCTGGTCACACTTCATCTGAAGGCCTGAGGGCGACCGCGAGCAGGCTTTCATCTCGCAGAAGATGCGGTATCGGTCGGCAAGCGATCGAAACGAGGCTGCGATGTTCCTGCTCAACCGGCATTCCGAATACAGCTCCGCCCTGCACCCGTTCGATGCGGAAATGCTCGGCCCGGAAGGGGCCGACGCCGTCGAGAGCCATCTCGTGCAACGCGACGGCCACGTTGCGACGCCGCTGCACGCCTTGCCGGGGCTCGCGTCCGAGCTTGGAATCGGCGCGCTGCATGTCAAGGACGAGGGCTTCCGGCTCGGTCTCGGCAGTTTCAAGGCGCTCGGCGGCGCCTATGCCGTTGTCCGTCTGGTGCTGGAGGCTGCCGAAGAACGGCTGGGACGCGGCGTCGCGGTCTCCGAGATAGCCGCGCCTGAGGTTCGCGCCATCGCATCGGAGATGACCTTCGCCTGCGCGACGGACGGCAATCACGGCCGCTCGGTGGCGCAGGGCGCGCAACTCGTCGGTGCGCAGGCTGCGATCGTCGTGCATGGCGGCGTCAGCGAGGAGCGAATCGCGGCGATCGCGCGCTTCGGCGCCCGGATGATCCGCGTCGGCGGCACCTATGACGACTCGGTCGTCGAGGCGGCCCGCATGGCCGATGAGAATGGATGGGCGGTCGTCTCCGACACGTCATGGCCGGGATATGAGCGCATTCCGGGCCTGGTGATGCAGGGCTATACGGCGCTAGTGCGCGAGAGCCTGCGCCAGCTGCCGGCACCGCCGACCCATGTCTTCGTCCAGGCCGGCGTCGGCGGCGTCGCGGCGGCCGTCGCCGCGCATCTCTCGCTTGTACTCGGCGAGCAGCGGCCCGTTTTCATCGTGGTCGATCCGTCCCGCGCGGCCTGTATCTTCGAGACGGCCAAGGCCGGTCATCCGGTCAAGGTCGCCCATGGCGAGGCGACCGTGATGGCGATGCTGGAATGCTACGAGCCCTCCCCGCTGGCCTGGCGGGTGCTCTCGCGCGTGGCGGATGCGTTCATGACGGTCGAGGACGAGGACGCGGTCGCGGCGATGAACCGGCTTGCCCGGCCACAGGCCGGCGACCCCGCCATCGTCGCGGGCGAGAGCGGCGGCGCCGGTCTCGCCGGAGCGGTCCGCGCGACGGCCGACCCTGCCATCCGAGCCGCTCTCAAGCTCGACGGACAGTCGCGCATCTGGGTCGTCAACACCGAGGGCGCCACCGATCCGGGCCGGTACCACGAGCTTGTCGGACTGACGCCCGAGGCGGTGCTGGCGGCTGGAAGCGCCGCGTGACCGCGCCACTGCTCGATACCGATCGTCTGCTCTCGCGCATCCGGGAACTAGGCGGGATCGGGCGCGACAGCGACCGTCTCATCCGGCTGGCAGCTTCGGACGCGGACAAGGCCGGGCGCGACCAGATCGTCGCCTGGCTGGGGGAGACCGGCCTTGATGTCGCGATCGACCGGATCGGCAACATCTTCGGAGTCTGGTCCACGCTTGGCAATGCAGCGCGCGCGCCGGTGCTGATCGGATCGCATATCGACACCGTGATCGACGCCGGCATCTATGACGGCTGCTACGGCGTGCTGGCCGGCCTCGAAGTGATCGCCGCGATGAAGCAGGCGGGCCTCGCGCCGGCACGGCCGCTGGCAGTCGCGGCCTTCACCAACGAGGAGGGCGTGCGCTATGCGCCCGACATGCTCGGCTCGCTGGTCCATGCCGGCGGCCTCGACATCGAGACGGCGCTCGCCGTCACCGGAACCGACGGCAGCGTACTCGGTGCCGAACTCGCTCGCATCGGCTATTCTGGACGACTCGAGCCCGGGTTCCTGAAACCCCATGCCTATATCGAGCTGCATATCGAGCAAGGGCCGGTGCTGGAACGCGAGGGTTTCACGATCGGCGCGGTCGCCAGCCTGCAGGGGATCTCCTGGCAGCGCATCGCCATCGACGGCGTGGCCAACCATGCCGGGACGACGCCGATGGCGATGCGCCGCGATGCCGGCGTCGCCGCGGCACGCGTCGTCACCTTCCTGCGCGACCGGGCTCGCACCGCCAATACACCGACCGTCGCGACAGTCGGGACCATGGCTTTCGAGCCCAATGCGATCAACGTCATACCATCGCGCGCGACCTTCACGGTCGATCTGCGCGACCCCGATCCGCAGCGCCTGCGCGATGAGGAGGCGGCGCTGGCGGCGTTTCTCGACGAGGTCGCGGCGGGCGAGGAGGTGAGCGTATCCGTCGAGCGGCTTGCCCGCTTCGAGCCCGTCGTCTTCGACGAGGGCATCGTCGTCGCGATCGAGGCGGCCGCGAGGGCGCGTGGGCTCAGCTGCAGGCGTATGGTGTCTGGCGCCGGCCATGATGCGCAGATGATGGCGCGGATCGCGCCTTCCGCGATGATCTTCGTGCCAAGCGTCGGCGGGATCAGCCATAATCCCGCGGAGTTCACGGCCGAGGCGGATCTCGTTGCGGGCATTCAGGTCCTGCTCGACGTCGTCATGCGGCTTGCGATGGACGAATAGGCCGCCGTCCAAGGCGACCTGACGAACAGACTGTCTATGGCAGGTTTTCCCGCAAAACGATCTCGGTACGGGGCCGCTCGATGCCCTGCATCGCGGGCCGCCCTGCCCTGAGATTGGCGAAGATCGCGATGCAGTCCATCAGCGTCGCCTGCGGGTTCTGGGTGATGACCGCGTCCATCGCTCCGTCGATCAGGAGGCCGCGCGTCTCGGGCGTAAGCCCGTGGCCGACGAAGACGACCTCGCTTTGCCGGCCGACCTCCTTCAAGGCCCGCGCGATGCCTTCGGGCCCGCCGCCGATATTGTAGATCCCGGCGAGGTCGGGATGCTGGGCGAGCAGCGTCTTGGTCTGGCGATAGTTCCTGGCCTCCTCGTCATGGCCTTCGCGCAGGCCGACGACCTCGATGGCTGGATAGAGCTCCTGGAACAGATGCAGGAAGCCCATCTCGCGCTCTTCATGGGCGCGGTAGCTCAGGCTGCCGGCGATCATCGCGACCTTCGCCGGGCGCGGGCCGATGAAACGCGCGATCAACTGCGCCGCGGTTCGCCCCACCGAGCGATTATCGAGCCCGACATAGGCCGCCCGCCGCGTATTGGCGACATCCGAGATCAAGGTCACGGCCGGGATGCCGCGATCGGCCAGCATATCGACCGCCTCGCGCACCGTCGGATGCTCCAGCGCCATGAAGGCGATGCCGTCGACGTCGCGGCCGACGCGCCGGAGATGCTGTGCGAGCAGGTCCGGCTTGAAACTCTCGATGAAATCGACCCGCGCCCGCATGTTGAAGGAGGCGAGCTGGTCCTGGGAGCCGCCGATCAGCCGCCCGAGCAGACCCAGGAAGCGGTTCGTGCCGGCCGGCAGCAGGAAGGCGAGACGCAGCGGCTTCAGCGCACTCGCCGGCAGCGCGCCCTCCATCACATAGCCGAGCTCGCCGGCTGCCTTCAGCACGCGCTGTACCGTGATGCTGCGCACGCCCGGACGCTGGTTGAGCACGCGGTCGACGGTCGCGGTCGAGACGCCGGCCAGCCACGCGACGTCATCGATCCGCGCCGTCTGCCTTCGCTTGGGCACAGTGTCCGCCAGGGCCTCGGCTGCGTCGAGATCATCGAGGGCCGGGCCGTTCATCCAATCAAAACCCATCAAAAATTGAGCTTGCCGACCATCAAGCACAATTCCTATCGTCGAGGCAAGAAGACGACGATCAATCAGGTCGCGCCGCGACCAAGGGAGGTTACGATGACTGAATTGACCCGCCGCAGGGTTCTGCGCACGCTTGCCGTCTCGTCCGCGCTGCCGCTCATCGGGATGCCGCATGTCGCGCGCGCCGCCGAGATCGAGCTGAAATACGGCAACAACCTGCCGCTCAGCCACCCGCTCAACATCCGCGCACAGGAAGCCGCCGAACGCGTCGCCAAGGAAACCAACGGCCGGGTCGAGATCAAGATCTTCCCGAACAACCAGCTTGGCGGCGACACCGACATGCTGAGCCAGGTCCGCAATGGCGGCATTACTTTTTTCACGCCCTCCGCGCTGGTCATCGCGACGCTGGTTCCGGTCGCCGCGATCAACGCGGTCGGCTTCGCTTTCGCCGATTACGACCAGGTCTGGAAGGCGATGGACGGCAAGCTCGGCGCCCATGTCCGCGAGGCGATCTCCAAGCTCAACCTCTTCGCCTTCGAGAAAATGTGGGACAACGGCTTCCGCCAGATGACCACCAGCGGCAAGCCGATCGAGGCCGCCAAGGACATGGCCGGCCTCAAGATCCGCGTGCCCGTCAGCCCGCTCTCGATCTCGATGTTCAAGTCGCTCGATGCCGCACCCGCCAGCCTGCAGTTCTCCGAAGTCTATTCCTCGCTGCAGACCAAGGTCGTCGATGCGCAGGAAAACCCGCTGCCGATCATCCAGGTCGCCAAGCTCTTCGAAGTGCAGAAGAACTGCGCGATCTCGAATCATATCTGGGACGGCTTCTGGTTCATCGCCAATGGCCGCGCCTGGCGCGGCCTGCCGCCCGATATCCAGACGATCGTCGGCAACGCCATCAACGATGCGGGCGTCAAGCAGCGCGGCGACATCAAGGCTCTGAACGAGACCGTGCAGGCCGATCTGCAGTCCAAGGGGCTGGCCTTCAACAAAACCGACCCCGAGAGCTTCCGCGCAAAACTGCGCGATGCGGGCTTCTACAAGGAGTGGCAGGGCCGCTTCGGCACCGAGGCCTGGGGCCTGCTGGAAGAGGCGGTCGGAAAACTCGCCTGACAATCCTGGGGCGAGCCTAAAAGGGCGCGTCAAAAGCACCACAGGAAACGCTCCACCATGGATATCCAGGCAGCGACATTGCCCGTGCAGACGACCGTGCCCGTAAGCGGGTTCGGTCGGATCGCGAACCGCCTCGACCGCGTGATCGGCGGTGTCGTCGAGGCGGCCGCGGCCACTCTCGTGCTTGTGGAGATGATCATTCTCGCGGCGGGCGTGACGGCGCGCTACGTCTTCCATGCTCCGTTGGTGTGGTCGGACGAACTGGCCTCGATCCTATTCCTCTGGCTGTCCATGCTGGGCACCGTCGTAGCACTGCGGCGCGGCGAGCATATGCGCATGACCGGCCTCGTCAGCCGCGTCTCGCCCGGCACACGCGCCCTGCTGGAAGCGCTCGCGATCACGGCCGCGATCGCGTTCCTGTTGATGATCATCCCGCACGCAATCGAATATGCCGAGGAAGAAAGCTTCATCGTCACGCCGGCACTCGAGATCAGCAATGCCTGGCGCGCGGCGGCGTTGCCCGTCGGCATGGGGCTGATGCTGCTGGCGGCCAGCGTCAGGCTGCTGCGGTTCGGCTCGCTCAAACCCGTCCTGATGGCCGTGGTGGTGACGGCTGTGCTCGTCGCGCTGTTCTGGCTCGCCGGCCCGATGCTGAAGCCGCTCGGCAAGCTCAACCTGATCGTCTTCTTCGTGGGCGTCGTGGCGCTCAACGTCTTTTCGGGCGTGCCGATCGCGTTCTCCTTCGCACTCGCCACCTTCGGCTATCTCTCGCTCACCACGACGACGCCGCTGATCGTCATGGTCGGCCGGCTCGACGAGGGCATGAGCCATCTCATCCTCCTCGCCGTGCCGCTGTTCATCTTTCTGGGCGCGCTGATCGAGATGACCGGCATGGCCAAGGCCATGATCCAGTTCCTCGCCTCGCTGCTCGGCCATGTGCGCGGCGGCCTGTCCTATGTGCTGGTCGGCGCGATGTATCTGGTGTCGGGCATCTCGGGCTCGAAGATCGCCGACATGGCCGCGATCGCGCCCGTGCTCTTCCCAGAGATGCAGAAGCGCGGCGCCAAGCCCGGCGACCTCGTCGCCCTGCTCTCGGCGACGGGCGCGCAGACCGAGACGATCCCGCCCTCGATCGTGCTGATCACCATCGGCTCCGTCACCGGCGTCTCGATCGCGGCGCTGTTTACCGGTGGGCTGCTGCCGGCGCTCGTGCTGGGAGCGGCGCTCTGCGTCGTCGTCTGGTGGCGCTATCGCGGCGAAGATCTCAGCCATGTCGTGCGGCAGTCCAAGCGCGAGATCGGCAAGCTCGCACTGATCGCGCTGCCGGCCGTGGCGCTGCCCTTCGTCATCCGCGCCGCGGTGGTCGAAGGCGTCGCGACCGCGACCGAAGTCTCGACCATCGGCATCGTCTATTCGATCCTGGCCGGGCTGCTGCTCTACCGCCAGTTCGACTGGCGGCGCCTGCCCAAGATGCTGATCGACACGGCCTCGCTGACCGGCGCGATCATCTTCATCGTCGGCTGCGCCACTGCGATGGCCTGGGGGCTGACGCAGTCTGGCTTCTCGCAGGATCTGGCGCGGGCCATGGCGTCGGTGCCCGGCGGAACCTGGGGGTTCCTCGGCATCTCGATCGTCGCCTTCATCATCCTCGGCTCGGTGCTCGAGGGCATTCCCGCGATCGTGCTGTTCGGGCCGCTGCTGTTCCCGATCGCCAAGCAGATCGGCGTCCATGAGGTCCACTACGCCATGGTGGTGATCTTCGCGATGGGCATCGGCCTCTTCGCCCCGCCTTTCGGCGTCGGCTATTACGGCGCCTGCGCGATCAGCAAGGTCAATCCCGACGAGGGCCTGAAATATATCGGCGGCTACATGCTGGCGCTGTTTTTGGGCCTGCTCCTCGTTGCTGCCGTGCCGTGGTTCTCCACCGGCTTCCTGAAATTCTGACCCCCGTCATCGCGTAATCACAAAGGTATCCCCATGAGCCGCTTCTTCGGCGAGATCCGCCAGGCCGGATACGTCGTCCCCGATATCGAGGCGGCGATGGACTATTGGAGCAGCGTGCTCGGCGTCGGGCCGTTCTTCTACAATCCCAAGGTGCCGATCAGAAACTACCGCTACAAGGGCGAGGCCTACGAGCCGCACAACTCGGTCGCGCTGGCCAATTCCGGCCCGCTCCAGATCGAGCTGATCCAGTGCCGCAACGACGTGCCGTCGATGTACAAGGACTTCACCGATGCCGGCCATTCCGGCCTGCAGCACGTCGCCTACTGGACCTCGGACTACGACGCCGATCTCGAGCGGTTGACGAAGCAGGGCTTCAAGGCGGTGATGTCGGGCGAGGTCGGCGAGCGCGGCCGCTTCATCTATTTCGACACGCATTACCACCCCGGCACGGTGATCGAACTCTCGGAGGTCGCAGGCCCCAAGGGCGAGATGTTCCGCCTGATCCGCGAGGCCGCAGCGACCTGGGACGGCAGCGACCCGGTGCGGCCGTTTCCGGATCTGAGCAAGCTTTGATCTCATAGCAAAGCGCGTCATGGTCGGGCTGACCCGACCATCTCGGATACCAGTCATGAGATTTTCAGGCCAAGCCCGAGCATGACGCTTCACGAACGGATGATGCCGATGAATCCAAACCGTTTCGAAGCCACCTATCTGATCGAAACCCCGCTCGACCCTGCGAAGGTCGCAGAGATCATGGCGGGGGAGCAGTCGAGCGGCACCTTCACCCGCGTCGCCGGCGAGACCGACGAGTTGCGCAGCCGCACTCGCGCCGTCGTGACCCGCATCGATGAGCTGGACTCCGTCGCCACGGCTAGCCTGCCCAATGCCTGGCTGGCGAAGAAGGGCGTCTCCGGCCCCTGGCGCCGCGCCCGCGTCGCGATCTCGTTCCCGATCGACAATGTCGGCGCCAATCTCGCGACTCTGGCCTCCATCGTCGCCGGCAATCTCTACGATCTGGGCGAGGTCACCGGTCTGCGGCTCGACACGATCACCTTGCCGGCCTCGTTCCGCAGTCGATTTGCGATGCCGCGTCAGGGCATCGCCGGAACACGCACTCTGACAGGCGTGATGGAAGGCCCGCTGGTCGGCTCGATCATCAAGCCCAATGTCGGCCTGAGCCCGCAGGAGACCGCAGCGCTGGTTGCAAAGCTCTGCGAAGCCGGGCTCGACTTCATCAAGGACGACGAGATCTCGGCCGACCCCGTCCATGCCCCGCTGGCACAGCGCGTACCCGCCGTGATGGAGGCGGTGCGGAGGCACCAGGACCGCACCGGCAAGGCGGTGATGGTGGCCTTCAATATCACCGACGAGACCGATGCGATGCGCCGCCATGCCGATCTGGTGACGCGCGAGGGCGGCACCTGCGTCATGGCGAGCCTGAATTGGTGCGGGTTTTCGGCGATCGAGACCTTGCGCAGCGCCACCGATCTGGCGCTCCACGGCCACCGCAACGGGTTCGGCGCTCTCTCGCGCCACCCCATGCTCGGCATTTCCTTCCAGGCCTATCAGACACTCTGGCGGCTGGCGGGCATCGACCACCTGCATGTCCATGGCCTGCAGGGGAAATTCGCACAGGCGGACGAGGAAGTGGTCTCCTCGGCCCGCGATTGCATCACGCCACTGAGCGATGGCATCGACGACCGCGTGCTGCCGGCGTTCTCATCGGGGCAGTGGGCCGGCACGGCGCAGCCGACCTGGGATGCGATCGGCAACGACGATCTCCTGTTCATGGCGGGCGGCGGCATTCTCGCTCATCCAGGCGGCCCGGCGGCCGGCGTCGCCAGCATCCGCCAGGCCTGGGCGGCCGTGGCGAGCGGCACCCCTCTGCAGGAAGCAGCGGGTAGGCATCCCGAGCTGCGCCAGGCGCTGGATTTCTTCGGCAAGGCAGGCTGAGGTCTGCGATGGCGCGCGTTCCGCTCTATGGCTGGTATGGCGACGATTTCACCGGCGCGACGGATACGCTGGCGACACTGGTCGAAGGCGGGCTGCGCGCCCTGCTGTTCCTCGGCCTTCCGACGCCCGCGCATCTGGCCGCCGCCGGCCCGCTCGACGCGATCGGCGTCGCAGGGGCGACCCGAGCCATGGCTCCCGACGCCATGACGGCGGAGCTCGACCCCGCAGGCGCATTCTTCGCGGCGCAGGGCGTCGCCCTGATGCATTACAAATGCTGCTCGACCTTCGACAGCGCTCCCGGGACCGGCAGTCTCGGCGCGGCGATCCGGGCGCTGCGACGGCATTTCCCCCAGGGCCCGGTCCCAATCGTCGGCGGCCAGCCCAATCTCCGCCGCTACTGTCTTTTCGGCCAGCTCTTCGCGGCCGCCGGTATCGGCGGCGCCGTCCACAGGATCGACCGCCATCCGACGATGAGCGTACATCCGGTGACGCCGATGCACGAAGCCGACCTGCGGCGCCATCTCGCGGGTCAGGGTGTCGGGCCCATCGAGTTGCTGGACTACCGGGCTTATGACGGCAGCGTCGAGGCTCTTTGGGTTGAAAAGTTCGCGAGCGGCCCCGAAGCAGTGCTACTCGACGTCTCGCGCCAAGCGGATATCGCCGTCGTCGGCAGGCTGCTGACGCAGCAACTCGCAGCAGGGGCGCTGCTCGCCGTCGGTCCGAGTTCGGTCGCCCAGGCCTTTTTGGCCGGGTCGATGGTCGATGTCTCCGGCCGCACCGCCGTCGTCGCGGCGACGCCGCGTCGCGACGGTCCCGTGCTTACCCTAGTCGGAAGCCTTTCGCCCGTGACGCGCGAGCAGGTCGAGGCCGCCTCGGGATACCACAAGCTGGCGATCGATCCCGGCCGCCTCGGCGATGCCGGCTACCGGAACGATCTGCTCGACGCGACCATCTCACACCTCGGCACGGGCGACGTCATGCTGATCACGGATCGGCCCGACGGCGCCCCGCAGGACGCCGCCTCCGTCGCGGCGGCGACGGCCGCGCTGCTGCGTGCGATCGTCGAGCGCGTGACGCTGTCTCGCCTGATCGTGGCCGGCGGCGACACGTCGAGCCAGGCGATCCAGGCGCTGGATATCTGGGGGCTCGGCTACCGCGCCGCCTGCGTACCCGGCGCACCGCTCTGCCGCGTCCACAGCGACCTGCCGCAGCTGGACGGCCTCGACATCATCCTGAAGGGCGGCCAGATGGGACCGCCGGATTTCTTCGACGTGGCGGCCAGGCAATGAACTGTCGGTTCCGGCGACCGGTGCCACTTCGATCGTCAGCAAGAGCCTGATCGAGCCATGCATCCGCGGACAACCTTTCTGCCGAAAGCCGCGTTCGCATCGAAACTTGACTTCGGCCACTTCGAATGTTCCGTTACAGAAATTGGCCTGACCAACTGGCCAATAACCCGCAATGTCGGGACAGGAAACGCCAAGGGGTTCGCTGTGCCGCTCGAGGCTGTCGAGTCGCCACGTCTGTATCGCCAGATCGCCGACCAGCTGCGCGGGCTGATCGAGCGGCGGGAATTCCCCGTCGGCTCGCGCCTGCCTGCCGAGAGGGAGCTGGCGGAGAAGCTTGGCGTGTCGCGGCCCTCGGTCCGCGAGGCCTTGATTGCGCTCGAGGTCGAGGGGCGGGTTCGCATCCGCATGGGGTCCGGCGTCTATGTCGTCGACCGGCCGCCAATGCCCGCGACCGCCTTGTCCGAAACGCCCTCCGAGGGGCCCTTCGAACTGCTCAAGGCCCGCGAGCTGATCGAGAGCGCCGTCTGCGTCGCCGCGGCTGGCAGTGTTTCACCCGCGGATCTCGTTACGATCGACGATATCCTGCACCGGATGAGCGATCCGGACCTGTCGGGAGACGAACTCGTCGCGCTCGACCGGGCCTTTCATGTCGCGGTCACCGGCATCATGCGCAATGCCGTGCTCGTGCGCTTCGTCGGCGAGCTCTTCGACAAGCGCATAAACCCGTATTTCCAGCAGCTTGCCCGCTATTTCGAGAATGTGGCGTCCTGGCGAGCCGCTCTCGTCGAGCATCACGACATCAGGAATGCGCTCGCCGGCCACGATGCAAGGGCAGCCGGCGAGGCCATGTCGCGCCATCTGAGCAATTCGCAGGAGCGCTTTTCGCAGAGCTTCGGCGAAGCTGGACCGATCAACGGACAGGCGAGCGTCAGCGCCCGTCCGCGCAGACAGAATTGACGCCGACCTACAACAACACTCCAGGGAGGAGACGACAATGAAGACCTATCTGACACTCGCGGCACTGGCTGCCGGACTCAGCCTGCTCGGCGCGCCCGCACAGGCGCAGACCAAGCTGAAATGGGCGCATGTCTACGAGACGTCCGAGCCCTTCCACACCGAGTCGGTCTGGGCTGCAGACGAATTCAAGAAGCGCACCAATGGCCGCTACGAGATCACCGTGTATCCGGCCTCTCAGCTGGGCAAGGAAACCGACATCAACCAGGGCCTGACGCTCGGGACCGTCGATATCATCATCTCGGGTTCGAGCTTCGCGGCGCGCGCCTATCCGCCGATCGGCGTGACCTATTATCCCTTCACCTTCCGGGGTCCCGACCACCTGCTCGCCTACACCAAGAGCGACGTCTTCACCGAGATGGCCAAGGGCTATCAGGAGAAGAGCGGCCACCAGATCGTTTCGGTGACCTATTACGGCACGCGCCACACCACCTCGAACAAGCCGATCAAGGCTTGCGCCGACATGAAGGGCCTCAAGATCCGCGTGCCCGACGTGCCGGCCTATCTCGCCATGCCGCGCGCCTGCGGCGCCAACACCGCCCCGATCGCCTTCGCCGAGGTTTATCTCGCGCTGCAGAACGGCACCGTCGAGGCGCAGGAGAACCCGCTGACGACGATCGAAGCGAAGAAATTCTTCGAGGTCCAGAAGCACATCGTCCTGACCGGCCACATCGTCGATCACCTCAACACGGTCGTCGCCAAGCAACTCTGGGACAAGCTCTCGCCCGAGGACCGCAAGATCTTCAGCGAGGTCGCGCAGGAAGCCTCCGCCCGCGCAACGAAGAAGATCCAGGCCGACGAGGTCAAGCTGGTGCAGTTCTTCAAGGACAAGGGCCTGACCGTGACCGAGATCGACAAGGCCGACTTCCTCGCCAATGTGCAGAAGAACGTCACCTTCGAGCAGTTCGGCTATCGCAAGGCCGACTGGGATCGCATCCAGGCGATCAAGTAAGCCTCGACCGGCTCCTCGCGGTGACCCGCCCGTCATTGCGAGGAGGCGAAGCCGACGAAGCAATCCAGAGCCGCCAAGCGGGATCGCCTGGGTTGCTTCGCTACGCTCGCAATGACGGCCAAGACCTCGACCGACCTTAAGACTGGACCGGCCCATGACGACAACGCCCGAAATCCACACGCCGGTCACCAGCGAGGAACTCGCCCACGTCTTCGACGAGGCGGCGCCGCCGGCCGATCTCTCAGGCTACGGCATCGAGGACTGGATCACGCTCGCCGCCTTCTGGGTCATGGTCGGCTCCGTCATCCTGCAGTTCTTCACCCGCTACGTCCTGAACAACTCCTTCGCTTGGACCGAGGAGATCGCGATCTACGCTCTGGTCGTCGTGGTCTTCCTCGGCGCATCGCTCTGCGTGCGGGCCTCGCGCCATATCCAGGTCGATTTCCTTTACCGCTACATGTCGCCGGGGCTCGGCCGCGTCATGGCGACCTTCGTCGATGTCGTCCGCGTCGGCTTCTTCGCCTACGGCACCTGGCTGATGTACAAATACGCCTCCCTCATCCCCGACGAGATGATGACGACGATCGACTTTCCGAAGTCGGTCATCTTCAACACGGTCGTTCTTGCCTTCGCGCTGATGACGCTGCGGGCACTCCATGTCGCCTGGCAGAACTGGCAGCGCGGCTATTCCGTGCTGGAGAAGCCGGAAGCTTTCGACGGCTCGGAGGCCTGAGACCACCATGCTGATCCTGCTCGGTTCCTTCCTTGCCCTGATGATCCTCGGCGTGCCGGTGGCGATCGCCATGGCCGTCGCTTCTCTGACCTTCATCCTGATCTCGGGCACCGTTCCCGATGTCATCCTGGCGCAGCGCATGATCGCCGGCGTCGAGAGCTTCCCGCTGCTGGCCGTGCCGTTCTTCATCCTGGCCGGCAACCTGATGAACATCGCAGGCGTCACCGGCCGCATCTATGCCTTCGCGGTCGCGCTCGTCGGCTGGATGCGCGGCGGCCTGGCCCAGGTCAACATCATCGGCTCGGTGATCTTCTCGGGCATGTCCGGCACCGCCATCGCGGATGCCGCCGGCATCGGCACGATCGAGATCAAGGCGATGAAGGACCACGGTTATTCCGCCGAGGTCGCGGTCGGCGTCACCGCGGCTTCCGCCACGCTGGGGCCGATCATCCCGCCCTCGCTGCCCTTCGTCATCTACGGCATGATGTCGAACACCTCGATCGGCGCGCTCTTCCTCGGCGGCGTCATCCCCGGCGTGGTGATGACGCTGTTCATGATGGCGACGGTGGCGATCTTCGCGCGCATCTACAAATGGGGCTCGGACTCGGCATTCTCGTGGCGCGAAATCGGAACGGCCGGCATCGAGGTCGCGGTGGTACTCGGATTTCCGATCGTAGCCTATGGTCTGATCTGGGCAGGCCTGTCGGACAACCTCGCCATCGGGCTTGCGCTCGCGCTGCTGCTCGGCCTCGACTATTATTTCGACTTCTCGGCCGTGATGGCGCTGATGACGCCGGTCATCCTGATCGGCGGCATGACGATGGGTTGGTTTACGCCGACCGAAGCTGCGGCAGCCGCCGTGATCTGGTCGCTGTTCCTGGGTCTCGTGCGCTACCGGTCGATGACCCTGCGGACGCTGACGAAGGCGACCTTCGACACGATCGAAACCACGGCCTCCGTGCTGTTCATCGTCACCGCCGCCTCGATCTTCGCCTGGCTGCTGACGGTGTCGAACACCGCGCAGATCATGTCGGACGCCATCCTCAGCCTGACCCAGAACAAATGGGTCTTCCTGATCCTGGTCAACTTGCTGCTGCTCTTCATCGGCTGCTTCCTCGACACCATCGCGGCGATCACCATCGTGGTGCCGATACTTTTGCCAATCGCCCTCAAGCTCGGCGTCGATCCGATCCATTTCGGGCTGATCATGACGCTGAACCTGATGATCGGCCTGCTGCATCCGCCGCTCGGCATGGTGCTGTTCGTGCTGTCGCGCGTGGCCAACCTCTCGGTGGAGCGGACCACGATGGCGATCCTGCCGTGGCTGATCCCGCTCTTTGCGGCACTCTTCGCGATCACCTTCATCCCCGAGCTGACGCTCTGGCTGCCGCGAACGATGGGGATGTTGCGCTAGCGCGGGTCCGATGACGCCCGGCGCCGGGTCAGGCGCCGGATTCGAACCGAAGAGCGACAAGGCGGCCCAAACCCGCTTTGGCGATCAGTAGCGGTCATCGTCGGTGAACGCAGACTGGCCTCTCCCGGTTGGCCGAAGAAGCGCCATATCCACAGGCCGTCTCGCTGACGGGGCATATCGGGAAAATGGTGCGCTTGAGGGAACCTCAGAAACGAGTTAAATTATTGATTTGTATCATACTTGAAGGCATTTTATCGTGTAAAGGCCAACAAAAAGGCCAACATTCCGGGCGAATGGAAGCGGTTTAGAGCGGCCGCCAGCGATCACGGACGGCAGATCGTCGCACCAATCAGCCCAACGGCTCCACCCCGTCAAAAACCGCCACCGCCTGATCGAAGCGCTTCAGCGCCCGCTTTTCCCATTCCTCCTCCGGCACGAAGAGCGCCCGATAGACAACACCGTCTTCGGTGGCGCTGGCGTCGGCGCACCAGAGCTTCAGGCGTCGCCATTTCTCCGGATCGTTTACGTCCTCGCGACCTTTGGTTTCGACGATCCAGACTTCCTTGTCCGATCGCTTCACCAGGAAGTCGGGGATGTAAGACGATATCGATCCGTCCGCCGTCCGGTATTCGATGCTGAAGCCGGTGTGCTGCGCATTCTTGGCGAATGACAGGATGTCCGGGCAATCGTCGAGAAAGCCCGCGAACGCCAGCTCCAGAGCGCTGTCGCCTACCACGCGGTTGAATAGGCTGCGCTTGGGCCGCATGTCATCTTGCTGCTTCACCACCATCGGCCGGGCGTGCGACAGCTTGATCCGGTTCTCCACGCGAGACGTGCCGCGATCCACCACTGTCAGTTCGTTGATCGCCTTCTTGAAGCCGCGCATGATCGTGGCCACCACCTCCGGTTCGGAGAGATTGCGCAGCACGTTCAGGTCGTCGAGCGGCACCAGCTTTCCGAAGAGCCGTTCCGACACGAAGCCCTTCAGTTTGCCGAAGAGGATTTCGAAGCCCCCCACCAGCCGCATATCGCGGCGGATGGCGTTGGCGAAGAAGCCGATTACGTTCTGCGGCGTCGGCGTGAAGCCTTCGCCCATTTCGGTGACGTGGCTCACCGTGTCGTCGTCGATATGCTTGAAGACGATCTGCCGCTGCTCCGCCGGGCTGAAAGCCTTCAGCGGCATGGTGCGGTGTTCGATGCTCGCCGGATCGAGCTGCTCCAGGTTCTTGTATTCGCGCTCCAGCCGGCGCGTCAGAACCGGCAGTTCGATATCGAGCGATTGGATGTCCTTGTCAGGGTTGTCGAGGTCCACCTCCACCACCATCGGCCCGGCTCCCGGCGTCCGGTCGCCCATGGGCCGCATTTCCAGCTCGACGCCTTCGCTGCGGATGCCCTCCACAAAATCCATGAAGGCCGGCGTGCCGATCACGCTCACCTTCTCCTGCACATCCTGCCCCCGGAACATCCGGCGCAGGCCGCGCCCCAGCGTCTGTTCGGGCAATATCTTGGCTTCCGAGCTATAGGCGCGCAGCCCCACGATTACGGTGACGCCCTGCACATCCCAGCCCTCGCGCAGCACCATGACGGACACGACGGCGCGGTTCTTGTCCTCCGTCTTATCGATATCGCGGCTGGCCTGGCGCAGGCGGTCTAGCTCCTCCTTGCTCTTGCCGCTGGAGGATTCCGAAATGTCGCCGTTGGCCTTGGTGTGGATCACCAGAACCGCGTCGTTCAACTCAGTATAGGTCTTGCCGAGATAGTCGGCGACGGCATCGCAGTTGCGCGTATCGTCCGTCATGACGAAGAGCACCGGCTTGCGGCCGACGCGCGACAGCTCTTCGAACGACTTCTGCCACTCGCGGTAGCCCAAGTGGAGAAAGTCCCGGTAACGTTCGCTGAAGTCGGCGGATTGGTGCTCCTCCAGCTTGGCGCGCGAGGCGAGGTCCGGGACCACTGGCGTCTTGACGACGCCCTGATGGATGGCCTCCACAAGCGGGTAATCGGACACGGTCTGAACGAAGATTGCGCCATTGCTGTGCTTCGGCGTCGCCGTTACGTCGAACTGCGCCGCCAGTCCGCCGCCTTTCTGCACTAGCGCGTTATGAATGTCCTCGATCGCGCGGAACCAGGCATTCCGCTCGTGAAGGTGATGCGCTTCGTCGTTCAGCACCACAAGGTCGCTCACCTCCCGGACGATGCGGCCGAGGTCCACCTGGCTGTCGGTCGTCTTCGTCACCGGCCTGCGGCCGAGGAAATAATCCGTTGTGTCTACGTCATCGAAGGACGGCGCGCGGCCGTCGCCATCGAAGACGCGATGGATATTGGTGAGGAACAGGTTCCCCTCCGCCGGGACATGCCCGATCTGGTCCTGGATGTGGACGCTGATCTGGAAATCATCCTGCCAGTTCTGTCCGTCGTGGCCGTTCTCCGGCAGAAGTGGATCGGCGAAGAAAATGCGCCCGCCCTCGAAATCCGTGCGCAGCCGATCCAGCACGATGATGTTCGGTGCGACCACCAGGAAGTTGCGGGACAGCGCGCTGTCCGCCTCGTATGCCTTGTGGAAATAGCTCCAGACGATCAGAATCGACATGACCTTGGTCTTGCCAGCACCGGTCGCCAGCTTCAGCACGTAGCGCGTCCAATTCTCCAGGAACATCTGCTTGGAGACGGCACCAGACGAATCGAACTTGATCAGCGCGTAGGGGTCGTGCGCCTTCGCCACCTCAAAAAGCCAGATCGCTGTCTCGACAGCTTCGCGCTGCGCGAAATACCAGCGGAAGCGTGCCATCGTCCCGTCGCCCTGCGGCACGACATGCGCAGTCTGGAACCACCACCGCAGCAGCGCGCGCGTGGTGCGCGATGCGCCGGAATAGCCGCTCAATCGCCAGTCCGTCACCTTGCGGCGGATAGAATCCACCAGCGGCGGCAAGAGGTTCTGAAGGCCGGCGTTTCCGAGCATTGCCTCGCCGGGATACCAGCGATGATCCGGATCGATGATCGCGAACGGATCCTTGGGAAAGTCGGGATGCACCGGCATTAGACCACTACCTCCACCACCTTGGTCGTGTCGTTGCCGAAGATGTCGATCACCTTCACGGCGATGGCGTATCGCCCTTTCGCCGGATAGGTGTGCGGGGCTGATGTCAGCTCCAGCTTGCGGTCGCGGCGCGTGCGGAAGCTCTGCCACTCGTTCTCGAAAATGTGGCCGCCCGTCCATTGCGGCCGGTCCACCATCCGGCCCGATGCGTCCGGTAGCGTGACGGTGATGACCTCTTTCTTGGCGTGGTAGTCGAAATCGACGGACCAGTAGTCGATCCAGTCCGTCCATTGCTTCGTCAGCACCTCGCGCGAGACGGTTCCGTCCTTCGCCTTGGCGATCTTGACGACCTGGCCCTGATCAACCGTTACCTTGGAGCCGCCGGGCTTGAGTTCGCCAGTCAGCGCGTCGGCGTCGTCCTGGCGATAGGATACGCCGAAATCGGCCAGCGTTACGGTCGCTTCCAGCCCCTTCACCTTCGGAGCCACTTCGAGATAGGCCACGTCGTAGAAGACGACCTGCCCCTTGGCCACGGCACGCTTGTCGAACACGTCCTTGGGAATATAGCGCAGCGCGAGACGCACGCCCCTTGCGGCGGCGTCCTCCGTCGCCTGCGGGATCAGCCCCATCTCGAATTCGAAGCCGATGCAATCGACGGCGGTCGCCCCCAGCTTGACGGCCGCCTCCACTGCCTCATTGACGGCGGCGCGCGTGATCGGCGCATCCACGGGGCCGACATGCACCAACGTGCTGCCCCTCGCGCCGTGGAACGGCGGCGATTGCGCGAGGCGCTGCGCCTTGTAGGCCGAGAGGATCAGCGCGAGGTAATCTTCCTCCTTGTGGGCCGATTGCGCCCGGCGCTCCGCCTCCGGCAACGTCGGATCGATGCCGGCGAAGAACTGGCGCTCATATTTGCCGAGGTTGAGGATGTCGAAGGACCGGTAGGGCTTGCCCTGCGCCTTCAGTTCCCGCTGAACGCCGATCAGCCGCTTGCGCGAGGTATGGATGGCGAAACGGCCCAGATCGCAGCCGATCCATTTGCGGCCAAGTTTTTCCGCAACGGCGAGAGTTGTGCCAGATCCGCAGAAGAAATCAGCGACAAGGTCGCCGGGATTAGATGATGCTTTTAAAATTCGCTCCGCAAGGCTTTCCGGCTTTTGCGTTGAATACGCTGTATCTTCAGACGCCTGTGAATTTATCGGGCGAATATCAGTCCAAACGGACTGCAAGGCAACACCCTCTGACTCATCTAAATATCGCTTATACTCAGGAATTCCTGAGCTTGTATAAATTCAATCTCCCTGAATTATGCAAGATTTGCATATTCTCTTTTGTCCATCGCCACGTTCTAGTATTTCCATTCCATTCATATGTAAGATTTGGTCGATTTCTATTTTGATTTAAACAGTTATCTTTCCTATATTTGCGACCATCAGAATCACTGAATCTATATTTATTTGCTATATATTCGTCGCTCAGAGGCTCAAAAAGTTGATTCCAGATTACATCGTCTGAATTGGAGTAAAACAAAATACAGTCGTGGGTCGCCGGATAGTAATTTCCATGACTGCGAGAAGATACGCGTTTCCAGATAATCTCACGTCGACAATTTTTCTGAGTGAAAATTTCGTCCAAAATATTCCTTACAAAATGATTTATTTGAGGACCAATATGAACATACAAGCTCCCGTCATTCGCCATCAATTCTTTAATTAAATTAATGCGTTCATAAATCATAGCTATATAGGAATCAACGCCGCGACCCCACGTGTCCCGATATGCGACATCTTCGATGACACTTGGTTCTTTTGAGAGGCTGTCGCCGTCGCCGACGTCAACCTGCACTGAGAAATCAGCTCATATGTCAAAGGGCGGATCGATATAAACCAGCTTCAGTCCACCAGCGTTTTCAATCTGTTTCCGCAGCGGACCATTCTTCAGCGACGACAGCACTAGCTTGTTGTCGCCCCAAATCAGCTTGTTGCTCCAGCCGCCGCTCTGCCGTCCGCCTGCGCCAAGCTGGAACAGGTCGCCTACGGGGCCGGCGCTTTCTGCGCGCGGCTCGTCGATCTGTTCGATTGTCTGGAACGGCAGCACCACGTTGGCGACTTCCGAGGTCTTGCCGGGCCAGATCAGCTCCGTCTCGCGCGATTGTGCGAAGAGCTTCCAGCGGTATTTGTCAGGCAGCGGCTTCCCCGCCGCCACCAGCGTGGCGACTTCGGCCTTCTCGTCTTCTGTCAACACGCCGCGCCCCACCCCTGCCGATTCTTAATTCGCCGATCTTTGGCGAGAACGCCAATGGGTTCAACCGTTCCAGATCGGCAAAGATCGCAAGGGCCTCCAGTGCGATGCACTAAATTGATCGATGGCAGGAATGCAGGAGATCATTTCACCCGCTCATTGGTTATCGGTCGGCGGTCAAGTCCACTCCCCGCAAAGCCGCAATCCATTCCTCGAAATGGTCGATACCGTAGGCATTCTTGGCCAAGTTGCACGCGAGGTGTGTGATCTGAACATTGTCTTCGCCATATGAACCGTTCGCGCTATCGATCCGATCAGCGGATGGTTGCAACATCCGGTTTGTCGTGCTCGCCAGGAGGGCAGCTCCGCACAATGCGCAACTTCCCCCCTGGCTCTCCTGCCAGAGCTTCGTGATGAGGGCCGAAAGATCCGAGAAATTTGGAGCTGTGCGCTGCGGATTGATCCGCACGGACAACTCGCCGCCCTTCTTGACGCGCTCGATGATCAGCATCGTCATGCGGTAGACTTCCTGCTTCACGGATGCAGGAAGCTTCACGCTCGCGCTGGCTCGCATTTCGAGATAGGCCACGACATCTGCCGCGAGGTTAAGTCGGATCGGTTCAATTTCGAGCGTCATGACGGCTTCGCGCTCGGTCTCGAATGCCTCTACGAATCTGCCTCGGTTCCTAGTTTCCGCGAATGACGCGTATGCGTGGGGGATCACCTGCCGAGCGTATGGCAATGGCGAACTGACGAAGTTCGCCGCATCCACGATGGCGAGCGAATGTGGCCAGCGGTCGCCGTACTCCTCAAGAGACGCCGACCAACTATCTGGCGGGATGATTCGTTTCGTCTCATGGATGCGGTTTGGCTCGGGCACCACAGCCGATAGCAAACGGGCGCGGTGCGCAGGATCGTGCGTGTTCTCGCTCGTCGTCCCGACGTAGATGAGCACATCCCGACCTGGCTGGAAGCGATTACTGAGCTCTATGCCCACGGATCGTTTCGTGAAGGACACGGCAGGCCAATAATCGGTTAGGGGACCCCACTCGCTTTTCAAGAAAACGTGGCCGTCCGGTTGCATCATATCAGCTACGCGCATGCCGTCCTCCCAGCGACACGCTAGCCGTTGTGAGAACGCTTTGGCGAGGACGATTAGGCTGATGCCTTCTGGAGATGTTGTAGAACGCGCTGGATCGTCGCTTGCGTCAGCGGCTCGTGGTTGTTGTCGTTCTTCTGCGCCAAGGCCTTCAGAATGTCCGCCTGGCGGTGCGCCGGAACCGCACCATAGCTCGTCAGCGTCGTCAGCACATCCTCATGGCCAAGGTTCTGAGACCACGCCTTCATCTCTTCCGGCGTCCGGCACAGCGTCTGGCCAAGGGCGCCAAGCGTGCTGCGGAAGGAATGCGGGTTGTGGTAGGGCAGGCCCGCCGTTGTAAAGGCTTGGCGAAAGATGCGGCGGATAGGTTCGGCATTGGACCAGAAGCGGCGGTCGAGGCCGGTCGGCGCGAAGCTGCCAGCGGCATCGAAACCGACCGCTGTCGCCGGAAACAGCGGATCGTCGGGAGAGAACAACAGCCTCTCCGCAAGATGCGCCGTCCAATCCGCTACAATTGTGCCTAGGTCGTCGCCGACGGGAAAGAACGCTGTCTGGTAGCTCTTGCTGAATTTCGTCCGCACGCCCTCACGCGGCTCATGAATGACTGCCCTGCCAGCGGCATCCACATGCTTCAGGCGGAAGCTGGCGATGGCATTGTCGCGAGCACCGGACACGATGGCGAAGGCGATCAGTGCCCGGTCGCGCTTTTCAATGTCCGTCCCCTCCTGCATCAACTCGACGACGCGCCGGATCATCGCGAGGCTCGGAACAGGGCGGTTGGCGGCGCGTGGGGCGGTCGCTATGCGAGCCTCGCCGGCCGTCAGATTGAAATACTCCAGGTCGCTTGCGATCATGCGTCGATACCCGCTCCGGCCGATCAGGAACTTGAAGAGCTTCTTGACCGCCATCAGCCGCGCATGAGCCGTCGCTGTTGCCAGAGGCTTGCCAGTCTCTGCGTTACGCTGGTCCTGAAGCTGGCGCTTGAAAGCCACCGCCTGCTCACGGTGGAACAGCGCGAAATCCTTGTACCGCGTCGAGCGCTCGAATTCGGCGATGGCCGCCGCCGCCTGACTGACGGACGCGTCGGACTGCCCATCGGCATGCCGGAGCCACGAAATATATTCGCGCTTGATGCGCTCGTTTTTCGGGTGGTGTTTTTTCATGGCGATCGATCCCTTTGGGAATGTGTCTTTCAGACAGGGGTTGACTCACTCGGTTATGCGTGCGGGAGCCTGTTTGATCGTCACGTCCAGATCGGCACGAAGAGCGTCGAGATGCTTCAGCGAAACCCGCTTGTGCATGGGCGTGGTGCATACCTCGCACAGCGCCTGGAGATTGCCGGTCGGGCCCCCGGCGATGACGAGATCGGCCATGCCCAGAGCCGGGCTGCGGGGCACATGGCAACGAAAGCAGTAGCACTGCGCCAGCCGGCACTTCTGCGCCGGCGCCTTGCGCTCCGAATGGAATGCGATCAGGTCTGCACCCTGGATTAGGTAAGGCTTCCGGTCCCTGATCGCCGGTAGCCCGCCCTTTAGCCACCTTGCCACCGTGCCACGAGCGACGCGCAGGATGCGGGCGGTTTCGGCGATGTCGTAACTCTGATGCTTGCTGATACCGCGCAGCACCGCACCGCGACGGGGCATCGATCAGCGCCCATAGGCTTGCTGCGCAGGCTGCGACGACGCGTCCAGGCTGTCGATATAGCGCTGCACCTCGCTGGCGCGGATAAACGTCCGGCGCCCATTGCGGACGATGAAAAGCCGACCGGCTGTCACTTCGGCATAGCCCTTGGTGCGGCGCATCCCGACCATTGCGAAAGCTTCGGCAACCGGAATCAGGCGATCGATGTTGGACATAGGTGGTCTCCAATGTGGCCGCGTGAACGTCTGCGGTGACACTGGAGAGAGCGCGGTATGCGACGTGCAGGAACGGGCCGACCGCTATCGACGGTTCCTGACTGCATTTGACCGCGTTTGACGCGGTCTTTGGAGACTAGCGGAGGCCGCGCAGCGCGCGCTGGATCGTGGTGTCGCCATATCGCTGACCGCCATGTGCCTCTGCCCAGACGTTGATTCTAGCATTTCGGGTCTTCACAGGCAGGTCCCGCCAATCGACTTCCGGCCACAGTTTCTCGACAGCGCGCCGGATCATCCGATGGGCTGGCGTGTCGCCGCTGTCGCCAATGACGGCAGTTCTGGTCAAGCCGGCTGACGCTATTTCCTCAATGTCCGTCGAATTCACCGTTACGTTCTCGAAAGTCGTATCGCGAGGCCAGCCGGGCTCTGATCGGCCAAGTTCCAAGGCACTGCGCAGCAGATCGAACCAGACGCCTTTCTCGCCTAGTAAGTAAGCGAGCGGCGTGGGCTTGCCTTCGGTGTCAAAGATAACCGGCGCGTCGCGGAACCATCGCGACTCCAGCCGCTCCGGCGCTTGTCCCTTTTTTGATCCGAATGCTGAGAGCGAACCGATCGCGATCCTGTGCAACAAGTTTGCGGTAGCCGTCGTAAGCGCCTCTACCATCGACTTTTCCAGACAATCGGGCGGCGGGTCCATCCCGTCCCATGCCAGCCAGGCGGCGGCGTCCGATACAGTCAGCGGGCCGGGATCGCCTGTCATCCGCTTAGCCGCACCGGCGATGAATTCCCGCACGCTGTCGGCTGCCCAAGGGAGGGCAACAGGCGCATAATCGCGATGCAAGCGCGCTATCGTCGAATATTCGTTGGCCAGCCATCTGAGGAACCCCAGCCGCTCGAGGGTGACGCTTTCCCAATGATGCTGGCGACGGGCTCCTTCCGCTATGTCGCTAATCGTGGGGTTATGGACTGGGATAGGTCCAAAAACTCTCATTTCGACGAAGTAGCTTGATGGTATGTCGCGGATGTCGGTCGCGACGCTGCCATATGGAACGCCGCGAAATCGGACGCGCTCTTCAAGCCCAGCACGCGTCAACGCCATGTTAAAGCGATCGATAGCCGGGTCGTCATAGTCGCTCGTGCCGGGCGCTTGGTGCGCTAGCAATGCACCCTGCCGCCGCCACCGCCCGTCTTCGCCGGTTGGCACCTCAAATTCGTTCAGCGCTGTATTCGAGGAATGGAATGCCCATCCGTCCTGCACAAAGCTCAGGACAACCTCCAGCGGCAGCCACGGCGTGAGAGGCAATGAAGCGAACCGACGCCACTTTTCGACCTCCGGCTCGCCGTCACGCATTGAAACCTCAACAGTGTTTGAAGGCCACTCCCGCAAGACGTCAGCTCGGCTGACAGTCACGTCGTCCCATCTTGGCCCGTGTGATCCTTCGCGCAGATACTCCAGAGTGTTGAGACCATCTTGGAATGGTAAAAGATCTTGCCAGAGAAAGGCAGGGATGGGCTTACGCGCGCCGTCGCGACGGCCAGACGCGATCAGCAGCTGTTCCTGGAGCGCGCGCCACAACAAGCGTTTCGCCTCCGTCGCCGTCATCGTGCTGACAGAGCGGACCGACTGTGCAGCGTCGAAACTGTCTCCTAGCAACAACCGGTCGATCGCGGCTGGCTTCCAACTTTTGATCTGCCAACTCTTAGCGATGAGGTATCCATTCAGCGCCCCGTCCTTCGGCAAACCAACGTTCGACTCGCAGTACCAATCTTCGTGAGCCGCCCTGTAGGCGGACATTTGCAGCGCAACTCGTTCCCAGTCGCGAGACATCATCCAAACCATCGCCATAGGCAGAGACCAATAGGCGTCTTCACGGGGGTCGAATTTGGCGATGTCGGGCTTGTTGGCCAGGGGCCCACAATCGAGTTCAGCGGCCAGGCGTTCGGCCGCGTCATCGTTCAGCAAGCCCAATGACGCCGCGTGCAGGAGCGCTTCTTTGATTGCTATTGGCACGCTTGATTGAAGCCCAAGAAGGCGAGCGGACGATAAGTCTTGTTGCCATTTCTCATGCAAGTCCCCGCGATGGGAAATTGCCGCCGCGATTTTGGCCAAGGCTTCCGAGACATCCATATCGCCGCCCGCCAATGACCTCACCTAGCTTAGCTTTGAGCCTGAAGACCAACCTACATTGCACCCTGCCAATCTGCCGCGGTAGAGATCAAACTGAAAGGGTACTGCCGGCGCACGGGCCGCAATGTCCGAAGGCGATCCAACTCGGACTCGACTTTGGATCGGTCGCAGCGACAGGGGTTGGCCCATTCATGACGCGTGGGGTGTCTGGTTTCGGGCAATTTGGTTTGGCGTACCTTGCCGGCATTACGGCGTCGCCGCACGACGTTCGGCGAGGTTGACGACGCATGGCCCGGACGTCCTCCAGATCGACGGCGACGAGCTGAAGCTTGTTCTCGATCACTCCGAGGGCAATGCATCCGACGATGTGACGGAGGGGGCCTACAGCAAGGCGCGCCGGCTGAAGCGCAAGGCGGCCATCCTCACTGCCTGGTGCGACGGCTAAGGTGGAGCTTGGAGACCTAGACGCGCTCAGGGGCGCCATGCGGGCCGTCCGGCTGGAAAAGGAAGCGATTACGGCGGCGAAGAAGGCTGTGCGGTAGGTCGCCTGATCACGACCTATTTCCCATCGGTAGCGTGACATGGCAGACGATACAGGCAAGCAGCCGGGGTATCGTCTCAGATGTCGAACAAGCAGGTGATCTTTCATGGCGTCCGGAATGAGGACAGCGCCACTTGGACATTGACCCAAGACCAGGCGGGCTTTCAGGAGCTCACCTTTGAAGCCAATCTGATCCACAACGGCGCTGCTGACCTATTCGGCGCCGGAAATTCCAAGCCAGCGCGCAAGAAACATCTGCTGGCTGACTACGCCCCCCAGACCCGCCTTCTCAGAACCTACCCAATTTTTACTAAGGCGGGCAGTGTCTACATGCTCGATGCGAAGTATGGGGACATAGAGAAACTGGCGATTGAAAACCAACGCTCCATCAAAGAGCAAATCGATGACGACGAAACGCAGACCTCATCCGCGTCTGACCTCATAGATCTTCCCTCGGGCTTCCAACGCTCAATGAATGAAGGGTTCGGCCTGATATACCCGTTACGGTATATCATCGAAGCCTTCGACGGCATTGAAGGTGTAAGCGGCATCGTATTCTGCCGCGATACCGAGATCAGCCGAGACGGCGCCGACATTCGCCTCCCGTTGGCCCATTACCACGAGGTCCGAAGGGCGATGAAGCGCGCACACGATGCCGCGCTCGCATTCGCCGCAAGGGACAAGGCCGCCTATGTGACCTCGGAACTGACCGACAAGGTCCTCAAGACTGTATCCGCTGATGCGTTTCGCCAAGGGACGGATGTGCTGCGGGAGAAGGTTGCACATGCGCTGAGTGGGAAGCGCTCGCGTGCTCGCAAAACAGCCAACGCTGAATCCGCCGTCAAAACCGTGCGGGCGGCCGCCAAGGACCTCGCCACCGACGCTCCGGAAGAGTTGTACAAACTCAACAGAGAGATAGAGCTGGTTAGCCTGACGAGGCTGATCGAGGTCTTTAAGGAGAAGATCAGCAAGCAGCTCAGCGAGAGCCACTGGCAGAAGTTCCTTACGGCTAACCCCTTCATCCTGAAGCTTGCTTTCGGATATCCGGTATCGATTTTCGGCGAGCAGGTCTCGGTCGGCGGTGGGAAATTCAAACTGTCCACGGGCAAGATCGCCGACTACCTCGTTCGTTCCGGTCTGCTGGGCAACGTCTCGCTGATCGAGATCAAAAAGCCTTCCACCAAACTTCTCGACAAGGCCGCGTACCGCGGAGAGGTGTACTCGCCCTCAAAGGAGCTCTCGGGCTCCGTCACGCAGATACTCGACCAAAGATATCGCCTACAGCAGGAAATAACCCAGAAAAAAGAGAATGAGGATATTCGAGATATCTGGGCTTACGCCGTCCAATGCACTGTGATTGCAGGCAGGATTCCAGATGCGAAACACGAAAGGAAATCGTTGGAATTGTATCGAAGCAATCTGAGGGACGTCGCCGTCGTCACCTTCGATGAGCTTCTCGAAAAGCTGAACTCGCTACATGAGTTCCTGTCGAGCAATTCCAACGCGAGCACAATCGAGCCGGTCCTTCTCGACGATGAGGATAGCTCCGATGAGCCCGATGCCGATTGGGAGGACGTCAACTGGGAGGAAGACGACGCATAGCGCGATTGCTGCTCACGCCCTCCCGACGACCGGGACCTCTCCCAGCCGCGTCGTGTAACGCGGCGACCGCATTTTCGAAATTCGTGACCCAAGCCTTCTGCTGGCGAGCGATGCCGGTGGCCGCCAAGAAAACAGTTCCGCGTCTGTGCTTGTGATTGCAGGCGTCCAAGGCCTCCATCAGCCGGCCGCTCTTTTCGCGATTATTGGCCCGCTTCTGGCCGGACTCCTCCAGATAGATCTGCTCCTAGGCGGCTACTGCCCGCTAGAATTCCAGTTCCACCGGGTCGTCAACGTTCTTCCCCTCGACCTTCGCGAGTTGCGCGAAAGCGATCTGGTAGAGATCCGGTCGCTTCTCCTTCACGTTTTTCATGAAGGAGCGAAGCATCCCAGCATCGTTGCAGGTCATAGGGTCCCAGTCGGCCATTACTTCGCTTCCATGGCGGTCAGCCCGCCAACGACCAAGCCGGCCGCCAACGCCGCCATGCTGAGGAGCAGGTAGCCGTTGAAGCCCTTCATCACGATCGACAGCAGCGCGAGGACGCCCACGACTGTGACGTAGATCGCGATCGTCGCGACGCCGACGGTCTGCCGGTTGGCCCTTTTGACAACCAGCAACGTCAACCAGACTGCGGCGCCGGCGGCGACGACGCCTCTGATGAACTCAGGTGCGATCACTCGCCAGATGATGGTCATCAGTCCGTCGAAAAACGGAATCCAAGATCCATCCGACCGCATACCGAAGCCGATATCGCTCAGGAATGTGTAGACGATCACGGCCAGGCCGCCGACAAAATAGCCCGGCACCATCAAGACGATCGCAAGCGCGATCGCCAAGGCGTTGGACAGCCCGCTTGGCGCCGGAGCGCTTGCATCAGTCATCTTGAATTCCCCACAGTCCGCGGAGACGTTACTTGCGGGTCAAAATGCACGCAATGGATGAAGCAGGCTGGAGGGGGGATTTCGTGGGGCTTCTAGACGAACTCAGCATGCTTTTCCGTGGGCGCGGCAGGGAGCAGAATAAGGTCGAGCCACGTCCCGGCACCGTGCCTTGGCAGTCTGCGTTCGTACCGCCCGCGGGCGCGCCGCTATCAACCGGCGGCTCGATCAAGGGCGATCGAACCTCGGTCCACTATACCGCGTGGACGATCTTCCTCGAGGGCTTCGAGTTCGGCCGGAAATGGACCGTCGAGGGCGTCGGCGAACAGCTTGATAAGATCATCATCCACATGCACGTGCGCATGGAAGAAGGCATCTCACCGTTGATGCCACCCCATCGGATCGTCAGCATCATCGTCGAGCCGGGATATGCGGATCGCAAAGGTCACCTCGTCGGCAACCTCGCCCTGAACGCAGAATTCGCGAAGGCGCCATTCTTTACGCTGCAGTTCGGTCCAATGGGCGGGATGCCGAACGCCACGATAATGATGCCTGTCGACAAGAAAGGCATAGACGCGCTCCTTGCTGCCCTCTGGGCCTCGGATGCCGTCGTCCTAACGCTTCACGCAGGCGAAACCGCGGACGACATCGTTCTACGCGTGCCCCTCTACAACGACCCGAGCTATCGCGACGTCTACAACCTCGTCTACGACCGCGTCGCTGGCAAGGGTCCGTAGGATGGGCTTGTTCGACTTCCTCAAGCGCAAGCCCGAACCGCTTCCCGAGGCTGACACGGAGATGCAGGACAACGTGCGCTTGATCATCACGGCTCACGCCAGCCGGCCGAAGCTACTGACCGGTTTCGGTGCGGCGCTGTTTTCCTGCGGGGTCACGAGGAGGCCCCTCCCCAAATCGCGATGGCGATATCGGCCAGCCTCACGACCTCGTTGATCACGAGGCTGTCGCCGTCCTCACCCGAAAACTCATGATAGCGATTCGTCTTTCGCGTGCCTGGACTTGCGGGTTCACGGATCTACCGTAGCGTGCGATCTCACTGATCGAGTGTGAGCATGACGATCAGCACGTTCCCCTCGTCGCGGGGCTTGCCGCCGGCGATCTGCAAGAGCGCATCGATCTCGGAGGTCCGCTGGTCGAAAAGGAACGCGACCTCGTCACCAATCGCGCCTGCCGGCTTCATCAGGTTCTTGAGTCCGGCGCGAACGAGCGGATCGATCTTGGCGTCAAGCTGGGCCATCCGCAGGCCGGCGTCGGACACTCCATAACGCAGAGGGCCGAAGGATTTGGCTGCCTCATCGGGCGTGCACCTCTTTGACCTGGGCGATCTGGAAAAGTTCGCGAAGGCCTGAAGAAGCCTTTAGTCAGCTTTCCACGCCTTTCGCGAATAGGAACGGACGTGCATTTGCGCGGACCAATCCGCATGAGTCCCCTCATCCACGCCTCGTGCAATGGCATCGAGAGATTACTTTAAGTAATATGGCGGAGCGTGAGCGTCCGCTTTTGGGCAGGGCGCCAATGCCCCCCAGTGGCACCCAGCTATGGCGCGGATGAGGTATATTGGCTGACGCGATTTGCCGATTCAGAATCATATGCCATCAGGTTTCGGTGGAGGCGTGGGTGAATCCTGACGATGATGATCGATGGACTGTTGGTTGAATTCGCACCACGCGGTGCGCCGACAGTCGGGCCGGGGCCGACTTGGCCGTGACCGAGTGGAAGCCATCTTTCTTGGGGCGACGACTGACGGGATCGCCCAATTGGCGCTTGCTACTGGACGGCCCTGAACTAACCCTGACGGTGGAGGGCCGCACGCACCGGGTCAATGTCGAGGTAGAATCGGCTTACCGCGTCCAGCCCGGCATGCTTTGGACGGGCATCACCTTTTACCCCGAACATGGGCGGGCGGTGGCGGGTGATGGGTTACCAAACGCCGCAGGGGCAGCCCTGACCCGGGCGTTGAATGCCGTTCTGATCGAGAAGCGTCTTCGTGAAGAGCTGGAGCTTCTCGACAATCAGCATCGGATGATCGACCGATGGCTGGAGTTCAAGAGCAGCCAGGAACAAGCCTGTTCCCAACGGCGCCGATGGTTCACCCATGAACTCCAGGCCTCCGTGATATCTACTCGCCCGACTATGGATGCCAAGGCCATTCGCGATCGGCTGAAGGAGCCCGCAGTGGCGATGCGCCTGGGTCCAAAGGCCGACGCGCTGGAGCAATCTCTCTCGGCATGGGAAGCCGACCCTCACCCCGCCTGGGCCAGCTTCAACGCCGCACACACCGAAAGCGAGCTGAAAGCCTGCAAGGATCTGCTCGACCGGGTCGAGAGCAAGCCCCTGACCGAAGAACAGGCCAGGGCCGTCATCTGCTTCGACAACCGGGTGCAACTCGTCGCCTCGGCCGGGTCCGGCAAGACCTCGACCATGGTGGCGAAGGCTGCCTACGCCATTCACCGCGGGTTCGTGGATCCCGAGCGCATCGTGATGCTGGCGTTCAACAAGCAAGCCGCCGAAGAGCTCGGTGAGCGTGCGGCGAAGTCCTTTAAGCGCGTGGGTCTGGAGGAGGTGATGGTCGAGACCTCCACCTTTCATGCCTTGGGCTTGAGCATCATCGGCAAGGCCACGGGAAGGAAACCGTCCGTCCCGGACTGGGCGAGCGATGCCGTGAGCGGCTTCCGTAAGCTGACCGACATCGCCGAGCGTTTGAAGGAGAGCTCGCCCGCCTTTCGGCAGCGTTGGGATTTGTTTCGCTTCGTTTTCGCGAGGGACCTTGCCCGCCCGGGCGCGCCAGGCAAGGCGGACGTTTGGGACGGCCAAGGCAAGGGCGGGATCCGTACCGCCGCTGGCGAAGTGGTCAAGAGCCAAGAGGAGGCCATGATCGCCGACTGGCTCTTCTATAACGGGGTCGAGTACCGCTACGAAGAGAGTTACGAGCACGAGACGGCCGACGCCGACCATCGCCAATACAAGCCGGACTTCCACTACCCCAGGCTGGATCTCTATCACGAGCACTTTGCGCTCGATGCCCATGGCATGCCGCCATCCGAGTTCAGAGGGTACCTCGATGGGGTTCGTTGGAAACGCCAAAAGCATCTTGAGATGGGCACTTCGATGTTCGAGACCACCTCGCATGGTCTTCGCAACGGCCATGATTTCCCGCGGCTGGAAGCCGAGCTGACCGCGCGCGGCGCCGCACTGAATCCCGATCCCGATCGGGAGATTCCAGAGGGCGGTCGAAAGCCCATGGAAGCGGCCGAACTGACAGGCTTGGTGCGTACCTTCATCAGCCACGCCAAAAGCAATTGTTTGACGATTCCAATGATGTGCCAGCGCTTGGACGGCATTCCCGAGGGTAAC
Source organism: Bosea sp. PAMC 26642 (assembly GCF_001562255.1). Classification (NCBI taxonomy): domain Bacteria; kingdom Pseudomonadati; phylum Pseudomonadota; class Alphaproteobacteria; order Hyphomicrobiales; family Alloboseaceae; genus Allobosea; species Allobosea sp. PAMC 26642. Next base: position 5,286,064 of record NZ_CP014301.1, on the reverse strand, counting down.
TTCAAACTCCGATACCGGGTGTTCCTCGACATCGTGGCGCCCCTGCTGAAGGCGTGGGACGCCGCCTTGGCGGCCGAAGACGGCATTGATTTCGAGGACATGCTCAATCTGGCGGCAGGGCACTTGGAAAGCGGCCGCTACGAGGCCCCGTATGAGCTGGTAATGGTCGATGAATTCCAGGACGCCTCGCAGGGCCGCGCCCGCTTGTGCCGCGCATTAGTCCAGAAACCGGGCCGGTTCCTATTCACGGTGGGCGACGACTGGCAGTCGATCAATCGCTTCGCCGGCGCCGACGTTTCGGTGATGAGTGGTTTCCGACAGTCGTTTGGCCATGGCCAAGTCCTGAAGCTGGAACAGACGTTCCGCTGCCCGCAAGCCTTGTGCGACGTGTCCAGCGCATTCGTTTCGAGGAATCCCGCCCAGATCGCAAAGCGAGTACGGTCGGTCATCCCGGCACAAGGTCCGGTGCTCCAAGCCTTTCAAGTGGATACCAAGGACAAGCTGGCCGCCGCGATCGAACAATTCATCCTGAAACTGGCCGAGGGCGTTCGCGATGGAATCATCCCTCCGGGTCGAAGCGGCAAGATCTCAGTCTACCTGTTAGGCCGCTACAACGCCGATCGCCAATACCTACCGGCCCGCAAGACCCGTATCGATCGCTGGGTCGAGGTTTCATTTCTGACCATTCACCGGTCGAAGGGCAGCGAGGCGGATTACGTTATTCTGCCCGAGATGCTCAGTGCTCTTCGCGGGCGAAGCTTCCCCAACACCCGCGCCGACGACCCCGTGCTGACGTTGGCCATGCCCGAAGGAGATGACTTCCCACAGGGTGAAGAGCGTCGTCTGTTCTACGTGGCCTTGACGCGTGCGCGCCGGAGCGTGGCAATGTTCACCGTCCGCGGGCAATGCTCCGAATTCCTGCGCGAACTCGTAGAAGACGGGGCGGTGTCGATCACCGACACCGATGGCATAGCCGTCCGGGAGGAGAGCTGCCCCGCCTGCAAGCAGGGCGTGCTGGTGTTACGCACCGGGCCGTACGGGGAGTTCCGCTCCTGCTCAAACTTCCCGACCTGTCACTTCAAGCCCAGGAACAGACCACACGTCAGATTGCATCTTCAGTAGATCGGCGCAGGAATGAAGAGACCGGCGGATAAGGATAGATCGCAATCTTGGAATGTCCGCTTCCCGGCAATGCGTCAATTTCCGAAGCAGGACCGGTCAGGTTGGCCTGGCCAACTTCTGCAAACGACCCGCCTACGACGTGCGAGAGTCTAGCCCTGAGAACCTTGCTACTGAGGCGGGTTCATCCTGCCTTCGGCCCGAAGGAAATCACTCGCGCGCCATCGCGCCATGCGTCGAGTTGATCGGCCCACCATTGTGCCATCGTGAGCCGTTCCTTCCAATGCTCTCCACGCGCATATGCGCGGCGCACGGCGTCAGGGTCCTGATGCGCCAACGCCCTTTCGATGGCGTCGGAAGAGAATTTGCCGCTTTCGTTCAGGAGTGACGAGGCGGCGGCTCGGAAGCCGTGCGATGACATTTCATCCTGGCCATAGCCCATGCGTCGAAGAGCACCGTTCAGCGTATTTTCCGATATTGGCCGTTGCTCCACCTTCCGACCTTCGCCGCCGCTAACACCATAGCCGGGCAGAACCAGCCGGTCGCCGCCGGTGATGCGCTGGAGGTCTTGCAGGATCACCAGTGCCTGACGCGGCAGGGGCACACGATGTTCACGGCGCATTTTTGCGCGGATTGCCGGAATCGTCCAAAGCGCATTGCCTAGATCGAATTCTCGCCATTCGGCCAGCCGCAGCTCGCCAGGGCGAGGGAAGAGATATGCCATCAGCTTCAGCGCCGCATTCGTCGATGGCTGGCCGTTGAATCCCTCGATTGCTCGCATCAGCCCGCCAAGCTGAACCGGATCGGTGATCGCTGCGCGGTGCTTCACCACAGGAGCGGATATTGCGCCGCGAAGTGCGAAGGTGGGATCGTTGACGGCGCGAGCGGTCGCAATGGCATAGCGGAAGACTTCGCCTATGACGGCGCGCAGGCGCTTGGCGGTTTCGAGTCGGCCCTTACCTTCCGCTTTCCGCAGAACAACCAGCACTTCTGCAGCGGTGATTTCCGTCACCGGCCGATCGCCAATCGAAGAATTCGTCAGCCCATACAGCCATTCGAGTTTTGCAAGTGTGTTGGCCGCTTTGCCTTCCCGCCGCTTCTTCTCGAGAAGCTCGGCAGCCACCTTGGCGAAAGTCTGACCCTGCGCCTCCTGCGCCAGCGCCTTTTCGGCCTGCTTTTGAATTGAAGGATCACGACCGGCGACCAAGTGCGCCTTCGCTTCGTCGCGCTTGGCTCTTGCGTCGGAAAGGCCGATGGCGGGGTATGGTCCAATCGCCAGCTTCTTCTGCTTCCCGGCGAAACGATAAGCCAGCCGCCAGAGCTTCGCGCCACTGGGCATGAGCCAGAGCTGCAAGCCGCCACCATCGGACAGTTTTTTCACAGCGGCAGCGGGCTTTGCGGCGCGGATCGCGACATCGGATAGCGGCATCTGTTGGCCTCGCCTCTGTTGGCCGCGTTGGCTGGCCAACAGAAAGGCCAACAATCGGCCCGGCTGTCAATGTACGCCAAAGGACGCCAACGGCATGAACGAGCCAAAAAACCAACAAAAAACCGCCCTTTCGGGGCGGTTCAAGACGTCGGTGAATGTAGGAGTGGTGCCGCTTGAGGGATTCGAACCCCCGACCCCCTCATTACGAATGAGGTGCTCTACCAGCTGAGCTAAAGCGGCAACGCGTGGGGCCATAACAGCCCGGCCGATTCTTGGCAAGGTGAAGTCCCGACCGAAGCGGGGCAAGCTCAGGATTTGCGCAGCTTTTCCGTCTCCGGCTTTTCCTGGCCGAGCGCAACGATGCCGCGGCGGATGGCGCGGGTGCGGGTGAAATGCTTGTGCAGCGTCTCGCCGTCGCCATAGCGTATGGCCCGCGTCAGCAGCGCGAGATCTTCGCTGAAGCGGCCCAGCATCTCCAGCACTGCGTCCTTGTTGTGCAGGAAGACGTCGCGCCACATCGTCGGGTCGGACGCGGCTATGCGGGTGAAGTCGCGAAAGCCGCCGGCGGAAAACTTGATCACCTCCGACTGCGTCACGGCCGCCAGATCCTCCGCCGTGCCGACGATGTTGTAGGCGATCAGATGCGGCAGGTGGCTGGTGACGGCCAGCACGAGGTCATGATGCGTCGCGGTCATGACCTCGACGATCGCGCCCATGCCCTCCCAGAACTGGCGGGTGCGGGCGATGGCGGTCTCGTCAGTGCCGTCCGGCGGCGTCATGATGCACCAGCGGTTGAGGAACAGGCTCGGGAAGCCGGCATCGGGGCCGGAATTCTCGGTGCCCGCGACCGGGTGGGCCGGGACGAAATGCACGCCCTGCGGCAGATGCGGCAGAACCGCCTCGACGACCGCGCTCTTGACCGAGCCGACATCCGAGAGGATCGCGCCCGGCTTCAGAGCCTGCGCCATCTCGGCTGCTACACTCCCACAGGCACCGACCGGCACGCAGAGAATGACGTGGTCGGCGTCCCGAGCCGCATCGGCCGCCGTCTCGGCGACGCGATGTCCGAGGCCGAGTTCGCGGGCACGGAGACGGGCGGCCTCGTCGCGGTCGTAGAGGACGATCTCGCCGGCAAGGTTCAAAGCCTTGGCCGCGTGCGCGATCGAGGAGCCGATCAGGCCGATGCCGATGATGGCAAGACGGCCGAAGATCGGCTCCTCGCGCCGGGGCGCGAAGCTCTCCGGGTTCGCGGTCATGGCTTGTCTTTCAGGAAATCCGCCAACGCCGCCACGACGAGGCGGTTGGCCTCCTCGCTGCCGATGGTCAGACGCAAGGCACCGGGCAGGCCGTAGGCTCCGACGCCGCGCAGGATCAGCCCGCGCTGGGTCAGGAAGGCGTCGGCCTCCTTCGCCGTCTTGCCGGGCGTCGCGGGGAAATGGATCAGGATGAAGTTGCCGACCGAGGGGGTGATCGTCAGGCCAAGCTTCTCCAGTTCGGCGGTCGTCCAGGCGAGCCACTTGTCGTTATGTTCGTTCGCGGCCGCGACATGCGCCTCGTCGGCGATGGCGGCGGCGCCCGCCTCGATCGCCGCGCCGTTGACGTTGAAGGGCCCGCGGATGCGCTCGAGCGCATCGATGATGTGCGCCGGGCCGTACATCCAGCCGATGCGCAGATTGGCGAGACCGTAGATCTTCGAGAAGGTCCGCGTCATCACGACGTTCTCGCTTTCCGCGACCAGCTCCAGCCCGGAGGCATAGTCGTTGCGGCGGACATATTCGGCATAGGCCGCGTCGAGCACGAGCAGCACGTCGGCCGGCAGGCCGGCGTGCAAGCGCTTGACCTCGTCGAAGGGCAGATAGGTGCCGGTCGGGTTGTTGGGGTTGGCGAGGAAGACGATCTTCGTACGCGACGTGATCGCCTTCAGGATCGCATCGACATCGGCGGTGAAGTTCGTCTCCGGCACGACGACAGGCTTCGCGCCGGCAGCGAGGATGGCGATGCGGTAGACCAGAAAGCCGTGCTCGGTGAAGACGCCTTCGTCGCCGTCGCCAAGATAGGCCTTGGTGATGAGCTGGAGCAGTTCGTCCGACCCCGTGCCGCACAGGATACGGCCAGCATCGAGCCCGTAGCGGCCGGCAATGGCTTCGCGCAGCTTCGTGGAGGCGCCGTCCGGATAGAGTTCGAGCTTGCCGGCCATGCTGCCATAGGCTGCGACCGCCTTGGGGCTCGGGCCGAGCGGCGTCTCGTTCGAAGAGAGCTTGTGCAGCTTCACGCCGGCCGGGGCGGCGGATTTGCCGGGCACATAGGCCTCGATGTCGAGGACGCCGGGACGGGGGACGGGACGGCTGGCGATGGACATGAGTTTGGCTTCCGGTTTGGTTCTCTCCACCGTCATCCCGGACAAGCGGCGAAGCCGCGCCGATCCGGGATCCATCATCGAGCACGACAGCACTCTAGGATGGATCCCGGATCTCCGCTTCGCTGTGTCCGGGATGACGGTGGAGGATCAGGGGACAGGCATGGATGGGTTCACGAGCGGGCGGATTTGACGGCGAAGCGGGCGGCGTGGCTGCCGATCTCGGCGAAATCGCTGAGGCCGGCCGGCTCCAGGGCCTTACGGATCACGCCCTGATCGACTTCGCCGGAGGCGGCGACCAGCAGCGACAGATGCGAACCGTCGGCAGCGCTGGCCGAAACCTCGGCGAGATGCTGGGCGAGCCCCGCGCGCAGCGTCTCCGACCAGCGCTCGACGCGGGCGGCATAGAGTACGATCTCGCGGACGGCGGCGTCGGCCAGCGGCTTGGCGATGCAGTAGACCGGCGTGCCGGCGGGATGGCCGGGGCGCTCGATGAAGGGCAGACGCGCGATGATCTTGGGACGGTCGGGGCCGATCAAATCGCGCCACCAGATGCCGGCGCTGGCGCCCTGGTCCATGCGGAAGATGCCGAGATCGCCGGCCGAGTCCCCGACGGCGCGGATGACGGCGCGCGCATCCTCATGGGTGACGAAGGGTACGGTGAAGCCGAAATGGAAGCGGGCAGAATCGCGCATCGCCGCATCGCCGCCTGAGACGTCGGCATGGACCGCATAATTCGCCTGCACGAAGGTGAAGGTCGCGATGATGATACGCCAGATGCCCTCGATCGTATCGAGCGGCAGCAGACCCTTATGACGCAGCGCCAGCCGCTTCATCATGTCGGCCTCGCGGCCGGGCCGGAAGGCCGAGCCCGAGACCTGCGTCTTCTTGACCGCGATCAAGGTCTCGATGATCGAGGAGCGCTCCATCAGCAGCGCGTGCATCTCGCTGTCGATGCGGTCGATCCCGGCGCGCAGATCGGCAAGGGTGGTGGGAGCGGCTTCGGTCATGATGCAATCTTGGCAGGTTCGCGCGTCTCTTAGCGCCCATAGTGAAACTTGGCAAAGCCGCGATATAGCAGCGCGCGTTGACACCGCGCGCGTGGCACGGCATCGCTAAAGTTCGATCTTCCGAACAAGCAGACCGGCAAGACAAATCATTCTGTCAAAGCGGACGAAGATGAGCGATCTCTCCTTCACCCTCGCAGACCCGCTGAAGGAGGCCAACGAGCCCTCCAGCGCAGTCGCGCGGTTCGGCCCCGAGACGCCGCTGCTGATGGATTGCGGCGTCGTGCTCGAGCATTGGCAAATCGCCTACCAGACTTATGGCGCTTTGAATGAGTCGCGGTCGAATGCCGTTCTGGTCTGCCACGCGCTGACCGGCGATCAGCATGTCGCCAGCCGCAACCCGATCACCGGCAAGGGAGGCTGGTGGACGGCGATGATCGGGCCGGGCAAGCCGATCGACACCGAGCGCTTCTTCGTGATCTGCGCGAATGTGATCGGCGGCTGTACCGGCACGACGGGGCCGGCCTCGACGAACCCCGAGACCGGCAAGCCCTGGGGGCTTTCCTTCCCGATGGTGACGATCCGCGACATGGTGCGGGCGCAGCGGCACCTGATCGACTCGCTCGGGATCGACAGCCTGTTTTGCGCCGCCGGCGGCTCGATGGGCGGAATGCAGGTGCTGCAATGGGCGGCGAGCTATCCCGAGCGCGTGTTCTGCGCCCTGCCGCTGGCGACCGGCGCCAAGCATTCGGCCCAGAACATCGCCTTCCACGAGGTCGGCCGGCAGGCGGTGATGGCCGACCCCGACTGGCGCGGCGGGCGCTATCTCGAAGAGGGCACCCGGCCCTCCAAGGGCCTCTCGGTGGCGCGGATGGGCGCCCATATCACCTATCTCTCGGAGCCGGCCTTGCACCGGAAATTCGGGCGCAGGCTGCAGGACCGCGAGGCGCCGACTTTCTCCTTCGATGCCGACTTCCAGGTCGAGAGCTATCTGCGCCACCAGGGCGTCTCCTTCGTCGAGCGCTTCGACGCCAATTCCTATCTCTACGTCACCCGCGCGATGGATTACTTTGACCTCGCCGCCGACCATGACGGCGTGCTGGCCAAGGCCTTCGCGGGCACGAAAACGCGGTTCTGCGTCGCCTCCTTCACCTCCGACTGGCTGTTTCCCACCGCGGATTCGCGCGCCATCGTCCATGCGCTGAACGCGGCGGGCGCCTCGGTCTCCTTCGTCGAGCTTGAGAGCGACAAGGGCCACGACGCCTTCCTGCTGGAGGAGCCAAACCTGTTTGCGACGACGCGCGGGTTTCTGGGCGCGGCGGCGCGGGCACGGGGGATCTGATGGCGAGCACCTTCCGCTGTCATTCCGGGGCGGGCCGCAGGCCCGAACCCGGAACCCACGACTGGGTGAGCCCTGTCGACAGGCCGGCTGTGTCCGTCGAGCCCCGTCGTGGGTTCCGGGTTCTTCGCTGCGCGAAGCCCCGAAATGACAGCGGGAGCGCCCGGTGACAACGACAGACCTCAACACCAACCGTATCGACCTGAAGCTCGTCGCCGAGATGGTGACGCCCGGATCGCGCGTGCTCGATGTCGGCTGCGGCGACGGGGAATTGCTGGCGCTGCTGGCGGAAACCCGCAATGTCGATGCGCGCGGCATCGAACTCTCGCGCACGGGCGTGGCGGGCTGCGTCGCACGCGGGCTATCGGTGATCCAGGGCGACGCCGACACCGACCTCGCCGACTATCCCGACGACAGTTTCGACTACGTCATCCTCTCCCAGACCATCCAGGCGACGCGCAATCCCCGGCTCGTACTCGAACACATGCTGCGGATCGGCCGCCGCGCCATCGTCTCCTTCCCGAATTTCGGGCATTGGCGGATGCGCAGCCAGGTCTTCTTCCGGGGACAGATGCCCGTGACGGATTCGCTGCCCTATGCCTGGTGGGACACGCCCAACATCCATTTCTGCACGATCCGCGATTTCGTCTCGCTCTGCGACGCGGTCGGCGCCGAGAAAGAGCGCGCGGTCGCGCTCGATGCCGCCGGAGGCAAGGTCGGCGTCAGCGCGCCCTGGTGGTTCTGGAACCTGTTCGGCGCGCAGGCGGTGTTTTTGCTGAAGCGGGGGTAGGGCCGTGCCGTAGTGCTCGGGCTTGACCCGAGCATCTCATGGACGAAATCCTCGGGTCGCCGCTTGCGCGGCGCCCGAGGATGACGCAACTGCGCCGCGTCAGTTCAACGCCACGCCCACCGGACGCTTTTCCTTCACGGCCGCGACATCGCCGATCATCAGGCTGGTCGGGCCGACGGTGACCGGGACGCGGTCGCCGTCGCCGATCTTGCCCGAGAGCAGCAGCTCTGCCATCGGATCCTGGACGTATTTCTGGATCGCGCGCTTGAGCGGGCGGGCGCCATAGGCCGGGTCGTAGCCCTTCTCGGCCAGCCATTCACGGGCATCCTCCGAGAGGTCGATCGCCATCTTGCGATCGACCAGCAGCCTGGCGAGACGGGCCATCTGGATATCGACGATCGCGCCCATATCCGCCCGCCGCAGGCGGTGGAACAGGATGATGTCGTCGATACGGTTCAGGAACTCCGGCCGGAAGGCCTGCCTGACCACGCCCATGACCTCGTCGCGCACCTCTTCGGAATCCTGGCCCTCGGGCTGGGCGACGAGATAATCGGAGCCCAGATTCGAGGTCATGATGATCAGCACGTTGCGGAAATCGACCGTGCGGCCCTGCCCGTCGGTCAGGCGCCCGTCATCGAGTACCTGCAGCAGCACGTTGAAGACGTCCGGGTGGGCCTTCTCGACCTCGTCGAACAGCACGACCTGATAGGGCCGGCGGCGCACGGCTTCCGTCAGCGCCCCGCCTTCCTCATAACCGACATAGCCGGGAGGCGCGCCGATCAGCCGCGAGACCGAGTGCTTCTCCATGTATTCGGACATGTCGAGGCGCACCATCGCGGTCTCGTCGTCGAACATGAACGAGGCCAGCGCCTTGGTCAGCTCGGTCTTGCCGACGCCGGTGGGGCCGAGGAACATGAAGGAGCCGATCGGCCGGTTGGGATCCTGCAGGCCGGCGCGCGCGCGGCGCACCGCCGTCGAGACGGCCTCCACCGCCTCGCGCTGCCCAACGACGCGGGCCGCCAGCACCTCCTCCATGCGCAGGAGCTTTTCCTTCTCGCCCTGCAGCATCCGGTCGACCGGAACGCCGGTCCAGCGGCTGACGATCTGTGCGACATGGTCGGCCGTGACGGCCTCCTCGACCATGCCCGACGTGTCGCCTATAGCCTCGATCTCGGCCAGCGCCTTCTCGAGCTGCGGAATCTCGCCATAGGCGAGTTCGCCGGCGCGCTGGTACTCGCCCTTGCGCTGCGCCTGCGCCAGTTCGTTGCGGGCGTTGTCCAGCTTGGTCTTGAGTTCGGCGGCGGCGCCGAGCTTGTCCTTCTCCGCCTTCCAACGCGCGGTAATCGTGGCCGAACGGGTTTCGAGATCGGCGAGTTCGGATTCGAGCCGGCTCAGGCGCTCCTTCGAGCCCGCGTCGCTCTCCTTCTTCAGCGCCTCCTGCTCGATGCGCAGGCGCACGATCTCGCGGTCGATCGTGTCGAGCTCCTCGGGCTTGGAATCGACCTGCATCCGCAGGCGCGCAGAGGCCTCATCCATCAGGTCGATGGCCTTGTCGGGCAGGAAGCGGTCGGTGATGTAGCGGTTCGACAGGGTGACGGCAGCGACCAGGGCGGAATCCGTGATGCGGACGCGGTGATGCTGCTCGTATTTCTCCTTGAGGCCGCGCAGGATCGAAACCGTGTCCTCGACGCTGGGCTCGTCGACGAAGACGGGCTGGAAGCGCCGGGCCAATGCCGCGTCCTTCTCGACATATTTGCGGTACTCGTCGAGCGTGGTCGCACCGATGCAGTGCAGGTCGCCGCGTGCAAGCGCGGGCTTGAGCAGGTTGGAGGCGTCCATCGCGCCGTCGGTCTTGCCGGCGCCGACGAGGGTATGCATCTCGTCGATGAACAGGATCACGCCGCCATCAGCGGCCGAGACCTCGTTCAGCACCGCCTTCAGACGCTCCTCGAACTCGCCGCGGTACTTCGCGCCGGCGATGAGCGAACCCATGTCGAGCGAGAGCAGCTCCTTGTCCTTCAGGCTCTCGGGCACGTCGCCATTGACGATGCGCAGCGCCAGCCCCTCGGCGATGGCGGTCTTGCCGACGCCGGGCTCGCCGATCAGGACGGGGTTGTTCTTGGTCCGGCGCGACAGCACCTGGATGGTACGGCGGATCTCCTCGTCGCGGCCGATGACCGGGTCGAGCTTGCCGTCGCGCGCCGCAGCCGTGAGATCGCGGGCGTATTTCTTCAGCGCGTCGTAAGCCTGCTCGGCGCTGGCGGAGTCGGCCGTGCGGCCCTTGCGGATCGCCTCGATCGCGGTGTTGAGGCCCTGCGGCGTCACGCCCGCCTTGGCCAGCGCCTTGCCGGCCTCGGTGTCCTTCTCGATCGCCAGCGCCAGCAGCAGCCGCTCGACCGTGACGAAACTGTCTCCCGCTTTGTCGGCAGCCTTCTCGGCCGTATCGAAGACACGGGCGAGGCCGGGCGTGAGGTTCAGGCCCGAGGCACCGTTCCCGCTGACCTTGGGCAGCGTGTTCAGCGCCACATCGGTCAACTGCAGCGCCAGTTTTGCCTGGCCGCCGGCGCGGTCGATCAGGCCTGCCGCCATGCCCTCGCTGTCGTCGAGTAGCGCCTTGAGCAGATGCTCCGGCGTGAACTGCTGATGGCCCTCGCGCAGCGCGATGGTCTGCGCCGCCTGCAGGAATCCCTTGGCCCTGTCGGTGTATTTCTCGATGTTCATGTCTTGCGTCTCTCTGCCCACCGGCGCGCCCCGTAGCAGCGTGGTCCGGTTGCCTGTCGTCAGAATGGAGCTCCCGCCTGGGCCGCCCCTCGTGGACAGAGATAGGTGTGGCATCCGCGCAACGGAAGAGGGCAGGCCTGCAATTGACCTGGGCTGGATCCAGCGCGCACGATAGGCCATGGCAGGGACGCAGCGACAGCAGTCGATCCGCAAGGCGCTTCGGGCGCTGGCACCGGGGATCCCGCTCGCGGATGCGCAGGCGGTGCTGGCGCTGGCGGAGCGTCGGCACATGAAGGATCTGCCGCCCGCGACGGCGCTGTGGCTGGCACTCGGCAGCCATGTCCGGCATGTCCATACCGATTACGAGCAGCTGCTCGAGGACGGTTACGAGCGCGAGGCGGCGCGCTTCTTCGTGGCGGAGGAGACCGACGCCGTGCTCGCCGGATGGGGCTGCGAACGCTCCGTGACGGAGAGCGAGGAGGTAGAGGCCGAGGCCATCAAGGTCAAAGTTTCCCGGCGCTGATCGAACTCATCTGACGATTTGATCGAACGAGCCGGTGATATGGCGTTAGTCTGCCACAACCATTGCCGCTCGGATCGTCTACCATGCGTATCGCCTCGCTTTTTCGCTATCCGGTCAAGGGCCTGTCGCCCGAACGCCTGCCGCGTGCCAACCTCCCGACCGCCGGCTATTTCCCCGGCGACCGGATGTTCGCCATCGAGAACGGGCCTTCGGGTTTCGATCCTGCGGAGCCGGTCCATCAGCCCAAGATCAAGTATCTGATGCTGATGCGTAACGAGGTGCTGGCGACGCTGCGCACGCGCTATGACGACGCCAGCGGGGATCTTGTCGTCACCCGGAACGGCACCGACGAGCTGCGCGCCAATACGTCGACGCCAGAGGGTCGGGACAGCATCACGACATTCTTCGAAGGCTTCATGCCCGAAGAGCTGCGCGGCAGGCCAAGGCTGCTGCAAGCCTTGGACGGCTACCGCTTCACCGATTCGCGCTCTGGCTTCGTCTCCATCATCAACCTCGCCAGCGTCGCCGATCTTGCGGGCCGGATCGGCTCAAGCCTCGACCCGCTGCGCTTTCGCGGAAACGTTATGGTTGAGGGGCTTGCGCCCTGGGCCGAGAACGACCTCGTCGGCCGAGAGATCAGCGGCCCATCCGGCCTGAGGCTGAGGGTGATCAAGCGAATCGAGCGCTGCGCCGCGACCAATGTCGATCCGCAGACGGGCCTGCGCGATCTGCAGATTCCGAAGGCATTGATGACAGGCTATGGCCATGTCGATTGCGGCATCTATTGCGAGATCGTTGCCGGTGGGACGCTATCGGAAGGCGACAGGCTGGAGTCTTCGCCGGCCGAAGCGGTGGCACCGCTCGGTATTGCCTGATACCGAAATCGGTCGGTCCTCCGGTCTTCGACAAAGAAAAAAGGGAACCCTTGCGGGTTCCCTTCGATCGTTTCGGCAGATGATTTCACGTCACTCGGTAACGTTGTCGCTGTCGGAGCCGAGCGCGTCCATGACCTCGCGGGGAGAGCGGCGGCGGCGCGGGCGCTTCGGCGCGGATGCCTCGTCTGACACCGGCGCTGCCGCCTCCTGAGGCTTGGCCGGAGCAGCCGCGGGCGGCGTCTCCTCGACCACGGCGACCGGAACCCGCACCGGGGTGGTCAGGAAGGACGGCAGTGCCGCGGCGACATCGATCGCCGGTTCGGCTTCCGCATCGAAATCCCGGCGCGGGCGACGCTCGGCCCGTTCGGGACGCGGACCACGCTCGGGCCGGTCACGCTCGATACGCGGCTCGGCCTGCTGGCGGACCGGCGCGACATCGGGCTGTTCGGACGGCACGGGGATATCCGACCTCGGCGCATCGGGGCGGGGCGCATAACCGCCCTGCCCGCCGGGCGCATTGTCCTGGCGCTGGAAACGGCTCTCGCCGCGATCCGGGCGGTCGTTGCGATCAAAGCGGCGATTGCCGGTTCGGTCGTTGTTCTGGCGATCGTTGTTCTGGCGGTCGGAGTTGTTGCGATCGGGGCCGTTGCGGTCCTGATTGTTCCGATTCGGGCGGTCGAAGCGCTGGCCGTTGTTCTGCTGCGGGTCGGACTGGTCGCCCTCGGCACGGGGCGCTCCATTGCCGTTATAGCCGTTGCCGTTGGCGCCGTTGTTCTGGCCGCGAAGATCAGGCTGGGGCCCGGTGCCGGGCTGGAATTCGGGAGCGTCATCATCGCCCTCCTCCTCGCCGTCATCGGGATTGTCGCCGAAGCCGCGATTGGGCGGGAAACTGTGACCGAATTGCTGGGCCATCTGCTCCTGCGCGGCCAGCAAGATGCGATAATAGTGTTCCGCGTGCTGGAAATAGTTTTCCGCCGCGACCGGATCGCTCGACGACTGCGCATCACGCGCCAGTTGCAAGTATTTCTCGGCAACATGCTGCGCTGTGCCGCGCACCTTCACGTCAGGCCCGTTGGATTCATAGCTCCGCTGCAGCGGGTTCGGCGCCTTGCGGTTACCATTGCTGTTATTGTTGTTATTATTGCCGCTATTGTTGTTACGGCCGCGCATACGCCGGTTCTGACCTGGTCTCATTAGCGTCTATCTCGCGCTCTGTTCGTTCTGAGCAACCGTTGCGTCGTCATGCACGCTCCGGTGCACAGCGGGTTGCGACGCTGCACCGGGTTGAGTTGACCTGAAGGGGCGTTACGCCGTTTCTGGTCTTCACGCGCTCTTTCCATGGGGGGCTTTTACGCCCCGGAGGCCGTCGGCGCCACGACGCCTTGGGATTTCCAACCTGTTTCGTCAGTGTCGTCGATCCGCGGACAAATCCGAAGACAACATCTAGCCAATAAGGGGATGACCCAAGGCTCGGCACTGACGACACCAGCTTCGGCTGAAAAGCTCATAGCGCTTTTCGCGTATCTTTCCAAGCAAAATCGCAAAAAGCCTGTGGGCAGCGTCATGGCGTGAAGATCAGCGCCCGCAGATGTCCTCCGAGATCGTGACGCCCTCCTTGGTGAACGAAGCCCGCCAGGTTCATGATCGCGATCACATCGTCGGCCTGCCCCGCGCCGATCTCCAGCACGACGATGCCGCGCGGGGACAGGACGCCAGGCAGGCCGCGCGCCAGGGCCCGGTACGCATCGAGCCCGTCCTGGCCGCCATCGAGCGCCAGGCGCGGATCATGCTCGCGAACCTCCCGCGACAGCCCTGCGATGTCGCCGGCCGGGATGTAGGGCGGATTGGAGACGACGAGATCGAAGGCCTCGTCGAGCCCTTCTGTCCAGTTGCCCTTCCGGAAGGAGGCGCGTGCCGCCACACCATTGCGCTCGGCGTTGCCGCGCGCCGTGGCGCAGGCCTGACCAGACATGTCGATGCCGATCCCGCGCGCGCCGCCATATTCGCTGAGCAGCGCGATCAGCAGGCAGCCCGTGCCGGTGCCGAGATCAAGGATCGCGAGCGGCTCGTCGCGGCGCGGATCGAGGGCTTCGAGCGCGGCCTCGACGATCGTCTCGCTGTCGGGCCGCGGCTCCAGCGTCTCCGGAGAGAGCTTAAACGGCAGGCCCCAGAACTCGCGCTCACCCACGATGCGCCAGACCGGCTCGCCCGCCAGGCGACGGGCGGCCAAATCGTCGAGGCGATCGAGCGTCGCACGATCGAGAACATGAAGGTCCTCCGGAAGGTCCTTCAGCGCCGCCTCGACCAGCCAGCGTGCGTCCACTGCAGCCGATTCGATGCCAGCAACGCGAAAACGCGCCGCCAACCGGCGGCGCGCACTCATGATCGTATCGCTTTGCCCATAATCAGGCTCGGCGGACGAACTCAGTTGCCCTGCATCTTGCCGTTTACGCAGGTCTTCATCTTCGTGCGGATAGCGCTCTTGCTTTCGCGGGCTCCCCGCATCTCCTGCTGGCATGCACTCCGCGCTTGGCGCTCCGTCATCGCCTTGTCCAGGGCGGCCGGCTGACCGGCGGTCGCCTTGCGGAGCATACGCTCCTGCGACTGTACCGGGGACGCCACGGCCAGCCCCATCAGGCCCGCGACGGCGATGCTCGAAATGATCTTGATCATGATGTTCTCCAGCCGATTGAGGTCGTTGCGACACATCAACGCGGGGGAAGCCCGGAGGTTTCATCGTCATGGTCAGGACATGCCTTCTTCCGCCAGCAGTCCGGCCTGGTGCTCGGCGGTCAGCGCATCGATGATCTCGTCGAGTACAAGGCCCTGCATCATCTCGTCGAGCTTGTAGAGCGTCAGGTTAATGCGATGATCGGTGACGCGGCCTTGCGGAAAGTTGTAGGTGCGGATGCGCTCCGAACGGTCACCCGAGCCGATCTGGGAGCGCCGGTCGGCGGCGCGATCGGCATCGGCGCGGCTGCGCTCGATGTCGTAGAGCTTGGCGCGCAGCAGATCGTAGGCGCGCGCCTTGTTCTTGTGCTGTGAACGCTCGTCCTGGACCACGACCGCGATCCCGCTCGGCAGATGGGTCAGGCGCACGGCCGATTCGGTCTTGTTGACGTGCTGGCCGCCGGCGCCGCCGGCCCGCATCGTATCGATGCGGATATCGGCATCGTTCAGGACAATATCGACATCGCCCGCCAGCGGCAGCATGGCGACCGTCGCGGCGGAGGTATGGATGCGCCCGCTGGTCTCGGTATCGGGCACGCGCTGGACGCGGTGGACACCGGATTCGAATTTCAGCCGGGCATAGACGCCCTTGCCGGCGATCTCGGCGATGACCTCCTTGAAGCCGCCGACGGTGCCTTCGCTTTCAGAGAGGACATCGACGCTCCATCCCTTTTGGGCGGCGTGGCGCTGATACATCCGGAACAGGTCGCCGGCGAAGAGCGATGCCTCGTCGCCACCGGTGCCGGCACGGATTTCGAGGATGACGCCGCGCTCGTCGGCAGCGTCTTTCGGCAGCAGCGCGATCAGGATTTCGCGGGCTCGCGTGTCGATCTCGATGCGCGCAGCGTCGCGCTCCTCATAGGCCAGGTCGCGGAACTCGGCGTCGGTGGCGGGATCGTCGATCAGCCCTTGCGCCTCGTCCAGCGTCGCGAGCGCCTGGCGCCAGGCTGCGATGGCCGTGACGACCGGGTCGAGTTCGGAGAGTTCCTTGGCGAGTTCCACCGTCCGCACCGCGTCGGAGGCGGTGTTGATCTCGGCGGAGGCTGCGGCGTGGCGCGCGACGATGCCATCGAGGCGGTCCTGGGGAAGCTGAAGCGACATCGGAAACTCGGATATTGAAACGGTGCGAGGGGGGTCTTCCGGCGGCGAGGACGGCCTCGCTAGACCGGAACCTTGAACTCTGCCGCAAACGCCGCAAGCTGGGGCCGCAGGCTGGCGGAACCGTCGGGCGAGGCCAGCATCCAGTCCATGCGCTCGCGCAGCTTGCCGGTATCGAGCGCACGCAGCATAGCCTTGATCGGGCCGATCGCGGCCGCCGACATCGAGAAGGCGCGATAGCCCAGCCCGATCAGCGCCATCGTCTCCAGCGGCTTGCCGCCCATCTCGCCACAGACGGTAACCGGGCAACTCGCCTCGGCGGCCGCATCGACGATGCTGCGGAGCGCCCTGAGCGCGCTGACGCCGAGCGGATCGAATCGGTCCGAGACCCGCTTGTTCTCGCGGTCGGCCGCGAACAGAAACTGCATCAGATCATTGGTTCCGATCGAGAGGAAATCGGCTTCTCGCGCGATTTCCGGCAGTTCGAAGAGAAGCGAGGGCACCTCGACCATGACGCCCAGTCTAAGGCTGAGCGGCGGCTCATGACCCTGCTTGGCCAGCATCGCCTGCTCGCGCTGCATAAGCACGCGCGCACGCTGGAATTCGTCCACCGTCGCAACCATCGGCAGCATGATCTTCATGTCGCGGCCGGCGCCAGCGCGCAAAAGGGCGCGCAGTTGCGCGCGCAGCAGGCGCGGCTTGTCGAGGCCGATGCGGATCGCGCGCCAGCCCAGGGCCGGATTCTCTTCCTCGACGCGTTCCATATAGGGCAGCACCTTGTCGCCGCCGATATCGAGCGTGCGAAAGGTCACGGGCCGCCCTTGAGCCTGGTCGAGCACCGCGCTGTAAAGCTGCTGCTGTTCGCTGGTGGTCGGCATGTGTTGCGCGACCATGAACTGAAGTTCCGTTCGGAACAGGCCGATCCCGGAGGCCGCGGTGGCCTCGAGGTTGGGCATATCCACCAGCAGGCCCGCATTGATCTGCAGAACGACCGGGACACCATCCTTGGTGATCGCGGGCTGCGTCTTGAGCTTGCGGTACTGCTCCTGCTTGCGGGCACGCAGCCGCGCCTTGTCCTTATAGGCATTCTCGACATCGGGCTGCGGCCGGATCTGGACCTCGCCGGCCTGCCCGTCGACGATGACCGCATCGCCCGACTGGATCAGCGCGGTGGCATTGACGATTTCACCGACCGCCGGGATGCCGAGCGCGCGCGCCACGATCGCGATATGGCTGGTGGGGCCCCCCTCCTCCAGCACGAGGCCGCGCAGATGGGCGCGGTCGTAGTCGAGCAGTGCAGCAGGCCCCATCGAACGCGCGATCAGGATGGCGTTTTCGGGCAATTGCTCGCGCGCAACGCCGTTAGCCTTTCCCACCAGCGTCCGCAGCAGCCGGTTGGCCAGATCGTCGAGGTCGTGCAGGCGCTCGCGCAGATAGGGGTCGGTCTGGCGCAGCATCTTCGCGCGCGTATCCGATTGTACGCGTTCGACGGCGGCCTCGGCCGTGAGGCCGGTCATGACGACTTCGCGCATCCGCCTGAGCCAGCCCTGATCATGGGCGAACATGCGAAATGTCTCGAGCACGTCGCGATGCTCGCCGGTATGGGCGACGTCGCCGCGCTCGATCAGTTCGTCGATCGAGGCACGCATTTCCGCGATCGCCGCTTCCAGCCGCCTGACCTCGCTCGCAGGATTCTCGGCGATGAGGTTGGTGATGGCGACCCGCGGCTCGTGCAGCACCGCGTGGCCGAGACCGACGCCGTCGGCAAGCGACGCGCCGATGCCATGGATCGGACGGTCGAGCCCGATCGAGGCCCCGGGGGCGGCTAGCGACTTGAGGCCGCCGGCTGCGATCATCTCCGCCATGATCATGGCGGTGGTCTGCAGCGATTCGACCTCCTCCTCGCTGTAGAGCCGCGTCGCACGATTCTGGATGACGAGAACGCCCATCACGGCGCCGCCGCGCAGAATCGGTACGCCGAGGAAGGAGTGGTAGATTTCCTCACCCGTTTCGGGCCGGTAGGAGAAGGCCGGATGGGCCTGCGCGTCCGAAAGCGCGACCGGCTCGGCTTCGCGCGCGATCAGGCCGACGAGGCCTTCCCCTGCACGCATGGTCGTCAGGTGGACCGCCTCGCGGTTGAGGCCTTCGGTGGCGTAGAGCTCGAGCGAGCCGTCCTCGCGCAGGACGTAGACCGAGCAGACTTCAGCGATCAGATTGCCGGCGATCAGGACGACGAGCCGGTCGAGCCGCTCCTGCGGGCTGATCGACGCTGCCATCACCTCGCGGAGGCGGCGCAGCAGAACGCCTGGTCCTCCGAGAGCGCCTCGCATCGATCTCAGCCCTCCGCCTGCCTCTTCAGCCATCGCGGCCGATGCCTCCGGAGACCTGACACCTGTCATGGCCGAGTCGCAAGCGAGCCTTGGTTCCAGCCGCCTTCTAGCGAGGCCGGGGCCTGTTCGGCAAGGGCTACAACCTGACCGAGAACAGGAAAGGCGAGTATCCGGTTCAAGCGGGGCGCGACACCGGTGTCGTCTTGGCAGCCCGCGGCTTCGGTCTGGGCTTTGCCGGATTTGATCCGTCCGACTTCGGCACGGCCGACATGGGCGCCTTCTTGCGAGCAACGGGGCGACGCCGTTGCGGATTCGCTGGCGCGGACTCGGCGCCCGCCAATTCGATGCCGGACAGCGCCTGTAGGTAACGGTGCGTCCACCAGCCGATATCTGTCGCGGAGATCGTCGCGTAGAGCCGCTCGAAGCGGCGGATGCGCTCGGATTTCGGCATGGCAAGCGCGGTGCGGATGGCTTCCGCGACTTCGTGCGTGTCATAGGGATTGACGATCAGCGCCTCGCCCATCTGCTGGGCGGCGCCGGCAAAGCGCGACAGGACGAGTACGCCGGGATCGGCCGGGTCCTGCGCGGCGACATATTCCTTGGCGACGAGGTTCATCCCATCGCGCATCGGCGTCACCAGACCGACCTGGGCGCGCCGGTAGAAGCCCGCCAGCGCATTGCGGGAATAGGCCTTCTTGACCACCCTGATCGGTGTCCAGTCGAATTCGCCCAGCGCGGCGTTGAGGCGGCCGGCGACCTCGTCGGACTGACGATCGAGTTCGGCATATTCGGGCACGTCGGAGCGAGAGGGCGGCGCGATCTGCAGAAGGCCGACCCGGCCGCGCTGCTCGGGATGGTTGCGGAGGAACTGGCCGAAGGCCTCCAGGCGCTGCACGATGCCCTTCGAATAGTCGAGCCGATCGACGCCAATGACCAATTTGCGCTCGCCCAGGGTCTCCTTCGTCGTCTTGATGGGGCGCGTCGCGGCCCGCTCCGAGGCCGCGGCGAGTTTCCTGAAGGCTTCGACGTCGATGCCGATCGGAAAGGCCTGCACGATCGTCTCGCGGCGGCCCACCTTGACGTGATCGCCATCCACCTTGGCGCCGCATAGCGCCACGAGGCCACTAACCAGGTTGCGGACATCGACGACCGTCTGGACCCCGACGAGATCGTAGGCCGCCATGGTGCTGATCAGTGTGGCGCTGAACGGCAGCGCGCCGAAAACCTCGGCCGGAGGCCAGGGAATATGATGGAAATAGCCGATGCGATTCCTGACGCCGCGCCGGCGCAACTCGGCTGCCAGCGGGATCAGGTGGTAATCATGGATCCAGACGACGTCGTCGGGCTCCAGCAAGGCGATCAGCGCCTTGGCGAAGCGCCGGTTGACCGCGAGATAGCCGGCATAATCGGTGCGGGAAAATTCGGTCAGGCCGAGGCGATAATGCATATTCGGCCACAGGGCCCGATTGGAGAAGCCGAGGTAGTAGGTCTGGCGCTCGGCCTCGGTCAGGTCGGTAACGGCGTAGGTGACCTTGCCTCGCTGGACCGTCCGAACGGCATTGGCATCGGATTCCACCACGTTTCCGCTCCAGCCGAACCATAGCCCCCCGCGGGTCTCGAGCGCCTCGCGCAAGGCCACCGCCAATCCCCCTGCCGCAGCCTTCTCGTGGCGATCGGGGATGGTGACGCGGTTGGACACGATGACGAGACGCATGGCTGAACAGTTCTTTCAAAAACGACGCCTGCCCGAATTTCGACACCGGCGGCAGGAACAGAACGCTGCTGCGAACGTAAGGTTTCCCGAGGCGGCGCGGACGCCGAGCGGGATTATGGCTGGATCGCGGCCGGATCTCGAGATCAAGATCATGCTGGAAGACGAAGATTTCGGTTCGCGAAGCCTGCGAACCCATCGTAAACGTACTCTATGGGGCCACCAGCCAGGAAGCCGCATTTTGCCGGCCTCATGGCCAGACAGACAGTGATGACGGATTTGAGCGACACTCATTTGACGGATGGTATTGTTTCCTCTGCTGGCGAACAGCCGGGCATCGCCCTGTTTCTTGATTTCGACGGAACGCTGGTGGAAATCGCGCCCCTCCCCGACGCGGTGAAGCTCGACCGCAGGATGCCCGCCGCCCTCGACGCCTTGCGGAGCAGCCTCGGCGGGGCCCTTGCCCTCGTCTCGGGCCGGCCGATCGACTTTCTCGACGAGGTGCTTGCGCCTCATCGCTTCGATATAGCGGGTCTTCATGGCGCGCAGATCCGCATGGACGGCGAGATCCGTTCGCAACTGGACGTTCCGGATTCGATGCGCGAGGCGACGCGCGATCTCGTGCGGTTCGCCAACAGCAACGTCGGCGTGATCGTGGAAGATAAACGGATCTCGGTGGCGCTGCACTGGCGGATGGCGCCGCACCTGCAGGACGAGGCGCTGGAGATGATGCGCGCCATCGCGCTGCGCATGGGACCCGGCGTGCGGCTCCAGGAGGGCAAGGCGGTCGCCGAACTGGTCCCGGCCGGCGCCAGCAAGGGCGAGGCCATCGCCTGGCTGATGAGCCATCCGCCCTATGCCGGACGCAAGCCGGTCTTCATCGGCGACGACGTCACCGACGAGGCCGGCTTCGAGGCTGTCAACGCCATGGGCGGCCTGTCGATCCGGATCGGCGAGGGCGAGACCTGCGCCGCCCGCAGACTTGCCTCGCCAACCGAATTGCGCTCGATCATCCTTGCCGCTGCCGAGACCGGCAGCCTGACCGATTCGAGCTTTTCATAGGTTGACATGACAATTTCGACGACCGTGGGGCTGCATTCAGCCTCGCTCGACCTCGGCGTGATCGGCAATTGCTCGATCGCAGCCCTCATCGACCGGCGCGCGCGCATCGTCTGGGGTTGCTTTCCGCGCTTCGACCGCGACCCGGTGTTCTGCGCGCTGATCGACAACCAACCCGATGACGGCGAGGCCATGCCGGCGAAGGGCGTCTTCGCGATCGAACTGGTCGGCATGACGCTCTGCGAGCAGGCTTACCTCGACAATACCGCGATCCTCTCCTCGGTGCTTTCCGACGACCATGGCAATGCGATCGAGATCCTCGACTTCGCGCCACGCTTCGTACGCTATGAGCGTTTCTTCCGGCCGCCGCAGCTGGTGCGGCGCGTCAGGAGGATTTCGGGGCGGCCGCGCATTCGCGTCGTGGTGAAGCCATGCCTCGGCCTCGGCGCAGAGCCCGACGAGATGACGCGCGGCTCCAACCATGTCCGCTTCGTCGGGGCCGACCAGACGATCCGCCTGACGACCGATGCGCCGATTTCCTATGTCGTCGATGGCGTTCCCTTCGCGGTCGATCGGCCATTTTCGTTCTTCATCGGCTCGGACGAGGCGCTGCGGGCGGAGATCGAGACAACCTCACGCGAATTCCTCGACAAGACGACGGACTACTGGCGCGACTGGGTCCGGTCTCTCTCGATCCCCTTCGACTGGCAGAAGGAGGTGATCCGGGCCGCGATCACATTGAAGCTGTGCTCCTTCGAGGAATCGGGCGCGATCGTGGCTGCCCTGACCACTTCGATCCCGGAGGCGCCGGGCACGCAACGCAACTGGGACTACCGCTTCTGCTGGCTGCGCGATGCCTATTTCGTCGTGCACGCGCTTAATCGGCTAGGCACGACGCGGACGATGGAGGACTATCTTGGCTTCATCACCAATATCGTCGATACCTTCTCCGAAAGCGGGGCCGAGCATCTGCCGCCGCTCTATCCGATCACGCGCGGCGGGGCGCTCGACGAATTCGAGGCCAAGAACCTCTCGGGCTATCGCGGCCACCAGCCGGTGCGCTTCGGCAACGGTGCGGCGACCCAGATCCAGCACGACGGCTATGGCGCGGTCGTGCTCGCAGCGACGCATTCCTTCTTCGACCAGCGCCTGATCCAGCCCGGCAAGGACGCGCTGTTCGGGCAGCTCGAACATATGGGCGAGCTTGCGATCGCCTGTTTCGACAAGCCCGATGCCGGCCCGTGGGAACTGCGCGAGAAGGAGGCGGTGCACTCTTTCTCCAGCGTGATGTGCTGGGCGGCCTGCGACCGGCTCGCCCGCATTGCCGGGACGCTAGGCCGCGCAGACCGGAAAGACTTCTGGAAGGGCGAAGCCAGGCGGCTGAAGCAGATCATCGGCGACCGCATCTGGAACCAGGAAAAGGGCCATTTCGTCTCCACCTTCGACGGGGCCGACCTCGATGCGACGTTGCTGCTCTTCGCGGAACTCGGCTTCGTCAAGGCCGACGATCCGCGCTTCATCGCGACGGTGGAGGCGATCGGCCGCGACCTGACGCGCGGCGACCTGCTCCTGCGCTACGCGACGCAGGACGATTTCGGCTTCATGCACACCGGCTTCCTGATCTGCGCCTTCTGGTATGTCGATGCATTGCACGCCATCGGCCGGCACGAGGAGGCGGTCGAGCGCTTCAACCGCATCCTCACGCGCCGCAACAGCTTCGGCCTGCTCTCGGAGGACGCCGACCTGACGACCGGCGAACTCTGGGGCAATTTCCCGCAGACCTATTCGATGGTCGGGATGATCAATTCGGCGATGCGTCTCAGCCGGAATTGGGAAGAGGCGTTCTGAGATCGAGCGTAAGGCGCATCCGTCATTGCGAGCGCAGTGAAGCAATCCAGAGGGTTGCGCGAGACCTCTGGATTGCTTCGCTACGCTCGCAATGACGCGTCTGTGTCACGGCTTGGCTCGGTTGGCAGGTCTCACTCCATCCTCGCCGCCGTCCGCATCACGGCCAGCGCCAGCACCTGCGCCGCCGGCACGATGCTTTCGACCTCCAGAAATTCGTCGGGCGTGTGAGCCAACCCGCCGATGGGTCCGACGCTGCACAGGGTCGGACAGCCCTGCGCCGCCGTGAAGCCTGAATCGGCGCAGCCGCCGGTGAACTCGGCGACGGTCGCGATGCCGAAGCCGGCCGCCGCGTCGCGATAGGTCTCGAACAGTAGCGCCGATTCCGGCGTGGTTTCCAGCGGCACGAATTCGCCCTTGATGCTCAGCACGGCGGACGAGCCCGGCACCTCCGGCGTCTCGACGATCGCCTTGATCGCCCCGACCAGTTCGTCCCGCTGGGCGGCGGTGAGGTAGCGCAGGTCGATCTCGCACCAGGCATGGGGCGCGACCGTGTTGACGGTCTGGCCGCCGCCGATCAGGCCGACATTGACGGTGATGCCTCGCTCGAGGTCGGTCAGGCCCTGCAATCTGGGGATCTTGTGGCCGAGATCGACGATGGCCGAGACGCCCATCTGGTAGTTTGCGCCGGAATGGGCGGCCTTGCCGGTGAATTCGGCGCGCATGAAGACGCCGCCCTTGCGGCCCGAGGTGATCGACTGCCTGTGGTCGCGGGCAAACTCCGTGCCGGCCGGCAGGCGACTGGGCTCGGCATTGAAGACGCAGCGGGCTTCGCGCGCGGCCGCCTCGATGACCGGCCGGGACGAAGGCGAGCCGATCTCCTCGTCGCTCGTCGTCAGCATCATCAGCGGCGCGGTGAGACCGCCGCATTCGGCGAAGGCTGCCGCCACGAAGGCCTCGATGACGAGGCCCGCCTTCATATCGGCGACGCCCGGGCCATAGGCGCGGCCGCCCTCGATCGTGAAGGGGCGGCGCGTCGGCTCGCCCTGGGGGAAGACGGTGTCGCGATGGCCGAGCAGCAGCACCGGGCGCTGGTCGTTGGCCGTCGGATTGGGCAGGCGCGCCATGACCGCGTCGCCGAAGCGGGCGTCGGGCAGGACCTCGACGTCGAGCCCGTTCCGCTCATGGAAGCGCGCCAGCACCTGCCCTGCCCGATCGACGCCGGCCTTATCGTAGGAGCCGGAATCGGTGTCGACCATCTCGCGCAGCAACGCGATCATCGCGTCCTTGCGGGTGGCGAGCCAGTCGGTGACGGTCTTCTCTTCGGCAGTCAAAGGCACGGATTCGATCCCCACAACACGAGACTGGAACGCTAGAGCCTTCTGCGTGGTAATTGAACCATCATGCGATCGTAGCAAAAAGGGCCGCGGCTTTCGCCACGGCCCTCCTGTCTCCTGCTGGCAGCAGGATCATTCGGCGGCCTGCTGCGGGGTCGCGGGGGTCACCGAGATGCCCGGCCGCTCGGTGCCGTCTGCCTGCGACAAGGCGCGACGCACGCCATTGCCGTAATCGGGGTGGATCCTGTCGAAATGGACGAGCTGGCGCTCCTCGATCTCCAGCGGGATGCCGCCCATCGCCGCAGCGATGTTGGAAAACAGCCGCTCCTTCTGGCCGGCGTCGAACAGGTTGAAGAGCGCGCGCGGCTGCGAATAGTCGTCATTGCCGATGCGGTGGTTGTAGCGGGCGGCATCGCCCGAAATCCGCAGCGGCGGCTCCTTGGCGGAGGGCTGCTCGACCGGACCGCCGAAGGAGTTGGGCTCGTAATAGGCGTCGGGATGGCCGGTCCTGATGCCGCCATAGGTGTTCATCTGGCCATCGCGATGATAATGCGCGACCGGAACCTTGGGCTGATTGACCGGGATGTTCTCGTAGTGGGTGCCGAGCCGGTGGCGATGGGCATCGGCATAGGAGAAGATTCGGGCCTGCAGCATCTTGTCGGGCGAGAAGCCGATGCCCGGCACGATGTTTGACGGCGAATAGGCCGCGTTCTCGATCTCGGCGAAGTAGTTTTCCGCATTGCGGTTGAGTTCGAAGACGCCGATATCGATCACCGGGTATTCGCTGTGCGGCCAGACCTTGGTCAGGTCGAAGGGGTTGTAGGAGGTCTTCTCGGCGTCGAGCTCGGGCATGATCTGGACCTGCATCTTCCAGCGCGGGAAATCGCCGTTCTCGATCGCGTTGAAGAGGTCTTCCTGCGTCGATTCGCGGGTCTTGCCGACGACGACCGAGGCCTCGTCATTGGTCCAGTGCCTGTGGCCCTGCAAAGTCTTGAAGTGGAACTTCACCCAGTAGCGCTCGCCGGCATCGTTCCAAAGCGAGAAGGTGTGCGAGCCATAGCCGTTGATGTGGCGCACATCGGTCGGGAGGCCGCGATCCGACATCAGGATCGTGACCTGGTGCAGGCTCTCAGGGCTGAGCGACCAGAAATCCCACATCGCGGTGGGCGAGCGCATATTGGTCTTGGGATGGCGCTTCTGGGTGTGGATAAAGTCGGGGAACTTGACGGGATCGCGTACGAAGAACACCGGCGTATTGTTGCCGACTAAGTCCCAGTTTCCTTCTTCCGTATAGAACTTCAGCGAAAAGCCGCGCACGTCGCGCTCGGCATCGGCCGCGCCCATTTCGCCGGCCACGGTGGAGAAGCGCGCGATCATCGGCGTCGTCGCGCCGGGCTGCAGCACCTTGGCCTTGGTGTATTTCGAGATATCGCCGGTGATGGTCAGCGTGCCATGCGCGCCCCAGCCCTTGGCATGGACAGCGCGCTCGGGGATGCGCTCGCGGTTCTGGTGGGCGAGCTTTTCGAGAAGCTGGTAGTCCTGCAGCAGGACCGGGCCGCGCTCGCCGGCGGTGATCGAATTCTGGTTGTCGGGAATCGGCGCGCCGGCCGTCGTCGTCATGGTCGGGTTCTTCGACATGCAGTCCTCCATCATTCGATGGGCGGGACCCCCCAACCCAATTTCGAATTGGTCGAACTAACAGCGCTTTGTGACGATGATGTCCAATACCGTTTACGGGCGGCTACGATAAGTTTATCAAATCGTCATGATCACCTTGAAGCAGCTTCGCTATTTCGCCGCCGTGGCGCGACACCGCCATTTCGGGCGGGCTGCACAGGAATGCCATGTCAGCCAGCCGGCTCTTTCGCTGCAGATCCAGGAGTTGGAAAGCTATCTCGGCTGCCAGCTCATCGAGCGGCGGCGCAACGCCATCGCGCTCACTGAAACCGGCATCGAGATCGCCGGGCGGGCCCAGCGCATCCTGCTGGAGACGAGCGATCTGGTCGACCAGGCCCGGCATCGGCCCGGCCTGCTCAGCGGCGAACTCGACCTCGGCGTCATTCCCTCGATCGCGCCCTACCTGCTGCCGGCGACGCTGCCGGCGCTGCAACGGCGCCATCCCGATCTCGATCTGCGCCTGCGCGAGACGCAGACGGCGACACTGCTGGACGAATTGGCGGATGGCCAGCTGGACGTCGCGCTGCTCTCTCTGCCGGTCGAGCGGGCGGGCTTGGAGACACTGCCGCTTTTCGACGATCCTTTTCTGCTGGTGGTGCCGGCCGGCCCGGCGGCCCATGGCGCGGCTTTCACTCCCGAGACGGCACTGTCCGGCGATACCATGCTGCTGCTGGAGGAAGGGCATTGCCTGCGCGATCAGGCGCTCAGCTTCTGCGGCTCGACGCGGCTGGAATCGCGCCGGCAATACGGCGCCTCCAGCCTCTCGACGATCATGCAGATGGTGGCCAACGGGTTTGGGACGACGCTGATGCCGGCGATGGCACTGCCGGTCGAACTCAGGCCCGACATGCCGGTGAAACTGTTCCGCTTCGGCGAGCCGGAGCCGCGCCGTTCGATCGGCCTGGTCTGGCGCAAGAGTTCGCCGCGCCGTCAGGATTTCGAGGCGCTCGGGCGCATCCTCTCCGAAGTCGGCCTCGGCATCGCGGCCGCTGGCGAACGCGGCCTGGGGGCCGAGCCCGAATTGATCAGCCTGCGCTGAACGATGTCCGATCGCTAATTCGCCCGCCAGCGGTTGCATGCACGCGGCCAAGCGTCGATCATCGCCGCTCTTCCGCAGCGCAGGCCGCCATGACTTTGTTCAGCCGAATCCTCTACACCGTCATCGCCGGGGCCTTTCTCGTGGCCGCGGTGCTTTTGATCGGCGTCGCGGTCTGGCGCACGGTCACCGGCTTCTGGACAGGCGATGGCGCGCTGGAGACGATGCTGGACGGCATCGGCCTGATCATCATCGCGGTCGCGGTCGCCGATGTCGGCAAATTCCTGTTCGAGGAAGAGGTCATCAGCGATCGTGAACTGCGCCGCCCGGCCGAAGCGCGCGGCTCGCTGACGAAGTTCATGACGATCATCATCATCGCGCTGAGCCTGGAATCGCTGGTGCTGATCACCAAGGCCTCGCGGGGCAACATGGCCGATATCGTCTATCCGGGATTTCTGGTGCTGCTCGCCGTGCTGGCGATGGTCGGGCTGGGGCTGTTCCAGAAGCTCAGCCAGAACGCGACCGCGTCAGTCCCGCCCGAGGCGGACGCGACCAGCCAGGCAGCACCTGCCAAGCGGAGCAAAGCGACCGGCGGTTGACCCGTCAGCTCCAGTCTTCGACCAGCATCAGGTCCGTGTCGCTCGGCCTTGCACCCGCCGCCGTAAGCATCGCATGAACCTGGCCACGATGATGGGTCTGGTGATTGAACATATGGGCCACCAGCAGACCGACCGGCTTGCTCATCTCGCGCTGCGTCGCGCCGGAAAACCACGTCAGATCGCTGGCAAGCCAATCCGGCGAGAGCGTCGCCGCCCATTCGCCGATCAGCGCGTCGGTGGCCCGCCGCTCGGCTAGGAGTTCCGACCATCCCTCGATCATCCGGGCCGACTCACTGCCCGGAACCAACGGCTTCGGCGTGCCCGTGAAACGCGAGAGCCACATCCGGTCGCCCCATAGTAGATGGCAGAACGTACCGTGGATCGAACCGAAGAAGGCGCCGCGCTCCAGCCGCCGCGCCTCGTCGCTCAAGCTCGCGGCAGCCGCATACAGATTGTCGTTCTGCCATGCATTGTAGCGAGCCATGGTCTTAACGAAGGCCGGATCAATCATGGGTGGCTCCGTGAAGTGACGCTGATCCACTGCAGCGCGCTAGGCGATCTACAACCACCAGATGTCTGCGCCATACCTAAGCATAATCGCCGGACACATCCCATAAGCCGATAATCACTTATCGAAACCCCTTCAGGAGCAAGATTTGCCATGGCGATCGACAGGCGTAGTTTTGTTGCGGCTCTGGCCGCCGTTGCCGCAACCTCGGTGGTGTCCGGCCGGAGCGCGACAGCGAAGGCGGCCCTCACTCCCGCTCGTAACGTCGTGCTGGTGCACGGACTGTTCGCCGACGGTTCGTGCTGGACAGAGGTGATTGCCCGGCTTCAAGCCGCCGGGCTCAATGTCACTTCCGTGCAGAATCCTCTGACGACGCTGCCCGATGCCGTGGCCTCGGCCGAGCGGGTGCTGGCGCGGCAGGATGGACCGACTGTGCTGGTCGGGCACTCCTTCTCGGGCATGATCGTGACCGAGGCCGGCCTGCACCCCAATGTCTCGGCACTGGTCTATGTCGCGGCACGGGCTCCGGATGCAGCGGAAGACTATACGGCGCTGGCCAAGACCTTCCCGACGCCGCCGGCGACGGCCGGCATCGTCTTCGACGGGGACGAGGGGCGCCTCAGCGAGGCCGCATTCCTGCGCGACTTCGCCGGCGATCTGCCGCAGGCCGAAGCGAAGGTGCTTTATGCGGTGCAGCAACCCTTCCAGAAAGCGCTGCTGGCCGGCAAGACGACTCAGGCGGCATGGCGCTCAAAGCCAAGCTTCTATGCCGTTTCGACTCAGGACCGGACGATCAATCCCGATCTCGAACGCTTCATGGCCAGGCGCATGGGAGCCAGAACCATCGAAGTCGAGGCCAGCCACCTGTCGCTGATATCCCGCGCCCAGGAGATCAGCGATCTGATTCTTGAAGCCGCGGGCCAACCCGCCTGACCATGCAGGCGGTGCCGTCAGATGACATTCGTTTCCAGCAAGGGCCTGCGCGCGACGATGCGCTCATGGCCGAGATCGGCCAGATCGAGCGTGCGATAAGCGCCATGCAAAATGTGCTCGGCGAGCCCGCGCCCGACCGCCGGCGCCTGCTGCAGGCCGTGGCCGGAGAAGCCGTTGGCGAGATGGAGGTTGGGCGCGCCGACCGCCGGGCCGATGATCGCGTTGTGATCAAGCTCGTTCATGTCGTAGGGGCCGGCCCAGGCCCGGCCGGGCCGGATTTCCTCGAAGGCCGGGATGCGGTGGGCGAGCGTCGGCCAGACCGTCTCCTCGAAGAAGGCCCAATCGACATCCTCGACGGACGGATCGGTCTCGATCCACTCCTGGTCCTGCTCGGCGCTGAGCGGATAACAACTGCCGATGAAGAGCTGGCCGTCGCTGCCGCGTTTACCCTCGGGCCTGCACCAGACGCCGCTCGTGTCGATCAGCAGCGGGCAGTTGTCGACCGCGCCCTTGCAGGTGAAGCTGAAGACGTAGCGCTTCATCGACCGAACCGGGATCGCGACGCCGGCGGTGGCGGCCAGCCTGGCGCCATGCGTCCCCGAGGCGTTCACCGCCGCGCCGCAGGCGATGCGGCTGCCGTCGGCAAGCTCGACGGCAGCCACGCGCCCGCCCTCGACAATGTAGCGCGCGACTTCGCCCTGCCGATATTCGACGCCAAGCGAACGCGCCTTCTTGCGGAAGGCCTGCAGCACGGCCCAGCCGTCGAACCAGCCCTCTCCGCTAATGCCCAGGGTGCCGCAGGTGATATCGGATGTATTTAGCCAGCTGAATTTGCTGCGCAGCATTTCTGCAGCATAAAGCGCAACATCGGCACCTTCGGCTACCTGGAGCTTCTGGTTCGCGGCCAGGACAGGGGCACCCTCCTCGCTTGCGAGATACAGATATCCGCCCTCGTGCAGATCGATGACCGGCACGTCTTCATCCACGGCGAGATGCGTCCCGATGTTGCGCAAAAATGCGATGCCATGCAGCGAGATCCGGATGTTCACGGCGCTCGAATATTGCTGGCGGATCGAGGCTGCTGAGAGTGCGGAGGCCGCGAGCCGGTAGGTTGGATCCTTCTCGACCACGACGACCTTGCCGGTGAAGCCGGGATCGGCCGCCAGATGATAGGCGACGGAAGAGCCGATCACGCCGCCCCCGCAAATCACGACATCGACGCTTTCGGAAGAAGACGACATGGCGGTCCCACGCAGAGACGGTTTCGCTTGCAGCGACACCTTGGTGAACTGCGCGCATGATTGGCGCGCCGTGCAACGCTTGTCCAGTCAGTTGGCGGCGGCACATTCGCCCAGCAGCCAGTCGCGAAAGGCGATGACGGCCGGCAGCTCCGCACGCGTCTCGGGATAGACCAGATAATAGCCTTCGGTGCCGGTGACCGGCCGGTCGAACGGGATGACCAGCGAACCCGAACGCAGTTCCTCCTCGATCAGGAAGCGCGGCACGATGGCGAGGCCGAGGCCGGCGACGGCCGCCTGCGAAACCATGGCGAACTGCTCGAAGCGCGGCCCCATCAGCGCGCGCTGCGGCGGCAGGCCCTGCTGCTCCAGCCAGTTGGCCCAGGCGCGCGGCCGCGTCGATTGCTGCAGCAGCGGCGCGCGCAGCATATCCACCGGGACCTTGAGGCCGAGGCGCGCTATCAGCGAGGGAGACGCGACGGGCACGATCTCCTCTCCCATCAGCCGGTGCAGGAGCGCGCCGGGCCAGACGGGATCGCCGAAATGGATGGCGGCATCGAGTTGCTCGCGGCTGAAATCGAACGGCACCAGTTTCGTGGCGAAATTGATGGTGATTCCCGGATGCGCCTCGGTAAAACGTGGCAGGCGCGGGATCAGCCAGCGCGTGCCGAAAGTCGGCAGGATGGCGAGGTTGAGCACGCCGGCGGCGCCTCGAAACGCCATGGCCGAAACGGTCGCCGCCGCCAGCCGCGAGAGCCCGTCGCGGATATCGGCCGCATAGGCCGCACCGGCAGGCGTCAGGCTGACCCGCTTGCGAATACGCTCGAAGAGGGCGAGCCCCAGCACCTGCTCGAGATGGGCGACCTGACGGCTGATCGCACCTTGGGTGAGGTTGAGTTCCTCCGCGGCACGCGTAAAGCTGCCATGGCGCGCCGCAGCCTCGAAGGCAGCAAGCGACGAGAGCGAGGGCACCGAAAGCCGGCCGGGGATGATCTCGAAATCCATGATTTATTCTCATCAAGTCGTGAGAACATATCGGTTGCCGGAGCAGGGTGGAAGGGGGCATTGTTCCGGCTTGAAATTCGGAGGCGCTCCAACCACGCCGTCATCCCGGACGCAGCGAAGCGGAGATCCGGTATCCATCGGAGGCCATTGCGCTCTATGATGGATCCCGGATCGGCGCGGCTTCGCCGCTTGTCCGGGATGACGGCGCGTTGAGAGACGGCCTCGCGGCACACGACGTAAAGGCCCCGATCACATGACCTCTCCCCTGCCCCAGGACGCGCTCGCACTGCTCAAGCGCCTCGGCGTCACCGACGCCGCCTTTGCCCCGAAGGGCCTGACCGCTCATTCGCCGATCACGGGCGAGACCGTCGCGACGCTGAAGGAGACCAGCCCTGCCGAGGCTGAGGCCGCCATAGGTCGAGCCCAGTCGGCGTTCCTGCTGTGGCGCAAGGTGCCGGCACCGCGCCGTGGCGAGTTCGTGCGTCTGCTCGGCGAAGAGCTGCGCGCCGCCAAGGACGATCTCGGCCTGCTGGTGACGCTTGAGGCCGGCAAGGTCACCTCCGAGGGCCTGGGCGAAGTCCAGGAAATGATCGACATCTGCGATTTTGCCGTCGGCCTGTCGCGCCAGCTCTACGGCCTGACGATCGCGACCGAGCGGCCGAACCACCGCATGATGGAGACCTGGCATCCGCTGGGTGTCTGCGGCGTGATCTCGGCCTTCAACTTCCCCGTCGCGGTTTGGTCGTGGAACGCGGCGCTCGCCTTCGTCTGCGGCGACAGCGTCGTCTGGAAGCCATCGGAGAAGACGCCGCTGACCGGCATCGCCGTGCAGGCGATCGTCGAGAAGACGATGAAGCGCTTCGGCCCCGAGGCGCCGGCCGGCCTCTCCGAAGTCCTGATCGGCGGGCGTGAGATCGGCGATATCCTGGTCAGCGACCATCGTGTGCCGGTCGTCTCCGCCACGGGCTCGACCCGGATGGGCAAGGAGGTCGGCCAGAAGCTCGCAAGCCGCTTCGCCCGCGCCATCCTCGAACTCGGCGGCAACAATGCCGCGATCGTGGCACCCTCGGCTGATTTGGACATCGCGCTGCGTGGAATCGCGTTTGCGGCGATGGGCACGGCCGGACAGCGCTGCACCACCCTGCGCCGCCTGATCGTGCATGAGAGCGTTTATGACGCGCTGATCCCCAAGCTCATCAAGGTCTATGGCTCGGTGACGATCGGCGATCCGCGCAAGGCCGGCGTGCTGGTAGGCCCGCTGGTCGATGAAGCCGCCCATCAGGCCATGCAGAAGGCGCTCTCCGAGGCCAGGGCCGAGGGCGGCACCGTCCATGGCGGCGAGCAGGTCGAGGTCGGCGCTGGCGGTTTCTATGTCCGTCCGTCGCTGGTCGAAATGCCGTCGCAATGCGGCCCGGTCGAGCGCGAGACCTTCGCGCCGATCCTCTATGTGATGAAGTATAAGACGCTGGAACAGGCCATCGCGATCCAGAACGCGGTCGGCGCCGGCCTGTCCTCCTCGATCTTCACGCTCGACATGCGCGAGGCCGAGGCCTTCATTTCGGCGGAAGGTTCCGATTGCGGCATCGCCAACGTCAATATCGGCCCATCGGGTGCGGAGATCGGCGGGGCCTTCGGCGGCGAGAAGGAGACCGGCGGCGGCCGCGAGGCCGGCTCCGACGCCTGGAAAGCCTATATGCGCCGCGCCACGAATACGCTCAACTACGGCACGACATTGCCGCTGGCGCAGGGCGTCAGCTTCGATGTGGATGCGTAACGAGAGCTTTTGAAACGAGGAACGGCCGCCGTCATTCCGGGCGCAGCGAAGCGCAGACCCGGAATCCATCATAGGGCAACGACAGCACTCTAGGATGGATTCCGGATCGGCGCCGCTTAGCGGCTTGTCCGGAATGACGCGGTTGGGACAGCAGGGAAGGAAAAATACCATGGCAGAAGCCGCCCGCAGCCACGCCACGAGCCAGAAGCTGGCCGAATTCACCTGGGACGACGCCTTCCTGCTCGACGAGCAGCTGAGCGAGGACGAGCGCCTGATCCGTGACACGGCACGCGATTTCGCTCAGGAGAAGCTGCAGCCGCGCATCTCGGAGGCCTATCTCAATGAGGCAACCGACCGGTCGATCTTCAACGAGATGGGCGAACTCGGCCTGCTCGGCGTCACCGTCCCCGAGGAGTATGGCTGCGCCGGCGCCAACTACGTCTCCTATGGGCTTGTGGCCCGCGAAGTCGAGCGCGTCGATTCCGGCTATCGCTCGATGATGTCGGTGCAGTCCTCGCTGGTGATGTATCCGATCTATGCCTATGGCGACGAAAGCCAGCGCAAGAAGTACCTGCCCAAGCTGGCGTCCGGCGAATGGGTCGGCTGCTTCGGCCTGACGGAGCCCGATGCCGGCTCCGACCCGGCAGGCATGAAGACCCGCGCCGAGAAGGTGTCGGACGGGTATCGCCTGACCGGCTCCAAGGTGTGGATCTCGAACTCGCCGATCGCCGACGTCTTTGTCGTCTGGGCGAAGTCGGCCGCGCATGACAACCAGATCCGCGGCTTCATCCTCGAAAAGGGCATGAAGGGTCTGTCGGCGCCCAAGATCGGCGGCAAGCTCAGCTTGCGCGCCTCGATCACGGGCGAGGTCGTCATGGACGGCGTGATCGTGCCGGAGGAGAACCTGCTGCCGAACGTCTCGGGCCTCAAGGGTCCGTTCGGCTGCCTCAACCGGGCGCGCTACGGCATCTCTTGGGGCGTGATGGGCGCGGCCGAGGACTGCTTCCACAGGGCCAGATCGTATGGGCTCGACCGCAAGCAGTTCAACAAGCCGCTCGCCCAGACGCAGCTCTACCAGAAGAAGCTGGCGGACATGCTGACCGAGATCACGCTCGGCCTGCAGGGTAGCTTGCGCGTCGGACGCCTGCTCGACGAAGGCAAGATGGCCCCGGAAATGATCTCGCTGGTGAAGCGCAACAATTGCGGCAAGGCGCTCGACATCGCCCGCCAGGCCCGCGACATGCATGGCGGCAACGGCATCTCGATCGAGTACCATGTCATGCGCCACGCGGCGAACCTCGAGACGGTAAATACCTATGAGGGCACGCATGACGTTCACGCGCTGATTTTGGGTCGGGCGATCACCGGGCTGCAGGCGTTCTTCTGAAACCTTCCGACACCCTCCGCGTCATCCCGGGCGAGCGCAGCTCGACCCGGGATCCATGCCAGAACATCGCCGATCAGCGTTCAGGCATGGATCCCGGCTCTCCGCTTCGCTCCGGCCGGGATGACGGCGCGGATTACTTGCAATGACTTCAACCCCTCCCCTCGCCGGCCTGCGCGTCCTCGAACTCGCGCGCATCCTTGCCGGTCCCTGGATCGGCCAGTTGCTGGCCGATCTCGGCGCGGATGTCGTCAAGGTCGAGGCACCTGAGGGCGACGATACGCGCAAATGGGGACCGCCCTTCGTCGAGGCGGCGGACGGCGAGCATCTCTCAGCGGCCTATTTCCATTCGGCCAATCGCGGCAAGCGCTCGATCACGGCCGATTTTCGTACGCCCGAGGGCCAAGCGCTGGTGCGCCGGCTCGCTGCCCATGCCGATGTCGTGGTCGAAAACTTCAAGGTCGGCGGGCTCGCCAAATATGGGCTCGACGCCGCCTCGCTGCGGGCGGCCTTCCCGCGCCTGATCTATTGCTCGGTAACAGGCTTCGGCCAGACCGGCCTTTACGCCCCGCGCGCCGGCTACGATTTCCTCGTGCAGGGCATGGGCGGGCCGATGTCGGTTACCGGCGAACCGACCGGCGCGCCGATGAAGGCAGGGTATGCCGTCGCCGACATCTATACGGGTCTCTACGCCTCGGTCGGCATCCTCTCGGCCTTGCGCCGGCGCGATGCCACCGGCGAGGGGGCAATGCTGGACATGGCCCTGCTCGATGCGCAAGTCGCGGTGCTCGGCAATCAGGCGATGAACTATCTTGTCTCCGGCACCCCGCCGGCCCGGCTCGGCAACGCACACCCCAACATCGTGCCTTATGACGTTTTTCCCGTCGCGGACGGCCACATCATCATCGCCACCGGCAATGACGGGCAGTGGCGCAAGCTCTGCGAGGTCCTGGGCGATGCCGCGCTGGCCGACGAGCCCGGCTATACCGACAACCGTTCGCGCGTGGAGAACCGCGTCGCGCTGACCGAGCGGCTGCACCAGCTCTGCCAGCGCTATCTGAAAGCCGATCTGCTTGCGGCGCTAGAAAAGGTCGGCGTGCCGGCCGGCCCGATCAACGGCGTCGATGAGGTCTTCGCCGATCCACAGGTGCTGGCGCGCGGCATTCGCGTCGATCTGGAAAGCGACGCCGCGAAGGGCGGGGCCATCCCGACCGTCGCCTCGCCGATCGTCATGGACGGGGTGCGACAGGTGTCTGGGCGCTCGAGTCCGCGCCTCGGCGAACATGCGGATGAGATTCTGAACGACCCGGCCTGGGGAGGGCCTCAGCATGACTAATCGCACCGGCGGGCAGATCCTCGTCGACCAACTCATCCTCCATGGCGCCACCGACGCCTTCTGCGTGCCGGGCGAGAGCTATCTCGCCGTGCTCGACGCGCTTCACGACGCCGATCTCAAGGTTACCATCTGCCGGGCCGAGGGCGGCGCCGCGATGATGGCCGAAGCCGCCGGCAAGCTGACCGGCAAGCCCGGCATCTGCTTCGTGACGCGCGGACCCGGCGCGACCAACGCCTCCCCCGGCATCCACATCGCCGACCAGGATTCGACGCCGATGATCCTGTTCGTCGGCCAGATCGAACGAGGCATGCGCGAGCGCGAGGCCTTTCAGGAACTCGACTACCGCGCCGTCTTCGGCACCATGACGAAATGGGCGACCGAGATCGACGATGCGGCGCGCATTCCCGAGATCATCAGCCGCGCCTTCCATGTCGCGACGTCGGGCCGGCCCGGCCCGGTCGTGATCGCACTGCCCGAGGACGTGCTGACCGATCTAGCGGACGTGGCCGACGCCGAGCCTTATCAGGTCACCGAGACGCATCCGTCCCTTTTGCAGACGATCGACCTGCAGAAGCGGCTCTGGGCGGCGAAGTCTCCGGTCGCGATCTTGGGCGGCTCGCGCTGGGACCCGCAGGCGATCGCGCGCTTCCAGCGCTTTGCCGAGCGCTTCGACCTGCCCGTCGCTGTTTCCTTCCGCCGGCAGATGCTGTTCCCTGCCGATCATCCGAACTTCGCTGGGGATCTCGGCATCGGGCCCAATCCGAAGCTGCTGAAGCGCATCCAGGAGAGCGACCTCGTCATTCTCGTCGGCGGCAGGCTGTCGGAGATGCCGAGCCAATCCTACACGCTGTTCGGCATCCCCAATCCAGGCCGGCCGCTGGTGCATGTGCATCCGGACGCCGAGGAACTCGGCCGGGTCTACCGTCCGTCGCTGGCGATCAACGCCTCGCCGACCGCGTTTTGCGCCGCGCTGGAGACCGTGCATCCGCCGCAGGAGATCCCGTGGGCGGGCGAGGCCGCGCAGGCGCATGAAAGCTATCTCGGCTGGAGCGGCCAGCCTGCTCCGGTCGCCGGCACCTTCCATCCCGGCGAGATGGTGACCTGGCTGCGCCGGCACCTGCCCGATGATGCCATCATGTGCAACGGCGCCGGCAACTACGCGAGCTGGGTGCATCGCTTCCACCGCTTCAATAAATTCGCGACGCAGCTTGCGCCGACTTCGGGTTCGATGGGCTATGGCGTGCCTGCCGCGATCGGTGCCAAGCGGTTGTTCCCTGAAAGAACGGTGATCGCCTTTGCCGGCGACGGCTGCTTCCTGATGAACGGGCAGGATTTCGCGACCGCCGTGCAATATGACCTGGGTGTGATCGTCATCGTGATCGACAACGGCATGTACGGCACCATCCGCATGCATCAGGAGAAGCACTATCCCGGCCGGGTCTCAGCGACGACGCTGAAGAACCCTGATTTCGCGGCCTACGCGAAGGCCTTCGGCGGCCATGGCGAGCGGGTCGAGACCACGGCGGAGTTCGGCCCGGCCTTCGAGCGCGCAGTCGCCAGCGGCAAGCCGGCGATCCTGCATTGCCTGCTCGATCCCGAGGCGATTACGCCATCGAAGTCGCTGAACACGATCCGGGCGGAGGCGTTCGCGGCACAGGGGTCTTAGAGCGTCATCCCGCGCGCGCTGCGGCATGCAATGCCGCGGCGCAGATGCGGGAGCGCCATGAGGAAAAGGCGCCTTCTCGTCTTGCGGTCCCGTGTCTGCGCCGCATCACTGCGTGCTGCAGCGCGCACGGGATGACGCTCCCGATCAGACCAGCTTTTCGGCCACGAGCTTGCGCAGACCGCGAAGATCCTTGACGAAACCGCGGATGCCTTCGGCCAGCTTGTCGCTGGCCATCGCGTCCTCGTTCATGGCGAAGCGGAAGGCCTTCTCGTCCAGCACGATCTTCTTGGCGAATTCGGGCGCGGCCTGGGGCGATGAGGCCGGCGACAGCCTGCGCGGCAGGTCGCCTGTCGCGGCGGCCAGTTCGTCGAGCAAGGAGGGGCCGATCGTCAGTCGGTCGCAACCCGCCAGCGCCTCAATCTCAGCCATATTGCGGAAGGAAGCGCCCATGACGACCGTCTTGATGCCGAACGCCTTGTAATAGGCATAGATGCTCTTCACGGAGACGACGCCCGGATCGGTCTCCGCCGTGTAGGGACCACCGCCGGCCTTGACGTGCCAGTCGAGGATACGGCCGACGAAGGGAGAGATCAGGAAGGCGCTGGCGTCGGCACAGGCCACCGCCTGCGGCAGGGCGAAGAGCAGCGTCAGATTGCAGTCGATGCCTTCTGCCTGCAGCACTTTGGCCGCCTGGATGCCCTCCCAGGTCGAGGCGATCTTGATCAGAACGCGGTCCTTCTCGATGCCACGCTCCTTATAGGCGGCGATGATCGCACGCGCCTTGTCGATGGTGGCCTGCGTGTCGAAGGACAGGTCGGCATCGACCTCGGTCGAGACGCGGCCCGGCACGATCTTGGTGAGTTCGGCCCCGAAGGTGACGGCCAGCCGGTCGCAGACGGCATGGACCGTGTTTTCGCCCGCGTCGCCAGCCTTCTTGCCCCAGTCAACCGCCTCATCGACGAGATGGGCATAGGCCGGCGTTTCGACGGCCTTCAGGATCAGCGTCGGGTTCGTGGTGCAATCGACGGGCTTCAGACGACGGACCGCTTCGATGTCGCCGGTATCGGCGACAACGGTGGTCATCTCGCGGAGCTGGTCGAGCTTGGAAGCGGTCATGTCAGGGTCCTGGCAGTCTTCGTCTTGAATCTAACGCTCGCAATGTGACGCCTGTTCGGCAGCATGGCGAGGGAAATAGAGAATGTCCGGCATGCGTCCCACGTCATTCCGGGGCGGCTGAAGGCCGAACCCGGAACCCACGACCGGGTGAAAACCCTGCGGCCGAAATGGGCTCGCCCGGTCGTGGGTTCCGGGTTCTCCGCTGCGCGAAGCCCCGGAATGACAGGGGTTCAGCTCTTCACCGCACCTGCCGTCAGGCCGCCGACCATGTTCTTGCGGAAGCCGTAATAGATCACCGCGGGCGGGATGGCGTAGAGAAGGCCTGCGGCCATCAGCAGGTTCCAGGGCGCGTCGTCGGCCGACAGAAACAGGCCGAGTCCCACCGCGAGTGGAACGGCCCTCTCGCTGGAGAGCAGCAGGAAGGCATAGAGATACTCGTTCCAGGCCAGCAGCAGCGCATAGATGCCGATGACCACCATCGAGGGCTTCATCAGCGGCAGATAGACCAGCCGGAAGAGCTGGAGCGAGGTCGCGCCATCCATGATCGCCGCCTCGTCCAACTCCCTCGGCAGCTTGTCGGAGGCCTGCTTGAGCACCCAGATCGCATAGGGCGAGGCAAGCGCGACCATGGCCAGGATCAGCGCCGTCTGCGTGTTCAGGAGTCCATAGGAGCCCATCGCCTTGTACATCGGGATGGCGAGGAAGGCGGCCGGGATCAGATAGGTCGCCAGCGCCAGGTTCATGATGGTGCGGCCGCCCTTGACCCTCAGCCGCGAGATCGCGAAGGCGGCAAAGGTCGCGACCAGCAGCGTGATCATCCCCGTCGCGATGGCGATGAAGAAGCTGTTGAACATCTGCAGCCAGAAATTCGTCAGGTAGTAGTGCTGCTGCTTGAAGACGATCTGGAAATTCTGCAGCGTCGGCGCGTCGGGCCAGAGTTTTCCGGCCAGCATCGATTCCTGATTGGAGATCGAGAGCACGAAAAGATGGTAGATCGGCAGCAGCGTCCAGAGCAGGACGGGGATGGCGATCAGGATGAGTTTTCCCTCGTCGAGAACCTTCTTCATCATTCGGCTCCCTTCGAGAGACGCTTCACCATGAAATAGACCATCGGCAGGATCAGCGGCATCGCGATGATGATCGAGGCGATGCCGAGATCGAGGTTGTTGTTGCGCATGTAGCGGATGCCGAGGGTCGACAGCACATGGTTCAGGTCGCCTGGTCCGCCGCCGGTGAGCAGGTAGACGCTGTTGAAATCGCCCAGTGTCCAGATCATCGAGAGCATGGTGGATGTGACGTAGAGCGTCGCCAGCGACGGCCAGGTGATGAACTTGAACTGCTGCCATTTGCTGGCGCCGTCGACGCTGGCAGCCTCATAGAGGTCCTGCGCGATGGCAAGCCGGCCGGTGACGAGGATCAGCGTCCAGAACGGCAGCGACTTCCAGATATGGACCATGATCGACATGCAGAAGGCCAATGTCGGGTCGGTCAGCCAGCCGGGCCCCTCGACAATGCCGAACCAGTGGAACAGCTGCTGGTTGATCATGCCGTTTTCCGGATTGAGCATGACCCGGAAGGACAGGATGGTCGGGATGGAGGGAACCGCCCAGGGCAGGATGAACAGCACCAGCACGAAGCGCACCCAGGCCCGCTGCGCGACAAAGAAACCCGACAGGACAAGCGCGATCGCGAATTTCAGGTTCACCGCGACGAACAGGAAGACGATGGTGTTGATGACCGTGCGGATGAAGATCGGGTCGGCGAAGAGGGCTCGATAGGAATTCCAGTTGAGGCCGAGCCAGAGGCCGTAACCGACGGGGTAGACCACCATCACGGCGAAGACGAGCACATAGGGCGCCAGCATGATCGCGCCCCAAAGCGCGCGGTCACGCGTATGTCCGGAGACCGCGTCGCTCGACTTCGAGGCCGGCAGCGCCGGCGCGGCCATAGTGGTCGCTGTCATGGTTTTCTCCCTCGGCGTCGCCGTCGTGCTGAGACGGGTCGGCGCCCCGCGGCTGTTGTTTGCCGCAGGGACGCCTTGTCGGTCGATTCTACGATCGTCGGACTTAGCCGGCGATCTGCTTGATGCGGGCGATCATCTCGTCGACCGCGACTTCAGGCGCGATCTTGTCCTGGACCACGCGGTTGACGGCCTTGGCCCAGACGTTCTCGGCGTTCAGGGTCGTGAAGTTGTAGTTGTAGACGAACTGGAACGGGATCGTGCCGTCCTTGTACTGCTTGTAGACGACGGCGCGGTGGGGATCCTTGCCACTGGTCCAGAACGGGCTCTCGATGCCCTTCAGCGTGGTCGGCACCCAGCGGCCAGTCGAACCGTCGACGAAGGGCTGCAGGTTCTCGTCCTTGAGCAGGAAGGCCATGAACTCCTTGGCGCGCTTCTTGTTCTTGGCGTCGGCGAAGATCACAGCCGTCTTGACCGCCGCGAGATTGGTCATCTTGCTGCCGTCCGGCTTGGTCGGAAACTCGGCCGTGCGGATATTGTCCTCGTAGTTTTTCTTGGCCGTGGCACGCTGCTCTTCCGTGAGCGCAGGGTTGGACATGTCGTCCATATGCTTGCCCGCGATCGAGATCGTGGCGTTATGGGTCATGACGGTCGTGCGGTTGTGGAACGCGACGTTGTTGTCGGGATCGAGCCAGTTCACCGAGGAGGGTGGAGTGCAGCCACGCTGGAAAATATTGGCGTAAGCCTTCACGGCCTCGATCATCGCCGCCTTGTTCTTCGGCTGGTCGAGAACGACCTTGCCATCCTCGTCGACGATCTGGGCGTTGAATTCATTAGCGAAGGTCAGGAAGCTGTAGAACGTGTCCGACGCGGCAATGCCCATGGGATGGCCGACGGCGTAGATGCGCTTGCCCTTGGCGCGCATCGCACCCTGGACCTTGTCGCACCAGAAATCCCAATAGCCGTCCCAACCCTTGGGAATGTCACTCTCCTTGAAGCCCGCTTCCTCAAGCATGTCCTTCCAGTAGGTGATGTGCATCATCTGCTGTTCGACCGGAAAAGCGTAGTAGGACTTCGCCTTGGTCTTGCCGTTCATCAGGAAAGTCGTCGCCAGCGCCTGCGGCTGGAACTCCGCCTTGATCGGCGTGATCACATCGGTGACGTCTTCGAGCTTGCCGTCGAAGGCCCATTTGCCGGTGGTACGGAAGTCGTAGGTCGTGCAGAACCCGACATCGGGCGGTGTTCCGGCCTCGACGGCGCCGACCGACTTGGTGACGCAATCCTCGGTCGCATAGAGAGAAAGATCGACCTTGACGCCGGTCGCCTTCTGGAATTTGTCCACCACGGCAAGCAGGGCATCATCCTCGCCCTTGTAGAAGCCCTTGGTGAACCAGACCGTGACGGTTTCCTGCGCCACCGCGGCGCCGGACCAGCCGGCGGCGATCGCGGCAAAAGCCGCGCCAGTGACGAGACAACGAACCGATTTCATTGATACCTCCCAATTAAAACGTTTGAAGCCGACGATTTAGGACGTCTTAAAGTGGACCCTAGTCGAAAACCCCCATGACAAACAAGCGGCCCGAACGCCGGAAATTCGAGCAGTTCCAGAGAAAGCCGGGGAGGGTTAATCGCTTTTTGGCGCGCTTTGCCGCGATTTCCGACGATGCAGCATCAAGGAAACACAGACCGTCACTAATGCGTCATGAGTGCGCCTTACGGCGACGCAGGAAATCGGCTGGCCGAGACGGAGGCCGGATGCGGCTTGCCGCTTGTCCGCCTACCGCAGATTTGTCACTGGAGAACGCGATGCGTCATACCATGATCGCTACGACCGCCCTGTTGGTGCTGGCGACCGCAGCCATTGCGACCGCGACGCCCGTCTGGGCGGCGGAAGGCAAGCTCGTGCTCTACACCAGCCAGCCCAACACCGACGCGCAGCAGACGATCGACGCCTTCAAGGCGAAATATCCCAAAGTCGAGGTCAGCTTCGTGCGCGACGGGACGCCCCGCGTGATGGCCAAGCTCCGGGCCGAGTTCGAGGCCGGCGCACCGCAGGCCGACGTGCTGTTGATCGCGGATTCGGTGACGATGGAAGGCCTCAAGAAGGAAGGCCGGCTTCTGGCGCATGAGAGCGCCGATCTGTCGGCCTATCCGGGCGGCATCCATGATCCCCAGAAGATGTGGTTCGCCACCAAGCTGATCACCACCGGCATCGTCTACAACACCAAGGCGAGCCTCAAGCCGACAAGCTGGGCCGATCTCGGCAAGCCGGAGGTGAAGAACCTGCTCGCCATGCCCAGC
Source organism: Bosea sp. PAMC 26642 (assembly GCF_001562255.1). Lineage (NCBI taxonomy): Bacteria > Pseudomonadati > Pseudomonadota > Alphaproteobacteria > Hyphomicrobiales > Alloboseaceae > Allobosea > Allobosea sp. PAMC 26642. Next base: position 5,243,262 of record NZ_CP014301.1, on the reverse strand, counting down.
CCGTTGACGTCGGGAGCCGCGCTGATCCACACCATGACGCTGACGGGAAATCTCGCCGGCGGATGGGGTTACTATGAAGCCCTCAAGAGCAATGGCGCCCTCGCGGCCGGCGGCAACGGCGATATCCTGCGCCAGGTTGCGACCGGGGAGAAGCTCTACGGCATGATCGTCGACTTTATGCCGATCCGTGAAAAGGCCAAGGGCGCGCCGGTGGAGTTCGTGTTTCCCAGCGAAGGCGTCTCGGCCGTGAGCGAGCCGGTCGCGATCCTCAAGACCACCAAGAACCCGGAGGCCGCCAAGGCCTTCGTCGATTTCCTGATCTCGAAGGATGGCCAGGAAATCGCGCTGAAACAGGGCTATGTCGCCGCACATCCGCAGGTCGCATTGCCTGCGGGCTATCCCGCCCGCGACACCATCAAGCTGATGCCGTTCGACGCTGCCAAGGCGTTGGCGGACGAAACCACCGCGCGCAAGCGCTTCAGCGACATCTTCGAGTGACGGTTCGGCGGGGCGCGACCGGTTCATGAGCACCGTCGCATCCTCGCCGGGCAGTCGCAATCTCCCCGGCGCGCCGTGGCCGCTCATCCGCTGGCCGGCCGGTCTTGGCCTGCCGGCCTTGCTGACGCTGACCGCGTTCCTTCTCGGCGGGCTGCCGTTGCTGCGGCTCATCGCGGCCGCCTTCGCGCCCGGCTGGCGCTTCGCGCCAGAAGGGGCGCTTGCCCAGATCGGCAGCCGCGCGGCGCTCAACGCGACGCTCCATACCTTCGAAACTGCCGGCGCCTCGGCGCTCGGCGCACTGCTGATCGGTGGGGCGGTCGCGCTGGCGCTGGGCGTGACCGATGTCCGCGGCAAGCGCGCGCTCGCCTTCACATTCGTCTTCTCGATGATGATCGCACCGCAGGTCGCGGCGCTCGCTTTCCTCAGCCTGTTTGCGCCGCATTCGGCCATTCTCGGCTGGCTCGGCCTGTCGCCGGAACCCGGCACGCAAAACCCCCTACTCGGACGCGGCGGGATCATTCTGGTGATGGCGCTGCACCATGCGCCGCTGGTCGCGATCACCCTGTGGACCGGCCTGCGCAGCGTGCCGCACTCGCTGATCGAAGCGGCGCAGATGGAAGGCGCCGGGCCCCGCACCATCGTGACGCGCATCCTGCTGCCGGTGCTGCGGCCGCAGATCATCGCGGCGGCCCTGATCGCCTTCGTCGCCGGGATCGGGAATTTCGGCATTCCGGCGCTGCTCGGGCTGCCGGTCAACTATCTCACTTTGCCGACGCTGATCTATCGGCGCCTGTCGAGCTTCGGCCCGGCAGGCCTGTCGGACGCGGCTGCCCTGTCGCTGCTGGTCGCCCTCGTCGCCGGTCTCGGCATCCTGGCGAGCGTGTTCGCGACGCGCCGCAACGGCGGCCGGGTCGAGATCGAACGGCCCTTGCAGCCCTTCTGGATGCTCGGCCGCGCGAGGCCGTTCGTGGCGGCCGGCTTGTGGGCGCTGCTCGCGCTCAAGCTCGGCCTGCCGCTGCTCGCGCTGCTGGGCGAGGCCTTGACGCCGGCGCTCGGCGTCGCCCTGTCCTGGCACAGCCTGACGCTGGACAAGTTCACCGAGGTGCTGGTCCGTCAGACGGTGACGGTGCGCGCCTTCCGCAACTCTTTCCTGTTTGCGGGCGCCGCCGCGGTCATTCTCGCTCTGGTCTCGATCGCCTTTGCCTATGGGCTGGAGCGACGCATGGGCAAGTTCCGGCGCGCGGTCGAACTGGTGATCGAGTTGCCCTATGCGCTGCCGGGCGTCGTACTCGCCATCGCCTGCATCCTGCTCTTCCTGAAGCCGCTGCCGCTGCTGGGATGGAGCCTTTACGCCACGCCCTTCATCATCCTGTTCGCCTATCTCGCACGGTTCATGCCGCTGGCGCTGAAGGCGCCTGTCGCAGCGATGGCACAGCTCGAGGCGCATCACGAGGAGGCGGCCAAACTCGACGGGGTTACGCTCTGGCAGATGCTGCGCTTCATCGTCGCGCCAATCCTAGCGCCGGCGGCGACGGTTTCGGCGCTGATGGTGTTCCTCGTCGCCTTCAACGAACTGACGGTGTCGGCCCTGCTCTGGACGTCGGGCACCGAAACGCTCGGAGTGGTGCTGTTCAGCCTGAAGGAAGCCGGCCTGGCCGGAGAGGCTGCGGCGGTAGCGCTCAGCGCCTCGGCGGTGATCCTTGCCGCGATGCTGGTTCTGGAGCTTTTTGCCAGGAAGCTGCCCGCCAACGTTCTGCCCTGGCGGATCTGAATTCAAGCCGCCGAAGCGCCCTCGCCCATCAGCAGGGCGCGGCTGGCCTTGGCCTCGCGCACGACGAAATCGACGATGGCCCGCACCCGGGCCACGTCCTTCAGATCGGCATGGACGAGCAGCCAGAACGAGCGGGTAATCGAGACGGTCTCCGGCAGAACCGGCACAAGGCGGGGCTCGCCCTGCGCCATAAAGTGATGAATCACGCCGATGCCGGCGCCGGCGACGACGGCGTTCATCTGCGCTAGGACGCTCGAACTCTGGATTTGCGCGCGCAAGCCTTTCGCGACCTCGTCGAGATAATCGAGCTCGGGCGTGAAGATCAGGTCGTCGATATAGCCGACGATGCGGTGAGAGAAGAGGTCGTCCGGCTTCGTCACGGGCGGCATCGAATCGAGATAGCCCTGCGTGGCGTAGAGGCCGAGGCGATAGTCGGACAGCTTGCGCGCCACGACCTTGCCTTCCTTGGGAGGGGCGAGCGTGATCGCGACATCGGCCTCGCGCTTCGACAGCGAGAGCAGGCGCGGCATGGCGATGAGCTGGATCTCGAGGCCGGGATAGGCGCTGGCCAGTCTGGCGAGGCGCGGCGCGAGGAAAATCGTGCCGAAGCCGTCCGGCGCACCGATCCTGACCGTGCCGGCCAGCGCCATGTCGGCACCGCCGATATCGCTCTGGATCGCCAGCGCGTCGGTTTCCATGCTCTCGGCCCGGGCGAGCAGCCGTTCGCCATGAGCCGTCAGCGTATAGCCCTGCGGCCTGCGCTCGAAGAGCTTGGCCTTGAGCGAGTCCTCCAGCGAGGTGATCCGGCGCGAGACCGTGGCGTGGTCGGCGCCGAGCCGGCGGGCCGCCGCGGTCAGCCGGCCTGAACGCGCGACCGCCAGGAAGAAGCGCAGATCGTCCCAGTCGAACCGCTCCAAAGGCGCTCTCCCTGATATTTGCTTTTGCGCACGGCCTTCAATCCATGATGGCTATAGCCGTGCGCAAACGTGAATGGTAGGGGTAGCGCCATTCACGGCACACCACCATTCGTAGGGAGGGCGCGATGCGTCAGGTCGGGCATTTCATCGGCGGCAAGCATGTCGCAGGCACCTCGGGCCGCACCGCCGAAATCTACCAGCCGATGGACGGCAGCATCATCGGCCAGGTCGCGCTGGCTTCGCCGGCCGAGATGCGCACGGCCGTCGAGAACGCTGCGGAGGCCCAGGTGAAGTGGGGCGCCGTCAATCCACAGCGCCGCGCCCGCGTGTTGATGAAGTTCCTCGACCTGATCGCCCAGAACAATGACGAACTGGCCGAGCTGCTCGCTCGCGAGCATGGCAAGACCATTCCGGATGCCAAGGGCGATATCCAGCGCGGCGTCGAGGTCGTCGAGTTCTCGCTCGGCGTACCCAATCTGATGAAGGGCGAGTTCACCGACGGCGCCGGGCCGGGCATCGACATCTATTCGCTGCGCCAGCCGCTGGGCGTGGTCGCCGGCATCACGCCGTTCAATTTCCCCGCGATGATCCCGCTCTGGAAGCTCGGCCCCGCGATCGCCTGCGGCAACGCCTTTATCCTGAAGCCTTCGGAGCGCGACCCCGGCGTGCCGATGCGGCTCGCCGAACTCTTCATCGAGGCCGGCGGACCTCCGGGCATCCTGAACGTGGTCAACGGCGACAAGGTCGCGGTCGATGCCATTCTGGACGACCCCGACATCAAGGCCATCGGCTTCGTCGGCTCGACGCCGATCGCGGAGTACATCTACGCCCGCGGCTGCGCCAATGGGAAACGCGTGCAGTGCTTCGGCGGCGCCAAAAACCACATGGTCATCATGCCCGATGCCGACATGGACCAGGCGGTCGATGCGCTGATCGGCGCGGGCTACGGCTCGGCCGGCGAGCGCTGCATGGCGATCTCGGTCGCGGTTCCCGTCGGCAAGGCCACCGCCGACGAACTGGTGAAGCGGCTGATCCCGCGCGTCGAAGCCCTCAAGATCGGCCCCTCGACCGACATGGCCGCCGATTACGGCCCGGTCGTCACCAAGGCGGCGGAAGAGAAGATCCGGTCCTATATCGATATCGGCCTCGCCGAGGGCGCGACGCTCGCGGTCGATGGGCGCGACTTCAAGATGCAGGGCTATGAGAACGGCTTTTATGTCGGCGGCTGCCTGTTCGACAACGTCACCAAGGACATGCGCATCTACAAGGAGGAGATCTTCGGACCGGTCCTTTCCGTGCTGCGCGCCGAGACCTATGACGAGGCGCTGAAGCTGACCAACGACCACGAATACGGCAATGGCACCGCGATCTTCACCCGCGACGGCGACGCGGCGCGCGACTTCGCCTCGAAGGTCCAGGTCGGCATGGTCGGCATCAACGTGCCGATCCCGGTGCCGCTGGCCTATTACACCTTCGGTGGCTGGAAGCGCTCCGTCTTCGGCGACCTCAACCAGCATGGCCCGGATTCGATCCGCTTCTACACCAAGACCAAGACGGTGACGGCGCGCTGGCCGAGCGGAATCAAGGACGGTGCGAGCTTCGTCATTCCGACGATGGGTTGATAGGATCGAGACAAGCGGAGGATGTCATCATGCCGAAGTTGAGCGAAATCGAGATCGGTCCGAACGACATCCTCATCCCAGACGTCAGCGACGAGGCCATCGCCGCCCTGCGGGCGCATGCTCAACTGATGGGCAAGTCCTTCAGCGACTCCGTGTTGGACGTTTTTGCGCGCGGGCTCGACAGCCCGCGCGAGAGCTTGGCCGGAGCTTCAGTCATTGTCTTGGACGATGAGGCATGACCGCCTTCTCCCTCACCGAAGACCAACTTGCCATCCAGGAGATGGCGCTCGGCTTCGCCGCCGAGAGACTCGCTCCCAACGCGATCCGCTGGGACGAGGAGAAGCATTTCCCGGTCGAGGAAATGCGCGCTGCGGCCGCCCTGGGCATGGGCGGCATCTACATCAATGAGGATGTCGGCGGCTCGGAGCTCTCGCGGCTCGACGCGGCGCTGATCTTCGAGGCGCTCTCGACCGGCTGCCCCACGGTCGCGGCCTATATCTCGATCCACAACATGTGCGCCTGGATGATCGACCGTTATGGCGACGAGGCGCAGCGCCAGGCCTTCCTGCCGAAGCTCTGCACCATGGAGCATCTGGCGAGCTACTGCCTGACCGAGCCCGGCGCCGGCTCCGACGCCGCAGCGCTCAAGACGAAAGCGGTGCGCGACGGCGACCACTACGTCCTCGACGGCCAGAAGCAGTTCATCTCGGGGGCGGGCGTCTCCGACGTCTACGTCGTGATGGTGCGCACCGGCGAAGCCGGCCCTTCAGGTATCTCGACGCTGGTCGTCGAAAAGGGAGCGCCTGGCCTCTCCTTCGGAGCCAACGAGAAGAAGATGGGCTGGAACGCCCAGCCGACGGCCGCGGTGATCTTCGAGAACTGCCGTGTTCCCGCCGCCAACCGGCTGGGGCCGGAAGGGATCGGCTTCAAGATCGCGATGGCGGGGCTCGATGGCGGGCGCCTCAACATCGGCGCCTGCTCGCTTGGCGGCGCGCAAGGGGCGCTCGACAAGGCGATCGCCTATGCGCAGGAGCGAAAGGCATTCGGCTCGCGGATCGCGGATTTCCAGGCGCTGCAGTTCAAACTGGCCGATATGGCGACCGAATTGGAAGCGGCGCGCAGCCTTTTATGGCGCGCGGCGGCTTCCCTCGACGCCACGGCACCGGACGCCACCAAGCTGTGCGCCATGGCCAAGCGTGTCGCGACCGATACCGGCTTCGAGGTCGCCAACCAGGCGCTCCAGATCCATGGTGGCTATGGCTATCTTGCCGATTACGGCATCGAGAAGATCGTGCGCGATCTTCGGGTTCACCAGATTCTGGAGGGCACCAACGAAGTCATGCGGATGATCGTGGCGCGTGGCCTGGTCGGGCGTGCGAAGGGCAACTGACGACAAGAGTAGTTCATATGGATTTGAAACTCGACGGCCGACGCGTGCTCATCACCGGCGCCTCAAAGGGTATCGGCGCCGCCTGCGCGAAAACCTTTCTTGCAGAGGGCTGCTCTGTCGTGCTGGTCGCGCGCGATGGTGCTCGCCTTGCCGCGACCGCGGAAGCGCTTGGCCAAGCCAATCGCGTTGCGTTCCATGCCGCCGATCTGTCGCAGGGTGGCGCGCGCGAGCAACTGGCGGCGGCTTTCCCCGACATCGACATACTGGTCAACAACGCCGGCGCGATCCCCGGCGGTGGCCTGCTCGACCTGTCAATGGAGACGTGGGAGCAGGCCTGGGCACTGAAAGTGATGGGCTACATCCACCTGACCAAGCTCTATCTTGCGCGGATGAAGGAACGGCAAGACGGCGTGATCGTCAACATCATCGGAGCCGCCGGCCGCAGCCCGCGCTACAACTATGTCTGCGGCGGAGCCGGTAATGCGGCGCTGATGGCCTTTACCGGTGCAGTCGGCGGACAATCCGTCGATTGGGGCGTGCGTGTCTTCGGGATCAATCCGGCACAGACGCGGACTGACAGGGTCACAACCCTGGCCAGAAGTCGCGCCGCCACAAGCCTCGGCGATGCGGAGCGCTGGCAGGAGATGCTGACGGGGCTGCCGCTCGATCGCCTGATCGAGCCGGGTGAAATCGCAAATGCCGCTGCGTTTCTGGCGTCGCCGGCCTGCGGGTATGTCAGCGGCACCGTCCTCGATGTGGACGGGGGCGGCGCCAACCGAAGCTGACGCTTATCGGGTCGCGCGGCGCGTTGAGCGCACAACGGTCGGAGCGGTGACGGCACCAGCCGCGCCGCCAACGACAGCGCCCACAGGCCCCGCCACCACTGCACCCGTGCCGGCACCAACCGCTGCGCCACCGACGCGCTGTTCCAGCGTGTTGCAGGCGCCAAGCGCAAGAGCGGCGGCGACGAGAATGAAGCTGGTCGTCTTATTCATCATGAAATTTCCTGGTGAGTTTGCGTATCGGCAACGCCGTCGAGAGCGCTTGGTTCCGGCGTGGGCTACCTGGGTGTGTTCAATCGGCCGCCGGTCATCGGCTGCGGCACGCCGGTCGTGCCCGGCAGGCTGAGCGGCAGGCCCTTGAGCGAACGGATCGCGAGATAGGCGAAGGTCTGCGCCTCGAGCGCATCGCCGTCCCAGCCGACAGCCTCGACCGGCTCCACCGGAACACCGAGCCGCTCGGTCAGCCGCGCCATGAAATGGCGGTTGAGCCGGCCGCCGCCACCGACGACCCAGCGTTGTGGTCTGCGCGGAACGTGACGTAGTGCTGAGACGAGGCTTTCGACTGTGAAGGCGGCGAGCGTCGCGGCTCCATCAGGGTCCGAGAGCGTTTCGACGACCTGTGCACGGCGATGGAAATCGTTGCGATCAAGCGATTTCGGGGCCGGCCTGTCGAAGAAGGGGTTGTCCATGAACGCAGCGACAAGGTCTTCGTCGACCTGCCCGCTCGCAGCAAGTTCGCCGTCGCGGTCATAGGCGAGACCCCGCCGCCGCTGGACGAAATCGTCGAGGATCGCACTGGCCGGCCCGGTGTCGAAGGCGATCACGGTCTCGCCGTCGATATAGGTGACGTTGCCGACGCCACCGAGGTTCAGCACCATCACGGGCTGGGCCATGCCTTGCGCCAAAGCGCGATGGTAGAGCGGCGCGAAGGGAGCTCCCTCCCCGCCGGCGGCGACGTCGGTGTATCGGAAGCGGTCGATCGTCGGAATACGCAGCGCGTCGGCTATGGCCGGGCCATCGATGAGCTGTCTTGTGAAGCGCAGATCGGGGCGGTGATAGACGGTTTGGCCATGGAGGCCGACGAGATCGATCGTCGCCCGGTCGATGGCCTGTTCGGCGATGAAGCGTTCGATCGCCGCCAGATGATCGGCCGTTACCGCCGCTTCGAGCTCGACCAGCGGCTCGGTCAGGGCTCTTTCGGCCTCGGCGATCAGCGCCTGCAGCGCGCTGCGTGTCTCGGGGCGGTAGGGGTACGAGGCGCCGGCGCCAAAGCTGACGGCGTCGACGCCGTCGCTCGTGACGATCGAGACGTCGATGCCGTCCATCGAGGTGCCGCTGATGACACCGATGGCGGTGAGGGTACCGACCGCACCTTTCGTCATCTCGATGTCCTGGTGGCTGAAATTGCGCCGTCATCCCGGACGCAGCGCGGGACCTGAGAGTTGAGCGAAATACTCAATCGCCCGGCTGAGCGCCGTCATGGCCGCCGATAATGATCAGATCGACCGCGCCGACATTGGCGAGATGTTTGACCGCCGCCTGGTATTCGGGGGAATCGTAACAGGCGCGCGCCGTCTCGACATCCTTGAATTCGAGGACGACGTTGTGCTTGCGACCCTCGCCCCGCGCCAGCTTGTAATCGCCACCGCGCACCAGGAACTTCGCGCCGTATTTGGCGAAGGCGACGGCGTTCAGAGAGCGATAGGCGTCGTACTCCGCCTGGTTCTGAACATCGAGCCGGGCGATCCAGTATCCCTTGGCCATGGTTCAGACGCCCTCGACCACGACGATGTCGATCTCGCCCGCACCCTCGCGCAGCTTGCGGGCCTCGGCATATTCCGGTGAGGTCGTATAGGCCTTGGCCGAGGCGAAGTCGGCGAATTCGATGACGATGTTGCGGACACGGCCCTCGCCTTCCGCGACCGTCATCTGGCCGCCGCGCACGATAGGCGTGCCGCCATAGATCTTCATCGCCTCGCCGGCCTTGGCGGCATAGGCCGCCCATTGCGTCGCGTTGGTAACTTTGGCGCGTGCCACGACATATCCCTTGGGCATTGTAAGCATCCGTTCTCGAGTGTGGATCGGCGCTGGAGCTTATGAGGCCGCGGCGATCTCGTCCATGATCGCGGCCGCCGCTCCACGCGGGTCCGCCGCGCGGATGATGGGACGCCCGATGACGAGGTGATCGACGCCGACACGGATCGCCTCGCCCGGCGTCAGGGTGCGCTTCTGGTCGCCTACATCGGCACCACTTGGCCTGATGCCAGGCGTGACGATGACCATGTCGGAGCCGACGACGTCGCGGACGATCTCGGTCTCGGCGGCGGAGCAGACGATGCCGTCGATACCGGTGGTGCGGGCCTGCTCGGCGCGCAGACGAACGAGGTCGCGCACGGCCAGCCCATAGCCGGCATCGCGCAGGTCGCTATCGTCGTAAGAAGTCAGCGCCGTCACGGCCAGCAGCTTGAGAGCGCTGTCGCCGCGGCCCTCCACCGCGCCGCGCATGGTCTGCGGATAGGCGTGCACGGTGAGGAAGGTGACGCCGAGCTTCGTCAGCGAATCGACGCCTTCGGTGACGGTGTTGCCGATGTCGTGCAGCTTCAGGTCGAGAAAGACCTTCTTGCCTTCGCAAATCAGCTGCCGGGCGAGGTCGAGACCGCCGGCGAAGGCGAGCCTATAGCCGATCTTGTAGAAGCTCGCGCCGTCGCCCAGCGTCGAGACGATACGGTAGGCATCCCAGATCGTCGGCACATCGAGCGCGACGATCATGCGGTCGCGGAGATCGTTGATCTTCTGCGTCATCGGCCGGCCACCTCCTCCATCGCGCACCACGGGTGGTGCACGATTCGCGTCGTGGCGTCGAATGCGAAGAGGTTGCCGCCGCCGCCAGGCTGGTCGTGCTTCCGGGCGATCGGCTCGGACAGGAGATGGCACAGGAGCAGCGTGCCGACGCCGCCATGCCCGACGAAGAGGATGTCGCCATCGACAGGCTGCGCCAGCACGGCCTCGACCTCAGCGAGGATCCTCGCCTGCGCGTCGCGCGCCCGCTCCCAGCCGCGCACGCTCTCGTCGGGCGAGGCGAAGAAGGCGTCGGCCATCTTTTCGAACTCCGGCGGCGGCAGGAACCCCGTCGCCGAACGGTCGTTCTCGTGCATCGCCTCGCGGATCTCGACAGTCAGGCCAAGCACGTCGGCGACGCATTGGCCGGTCTCGATCGCCTTGCGTTCGGCGGAGGAGACGATGCGGCGCGTGGCCTTGAGAAACGGGGCGGCGGCGAAGCTGCGGCTCCGCGCCAGGCCGAGGTCGGACAAGCCCCAGTCGGGCACGGGCACGTCGGGATCGATCCGGACCTGCGGGTGGCTGAGATAACGAATGGTTGGCATGGTCGGTCAGGCAGCGTCGCGCATCACTTGCTGGAAGACTTCGGCCCAGACATCGCCGGTCTGCGCGCCGGAGACCGCGAGCTTGCCGTCAATGATGAAGAAGGGCACGCCGGTGACGCCGACCTTCTGGGCATGGGCTTCCAGGCCGATCACGGTCTCGCGCAACTCGTCGTTGGAGAGTTCGTCGCGCGCCGCCTGCTCGTCGAAACCCTGCTCGACGGCAATCGCGACCAACGTCTCCAGATCGCCGACATCCCGACCCTGCTGGAAATAGGCCTTGAACAGAGCCGCGGTCATGTCGCTGCCGCGCTGCACCGTCGAGGCGGCGGCGACCAGCATATGCGCCATACGGGTATTCACGCTCCGCGTCACCTTGGGCCAGTTGAAGGTGACGCCGCTTTCGAGCGCGGCTTCCGAAAGCCTGATTTCGATCTCCTTGCGCTTGCCTGCGCCGAACTTGGCATCGAGATACTGCGTCCGGTCCATGCCCTCTTCGGGCATCTCGGGATTGAGCTCATACGGCAGCCAGGTGATGGCGACGCGGTCGGTCAAGCCATGGGCTTCGAGCGCCTTCTCCAGCCGCGCCTTGCCGACGAAGCACCAGGGACAGACGATGTCGGAGACGATCGCGATGGGCATCTTGTCTTGCATGGCGTGTCCTTCCATGATCGGCGGCTATGGTCGTCAGGTTGGTGGATAGGAATGCAGGCCGCCATGGCGGTCCTCGGCCATCGCCTCGGCGCCCGGGGTCTCGCAGCCCGACAGAAAGTCAGGTCCTACCGGAATTTTTCCCGCTCCGCCGGGGATGTCGAGAATATAGGTCGGCTGGCACAGCCCCGAAAGATGCCCGCGCAGGCTTTTGACCAGCGCCTGCCCCTCCTCCAGCGTGAGCCGGAACTGCGCGGTTCCGGGCGCGAGATCGGGGTGATGGAGGTAGTAGGGCTTCACGCGGTTCTCGACGAAGGCACGCATCAGCGCGCCAAGCGTCGCGACATCGGCATTGACGCCCCTGAGCAGCACGCTCTGGCTGATCAGGACATGACCGGCATCCGCGAGACGGGCGAGCGCTGCCCGCGCCTCGTCGGTGAACTCGCGCGGGTGATTGGCGTGGATCGCGATGTAGCTCGCCTTGCCGGATACGCGCAGCGCCCGCGCATAGTCGGCCGTGACCCGCTCGGGCTGGACCATCGGCACGCGCGTATGCCAGCGCGCGACCTTGATATGGGGGATGTCGGCGAGCCGCCGGGCAATCTCGCGCACGCGTCTTGCCGAGAGGATCAGCGGGTCGCCACCGGTCATGATGACCTCCCAGATTTCCGGCCGGGCGGCGAGATAGGCCAGTGCCGCATCGAGCCTGTCGCCGGCCAGCGCCTCGCCGCCGGGCCCGATCATCTCGCGGCGAAAGCAGAAGCGGCAATAGACCGGGCAGGCATGGACGAGCTTGAGCAGAGCGCGGTCGGGGTAGCGATGGACGACGCCCTCGACCGGCGAATGCGCAGCATCGCCGATCGGATCGGCGCGTTCCTGCGGCAGCGTCACCAGTTCTGCCGCATCGGGAACGAACTGCCGCGCGATCGGATCGGCGGGATCGGCGGGGTCGATCAGGGCCGCCATCGCCGGCGTGACCGAGACGGCATAGCGGGCCGCGACAGCGTCCAGCGCCTGGCGGCGACCTGGCGTCACGAGGCCCTGCGCGATCAGCGCGTCGATGCTGCGGAGCGGCGTGTGGATCGTCATGCCCGCGTCCTGCCCGGTTCCGCCACCGGCGTCCAGAGCACGTCCTCGATCCGGCGCGCATGGGTGCACAGCATTACCAGCCGGTCGAAGCCGAGCGCGATGCCGGATGCGGCGGGCATTTGTGCCAGCGCGGCCAGAAAATCCTCGTCCACCGGATAGCGCTCGCCATAGATGCGCGCCTTCTCGTCCATGTCGGCTTCGAAGCGCCGGCGTTGCTCGGCCGGGTCCGTCAGCTCCCCGAAGGCATTGGCGAGTTCGACGCCGCAGGCATAGAGTTCGAAGCGCTCGGCGACGCGCGGGTCGCCGGGCTTGGGCCTTGCGAGCGCGGCTTCGGAGATCGGATATTCGCACAGGATCGTGACGCGGCCTCGGCCGAGATGCGGCTCGATTGTCTCCGAAAGGATGCGGCTGAAGATGTCCGACCAGCTGTCGTCTTGCGCCAGGCGAATGCCGGCTGCAGTGGCGGCTGCAGCCAGAGCCCCGCGGTCGCCTACGCCATCGACGGCAACAGTCGCCATCAGGTCGATGCCGACATGGCGGGCGAAGGCGTCCTGCAGCGTCAGGCGCTCTGGTTTGGCAAAGGGATCGGCCGCAACGCCGCGCCATTGCAGCATCGTCGCGCCCGCCGCCGTCGCGGCCTCGGCCAGCAGTGCCGCGCAATCGGCCATCAGCACATCATAGTCCTCCCCCGCCCGATACCATTCCAGCATCGTGAACTCGGGATGATGCAGGGCCGTGCGCTCGCGGTTGCGGAAGACGCGCGCGAAATCGAAGATGCGGGTCTCGCCTGCCGCCAGCAGCTTCTTGGCGGCGAATTCGGGCGAGGTGTGCAGGTAGTAGGGGTGGCTCGTGCCGGCATCGTCGATCAGCGTCGTCGCGAAGCCGTGCAGATGGGTTTCGTTGCCGGGCGAGAGCTGCAGGATCGCCGCCTCGACCTCGACGAAATCGCGCGCCTCAAGCCAGCGCCGCAGCGCCGCCTTGATACGTCCGCGCGCCAGCAAGGCCGGCCGGCGGTCGGCGTGAATGTCGGGCCGCCAGAAGGGCGGGCTTCCTGAAGTCATGGGCTTTTGCGGTCAGCCCGCCTGCTTGATCAGCACATCGCGCAGAATGTCGTTGATGCGCGTCTGCCAACCCGGACCACCAGCCTTGGCGCGCTCCAAGACATCCTGATCAAGCCGCAGGGAGACGAGCTTCTTGGTTGGGGACTTCTGGGCTCCGCGCTCGCCTTGACGACGGCGGTGCTCGCGCATCAATGCGACGAGGTACGGCGGCAGAACCTCGTAAGCAGGACGCATCAATGCGAAATCTGCCTCGGTCAGTTCGCGAACCTCACCCTCTTCATCGGTCAGAGGTGGCAGGTCCATTGCTGCTTTAGCCTGTTGATTGCTCATATTTCGCAACCTCCCTTGCATTGGCCTTGCGAAAACTGATCACCCGGATGCCATCCGGGATCGGAGTGAAACAGACCACGAAGACGCGGCTCCCGATCAGCCCGGACGACACGAAACGCGGTTCCGGATAGGCAAAACGCCGGTCTTCGTGCGTCTCTGCCGTTTCCCAGGCAAAGTCATCGACGAGCGCGAAAGGTAGCCCGCGCGCACGAATATTGCGCTCATTCTTCAACGGGTCAAAATCGTGCCTCACTCTTTAATTGTATTTACAATGCCGCGATGTCAATGGCTGCTGCCGTGGATTCAGCCAAGACCGCTTCCGTTTTGCGCCCCGATGGAGTAGTTGCGCGGCAACGAATTGCACAACAGGCGCGAACGCCGCGCACCGAGCCTCAAGGACATCTCACGTGGTCAAGGTCATCGCCTCCTCCGTCCGCAAGGGCAACGTGCTCGATCTCGACGGGCATCTCTGCTCGGTCCTCTCGGCCGAGAGCTTCTTTCCCGGCAAGGGCACGCCGACGACGCAGATCGACATGCGCCGGATCCATGACGGCACCAAGATGACGCAGCGCTACAAGACGACAGAGCAGGTCGAGCGCGCCTATGTCGAGGATCGCGACTACACCTATCTCTATCAGGACGGCGAGCAATACGTCTTCATGAACCCCGAGACCTTCGACCAGATCAATGTCGACGGCGACGTGGTCGGCGACATGGCGCCCTATCTGCAGGAGGGCATGAAGGTCACGCTTTCGGTCTTCGAGGAAAAGGCCGTATCGATCGAGTTGCCGCAGCGTGTCGTGGTGGAGGTCGCCGAGACCGAGCCGGTGACGAAGGGCCAGACGGCCTCGTCCTCCTACAAGCCCGCAATCCTGGTCAACGGCGTGCGCACCTCGGTGCCGCCGCATATCGGGCCCGGCGTGCGCATCGTGGTGATGACCGAGACCGGCGCCTATGTCGAGCGCGCGAAAGATTGATCCGGATTAGCAAGCCGCGATAGCGGGCGATCCTCTATAGCGATGTTGGGCGGGCCCTTTCCGGGCCCGTTCTCATTCGAGGATACCGCCATGCCGCTCACCGCTCAGGCCGCCGTCTTCGCCGGCTTCACCCAGACGCTCGAGGCGCTGTCTGCCATCATCGACAAGGCCGTCGCGCAGGCCGCCGAGCGCAAGATCGCGCCCGAGGTGCTGCTGTCCTCCCGGCTGGCGCCCGACATGCTGCCCTTCAGTCGCCAGATCCAGTTGACCTGCGACTTTGCCAAGAACGCGGCCGCCCGTGTCAGCGGCGCCGAGAATCCGAAGAAGCCGGACGAGGAGACGAGCTTCGACGAATTGAAGGCGCGCATCGCCTGGACTTCGGCTTTCATCGCGTCCGTAGATGCAACAGCATTGGACGCCGGCCTCGCCCGTGACGTCACCTTCCCGCGCGGCCCCTCTGCCACGGTCACGATGACCGGCGAGAAATATCTGACGCGTTTCGCCGTGCCGAACTTCTATTTCCACGCCACGACGGCCTATGCGATCCTGCGCGAGAACGGCATCCAGATCGGCAAGGGTGATTTTCTCGCCCATGTTCTCGACGGCTGATGCCGACGCCTTGAAATCGACATAGGCCGTGTCCATATCAGCGTCACGGCGATGTCGAGGGCGTTCCACTGTCCTCCAGCGCCGTTGAAGACGGCCATGAGCCGAACGTTTGACGCCGGATGTACGCGCACCCGTTCAGGACATGGCCGTTGGTTCATTCCGAGGCCCGTAGCGGATATCCGCTGCGGGTCTTTTCGTTTGCAGTATCCTGCGCGAAGAGCGACCTGGATTGGAAGCTCTCAGGTCACCAGCAGACCGTCATGTTGGCTAGCGAGCGGTACCCTGAGTAGCGGATATAGACGCCGCTACCGTCGATGACGCTGACGATCGCGTATATGTCATCGATGTTGCGCGCTTCGATGATGTCAGGCGGCACGAGCGCCCTGAGAGTCTTTTCAAGCCCCGGATTGTCGCGCTTGACCTCGGCCAGACTATGATGCTGCGGCGCAAAGCAATGGATGCGTCCGCTTTTCGCCAGGGGCTCGAATGGGCGGATCGAGACGGGCTTCAATTCCGCCGACGGTGCACCGGGCCATAGCGAGAGCACCAAGAGACCAGCCCCCAGAGCAGTGACGGTCCAAAATATCGTTCTGCCGATGAGCATTCTCTTGGCCATCATCGCGCTCCAGGCGTCTCAGGCTACCCCTGCAGAAACTGGTTGTTCAGCCGCTCCTCGCCCAGCGTGCTGGCAGGCCCGTGGCCTGGCAGGAATTGCACGTCGTCGCCGAGCGGCAGCAGCTTGGTCTTGATCCCTGAGATCAGCAGGTCGTGATCGCCGCCGGGCAGATCGGTGCGGCCGACGGAGCCTGCAAACACCGTGTCGCCCGCCAGCAGGAAGCGCACATCCTTCTGGAAGAAGGTGACGTGGCCTGGGCTATGGCCGGGCACGTGATGCACGGCGAAGGCGACGTCGCCGACCGAGACCGTGTCCCCCTCATCGAGCCAGCGCGTCGGCGTGACCGGACGCAAGCCGAGCATGTCGAAGCGCAGACCCTGCTGCGGCAGTGAGTCGAGCAGAGGTTTCTCCGCTTCGTGAGGCCCGATGATCGGCAGTGACAGCGCCTCGGCGAGTTCGGTCGCGCCGCCGGCATGGTCGATATGGCCGTGAGTGAGCCAGATCGCGGCCGGTGTCACGCTGAGTTCCTTCAGCGAGCCTTTGATCAGCTCGACGTCGCCACCGGGATCGACGATCGCAGCCTGCATCGTCTTCGTGCACCAGACGATCGAGCAGTTCTGCTGGAACGGCGTCACCGGCACGACGGCGATGCCAAGGGGCGATTGCGGCTGGTCTGTCATGTCGGAAGCCCTTTTATTGGTAATATCAAAGCCCTCATCCTGAGGAGCCGCGTCAGCGGCGGAGTACTCCTCAGGATGAGGGCTGTGAGATACGCACCACCATCAGCGCGCACCGCAGCGATTGGCCAGCAGAAGCCGATAATCTGCGAGGGACACATCCGCCTGGCCGACATTCTCCTCGCGCTCGCGCCCGTTCTGACAGGTCGCGAAGACGGCGCGGGATTTCTGGAGATAGGCGACATGCTCGCGCCAGACCCGGCACTGCGTCGCCTGATCGCCATTGGCGGCGACCTGGAGCCGTGTCTGCTGCTGGCGCAAACCTGCCTCGTTCTGGAACAGGTCGCGCGAGCAGGTCGCGGGCGCGCCGGGACGGCTTTGGGCCATAGCCGAGCCTGCGGGGAGCACCAGGACGGCAAGGGCGGTTGCGACGAGACGGCGCCTCATCCGAGGTTCAGTTCCTTGAAGAAGTCGTTGCCCTTGTCGTCGATGACGATGAAGGCGGGGAAATCCTCGACCTCGATGCGCCAGACCGCCTCCATGCCGAGTTCCGGATACTCCAGAATCTCGACCTTCCTGATGCAGTCCTGTGCCAGCCGGGCGGCCGGGCCGCCGATCGAGCCGAGATAGAAGCCGCCATGGCGCTTGCAGGCCTCGCGGACGGCAGCCGAGCGGTTGCCCTTGGCGAGCATCACCATCGAGCCGCCGAAGGACTGGAACTGGTCGACGAAGGAATCCATCCGGCCCGCCGTCGTCGGCCCGAAGGAGCCCGAGGCCATGCCGTCGGGCGTCTTGGCCGGGCCGGCATAATAGACCGGGTGGTTTTTAAGATAGTCGGGCATGCCCTGCCCGCTTTCGAGCCGTTCGCGGATTTTCGCATGAGCGGAATCGCGCGCGACGATGATGGTGCCGGTCAGCGAGAGCCGCGTCTTGACCGGATATCGGGAAAGCGTCGCCAGAATCCCGCTCATCGGCTGGTTGAGATCGACCTTCACGACATCGCCGCCCAGCGAGGCATCCTCGACCTCGGGCAGATATTTCGACGGGTCGGTCTCGAGCGCCTCCAGCCAGATGCCATCCCTAGTGATCTTGCCCTTGGCCTGTCGGTCGGCCGAGCAGGAGACGCCGAGCCCGATCGGCAGCGAGGCACCGTGGCGCGGCAGCCGGACGACCCGCACGTCATGGCAGAAATACTTGCCCCCAAACTGCGCGCCGACGCCGAGCGACTGCGTCAGCCTGTGGATCTCCTCCTCCATCTCGATGTCGCGGAAGGCGTGGCCCGAGGGCGAGCCGCTGGTCGGCAGGGCGTCGAGATATTTCGTCGAGGCGAGCTTGACGGTCTTGAGGTTCTGCTCGGCTGAGGTGCCGCCGATGACGATGGCGAGGTGATAGGGCGGGCAGGCGGCGGTGCCTAGCGTCAGGATCTTCTCCTTCAGGAAGGCCAGCATGCGGTCCTTGGTCAGGAGCGAGGGCGTGGCCTGGAAGAGGAAGGTCTTGTTGGCCGAGCCGCCGCCCTTGGCGACGAAGAGGAATTTGTAGGCGTCCTCGCCTTCCGCATAGATGTCGATCTGGGCCGGCAGGTTGGTGGCGGTGTTCTTCTCCTCGAACATCGAAAGTGGCGCGACCTGCGAATAGCGCAGGTTGCGCTTGAAATAGGCGTCGGCGACGCCCTCGCCCAGCGCCGCCTCGTCATCGCCATCGGTCCAGACCTTGCGGCCCTTCTTGCCCATGATGATCGCGGTGCCGGTGTCCTGGCACATCGGCAGCACGCCGCCGGCCGCGATATTGGCGTTCTTGAGCAGGTCATAGGCCACGAACTTGTCGTTCGAGGTCGCCTCGGGATCGTCGAGGATCTTCGACAATTGCGCGAGATGGGCCGGGCGCAGCAGGTGATTGATGTCGATGAAGGCCTGTTCGCTCAGCTTGCGGATCGCCTCGCGCGAGACCGTCAGGAGTTCGCGATCGCCGAGCCTTTCGACCGAAACCCCTTCGGTGCCGAGCCTGCGGTAGGGCGTGGTGTCTTCGCCCAGGGGGAAGATATCGACATGGGTATAGGCCATCGGGCGGCGCTCCGGCAGTGAATGGCTCGCTCCCGCCGTGAGGCCGGGCGCGCTGGCGGAGGCAATAGCCGAAGTTGCGATCTGGTCAAATGCGAGAGATGGCCGCGCATTGTTCTTGGTTCACGACCGCGCCGTCATCCCGGACGCAGCGAAGCGTAGATCCGGGATGACGGCGCGTATGTCGGAGAGTCTTCGCTGACTACGCCGCCTTTGCCGCCGACTCGGACAGGATCGCATAGATCGCGGCCGGGTCGCGGGCGTGGCGCACCTGTTCCAGAACGGACGGGTTGCGCAGGACGCGGGCGACGCGGGCCAGCGCCTTGAGATGGTCGGCGCCGGCGCCCTCGGGCGCGATCAGGACGAAGATGATATCGACG
Organism: Bosea sp. PAMC 26642; assembly: GCF_001562255.1. Classification (NCBI taxonomy): domain Bacteria; kingdom Pseudomonadati; phylum Pseudomonadota; class Alphaproteobacteria; order Hyphomicrobiales; family Alloboseaceae; genus Allobosea; species Allobosea sp. PAMC 26642. Next base: position 5,224,455 of record NZ_CP014301.1, on the reverse strand, counting down.
GGCTGCCCGTCGAGGGCCTCGAAATCGATCGGCCTTTCGGCGCGGGCGAACAATCCGACCAGCCGGTCGATGCCCGGCATTCGGCCGTGGGGGATGGCGATGCCATCGCCGATGCCGGTGGAGCCGAGGCGCTCGCGCTGCAGGAGCGCCTCGTAGAGTTCACGTTCGGGCAAGCCGGTCAGAACGGCGGCGTGCCGGGCCAATTCCTGCAGCGCCTGCTTCTTGCCGTTGGCCCGAAGCGGCGAAATCACCGCCGCGGGGGTCAGGAGATCGGTGAGCGTCATGCGCCAGTCCATGCATGTCCCGTGCCGGGCTTGAACACCCGTCGGCACGGGTCAGGTTTGACAACCGGGGCCGCTGCTGCCCGGACTACGACAACGACGCTGGCGGATCGATCCAGCCGATGTTGCCGTCGCGGCGGCGGTATACGACGTTCATCCGGCCATTGCCAGCATGGCGGAAGATGACGACGGGGGCGCCGGTCAAATCGAGTTCGGCGACAGCGTCGCTGACGGTCAGGACATGGAAGGATTTGGTCGATTCGGCCACGATCACCGGGTTGTCGCCGACAGATTCCGCCTCGATCTCCTCGATCTCGTCGTCAGGAGCAGCGATCACATAACTGGGGATTTCGATCCCGGCTTCACGCCCATTGGGGATGGCGGAGCGATCCTTGAGCCGTCGCTTGTAGCGGCGCAAGCGCTTCTCGATGCGCTCGGCCATCTTGTCGAGGCTGGCATAGGCGTCGTGGGCCGTACCGGATGCCTCGAGCGTGATGCCGGAGGAAAGATGCAGGACGCCGTCGGTCTTGAAGCCCGTGCCGTCCTTGCCGACGGTGACATGGCCCTGATAGCCGCCCTCGTAGTATTTGCTCAGCGCAGCGGCGACCCGGGTTTCCGCCTGGCCGCGCAGGGCTTCGCCCACGTCGAGATTCTTGCCGGAGATTCGCAAGCTCATGGAGTGCTTCCCCTTATGTCGGAGCCTGCGACAGATGCTGCCGAAGACCCTTAGCCACGGCCAGTGATCGACCGTCCGTAGGAGGTAAGAACGGGGTGCGGGGGTTGTCAATGACGCCGCCGAAGAGGATGCCGCCATGCGTGGCGCACCGGAGCGTGACGCAATGAGCAGCTTCAGCGGCTGCCCATGGCCATCGCGACCTTTTCCCGCCGACGCTCCATCGACGAGGGAATTCGCAACGATTCCCGGTATTTGGCAACGGTGCGCCGGGCGATGTCGATGCCGCCGGCCTTCAGTCGTGCTACGATGGCGTCATCCGACAGGACGTCGCTGGGGATTTCGTCGTCGATCATCTGCCTGATGCGGAAGCGCACGGCTTCAGCCGAATGGGCCTCGCCATAGCCGGTCGCGGCGATCGCGGCGGAGAAGAAATATTTCATCTCGAAGACGCCGCGCGAGCAGATCAGATATTTGTTCGAGGTGACGCGCGAAACGGTCGATTCATGCATCCCGATGGCATCCGCCACGGTCTTCAGGTTCAGGGGCCGTAGGTGCTCGACGCCATGGGCGAAAAACCCGTCCTGCTGGCGCACGATCTCGCTGGCGACCTTCAGGATGGTGCGGGCACGCTGTTCCAGCGAGCGCGTCAGCCAATTGGCCGTCTGCAGGCACTCGGCGATAAAAGCCCGGTCTTCGTCCTTGATCGCGGCCTTGGAGACCTTGGCATGATAGGTCTGGTTGACGAGCACGCGCGGCAGCGTGTCGGGGTTGAGATCGACCAGCCATGAGCCGTCGGGCGCGGCACGGATGAAGACGTCGGGTACGACCGTCTCGGCCGTCAAACCGCCGAAACCGCGCCCGGGCTTGGGGTCGAGCTGGCGGATCTCGCTGACCATGTCGGCGATATCCTCGTCGTCGACGCCGCAGATGCGCTTCAATGCCGCGAAATCGCGCTTGGCGACGAGGTGGAGATTGGCGACCAAGCACTGCATCGCCGGATCGAAGCGATTGCGGTCGCGCAGCTGGATCGAGAGACATTCGCAGACGTCGCGGGCCGCGATGCCCGAGGGATCGAAGCCCTGGACGATGCTCAGGACACTCTCGACGCGCGTCACGCTGATGCCGAGGCGCTCGGCGAGTTCCGGGACGGGCTCACCCAGATAGCCGGCATCGTCGACCGCGTCGATAAGATGGCGCCCGATGATGCGGTCGGCCGGGTCCGTGATGGCGAGATCGAGTTGCGCGCTGAGATGCTCGTGCAGCGAGGCCTCGACCGTCAGGCCGCTCTCGAATCCTTCCGGCCCCTCCTCAAAGGAGCCGCCTGAGCCGCCATAGGCACCGCCGATGATGGGCAGCGAGTCGGCCCCGCGGGTGTCGAGCCGCGCGATGCTGGGCTGCTCGCCCTGGAAGACGTTGTCGAGCCCGGTGCCGAGCCGGTTCTCCATGCCCTCCTGGCTGTTCAGGCTCTCGGAGCGGGCGAAGGTGTCGGCATCGACGGCCAGCGGTCCGTCGCCGCCATTGGCACGCAGCGGACCCTCCGTGACATCGTCGCGCTCCAGCAGCGGATTCCGTTCGAGTTCGCCCTCGACGAAGTTCTGCAGCTCCAGATGCGACAATTGCAGAAGCTTGATCGCCTGCAGCAATTGCGGCGTCATCACCAGGGATTGCCCCTGGCGCAGCTCCATGCGCGGCATCATGGCCATTGCGCTCTCGACCCCATTCATGCCAGCGCGCCATTTCGGCACGCTTCTTGCCTGTGGGATGGAGCCTAGCCTTGTCGGTGCGGCACGTCAAAGCCCTTGCCTCGACATTGGGCAGGGAAGTTAATTGCTCGCTCCGCTATGGCCCGCTGGCGAGCTTTTAAGCCGAAACCGGCGCCTAAAGCCGGAAGTCTTCGCCCAGATAGACGCGACGGACATCGGGATTGGCGATGATCTCGGCCGGCGAGCCTTCGGTCAGCACGCGGCCGGTGTGGATGATGTAGGCGCGATCGACCAGGCCGAGCGTCTCGCGGACATTGTGGTCGGTGATCAGGACGCCGATGCCGCGATCGGTCAGCTGGCGCACCAGCGCCTGAATGTCCCCGACCGCGATCGGATCGATGCCGGCGAAAGGCTCGTCGAGCAAGATGAAGGATGGTTTTCCGGCGAGCGCGCGGGCGATCTCGCAGCGCCGCCGCTCGCCGCCCGAGAGCGCGATCGAGGGCGCCTTGCGCAGCCGGGCGATGTTGAACTCCTCGAGAAGCTGGTCGAGCTGGCGCTCGCGCTCCTTGCGATCCGGCTCGACCACTTCGAGCACGGCGCGGATATTGTCCTCGACACTGAGGCCGCGGAAGATCGAGGCCTCCTGCGGCAGGTAGCCGATGCCGAGCCTGGCACGCTGGTACATCGGCAGGCCGGTGATGTCGTTGCCTTCGAGCGAGATGATGCCGAGATCGGCCGGGACGAGGCCGGTGATCATGTAGAAGATCGTGGTCTTGCCGGCGCCGTTGGGGCCGAGCAGGCCGACCGCCTCGCCCTGGCGCACGAACAGGCTCGCTTCGGAGACGACGTTGCGGCCGCCATAGCTCTTGCGCAGGCCGCTGACGGCGAGAATGCCGGGGCCCCCGATCGTCGAGGCCGAAGGCGCGTCGGCAGCGGACTCGCCCGCGCCGAAGAGCCGCTTGATGCGAGACGCAACGCCCCCGCGGCGCAGCGCCGTCACGGGCATCGGCGCCGCGATCGACGCTGGATCGGGGTCTGGCGTGTAGGAAATGGACACTGCGAAAGGTGCGCCTGCTCTAGAGGTGGTCTTAGGATCGCAATAGGTCGGTCCGACAAGCGTGCCCGCGCGCCTTGTCTTAGTTGGTTGGCGCAGGCTTGGCGCCGGCAGCGCCCGGACGCGCCGGGGCGGCGGGTGTACCCGGCTTGGCTGCCTCATTGGAATTGGGAACGAAGAAGCCCTGGACGCGGCCCTTGTTGTTCTCGACATTGGCGACGCCGGTCACAGTGTTATAGACTAGCCGCTCGCCGCGCGTGATGTTGGGACCGTCGTTGAGCGCGACGTTGCCAGTCATGATGACCTGGTTATTGGCGCGATCGAAGACCGCATTGTCGGAAGTCGCGGCCTGGGTCTTCGAGACGACCGTGACCGGGCCGTTGCATTCGATCCGCTTGATGCTGCTGTCATTCGACTGGCCCGCCGCACCGGCAGGAGCCGCGGGGGCCGCGGGGGCCGGAGCCGGTGTACGCGTGGCGCCACCACCACCCTGCTGGCCGCTGCGGCCCTCGTAGAAGACGGTCATGATCGAGCAGCGCACCGTGGTCTCGCCCTGCACCGCCACCACATTACCGGTGAAGACGGCGCGGTTGTCCTTGTCGAGCACGTCGAGCTTGTCGGCGTCGATCTTGATCGGCTCCTTGCTGTCGCCGCCGAAGCCGCCGAGCGGGGAGCCCGAATCGCCGCCACGCCCGCGCCGCCCTTGCGCCTCTGCAGCATCGAAAGCGAAAGACATGGTCAGCACGCCGGCCAGCGCGAGCGCGGCCGCGCCGCGCGGGAGGAAGCGGCCTCGAGTCCGGGAGATCGGCGCTGGCCTCATGTCACTGTCTCGCTTCCATTGTCGCGGTATCGGCGGGCTCGGCCGCCGCACCATTGATAGGACCGGCCCCGGCCGGGGAGAGCAATTCCAGTGCCGGCGTGCTGCCCTCGCGCTCAGGTCCCGCGATGGTGCGGGCCGGCGCGTTCTCGATGACGGCGCGGACACGACCCTCGAAGGCGATCAGCGCGCCACTATCCTTCACGTCGAGCGAATCGGCATTGATCGTCGTGGTGCCGAGATTGACGCTGACCGGCTCCCTGGAGACCACCGTCCCGCCCTTGAAATCGACATCGGCCGTCCGCATCCGGATATCGTAGCCCGTTTCGGTGCGGACGCGAACGTCATCGATGAGACGCAGCTTCTCCTTCTGGGTGTCAAAAAAGCCGCTCTTGGAATTCACGGTCACCCAGCCCTCGCGCTCCATCTGGAGGCGGGCCGTCAGAACCGACAGCTCGACCTGGGTCGGATTGCGGATATCCTGCAGCGCGGCTTCGGCCGTCACCTCATAAGGGCGATTGTCCTTGCGGTAGCCGGTCAGGCGCGGCGTTTCCATCTTGACCTTGCCGCCCGAGATGCCGACGGAGCCGAGCGTCAAACCGCTCACGCCACGCAGCGGAGCAAGGAACGGCGTCACGACCAGGCCGACCACGGCCACGATGGCGCCGATCGGGATCGCGCGCCGCAGGAACAGCACGAGCAAAGTATGCCGGCGCGCTGCCCTGAACGCGGCCTGGCTCGAGAGATTACGCCCCGCATTCGCCAGGGCCCAATCATGGGTTGTCATCGCCACAGTCATATCCCGCGCAATGGCAGTCGCTAACGGCTTTTTCGTGTCGGGCCGCGGCAGAACACGCCAGTTGGCGCCGCCGACATCGCCCAGACTGACGCAAGACTCCTTAGAAATTGTCAAGCATGAGCGAAAATGTCGTTCTCGGGCCAGCCGGCGAGATCGAGTTCGGCCCGGAACGGCAGAAACCCGAAGCAGGCCTCGGCCAGATGCATGCGGTTCTCCCGGACAAGCATCGCCTGGAGACGCGCGTGGAGAGCGTGCAGGTGCAGGACGTCGGATGCCGCGTAGGTCAGCTGCGCCTCGCTCAGCAGGTCGGCGCCCCAGTCGGAGGATTGCTGCTGCTTCGACAGATCTATGCCGAGCAGCTCCCTGACGAGATCCTTGAGCCCATGCCGGTCGGTATAGGTGCGCGTCAGCTTCGAGGCGATCTTGGTGCAGTAGACCGGCCCGGTGACGACGCCGAAGGCGTGGCGCAGCACGGCGATGTCGAAACGGGCAAAATGGAACAGCTTCAGCACGTTCGGGTCGGCCAGCAGGCGGATCAGGTTCTCCGGGCGAGGCCCATCCTTGAGAATCTGCACCACATCGGCCGAGCCGTCGCCGCGCGAGAGCTGCACGACGCAGAGCCTGTCGCGATGCGGATTGAGACCGAGCGTCTCGGTGTCGATCGCGACGATGGGGCCTGCGGAAAAGCCATCCGGCAGATCGCCGCGATGCAGACGGATGGTCATGACGAGGAACCTCTCTGGGCCGGTGCACGGCCTGTCGGCGCTACCGACGAACGCAATACGCGTTCGCAGCTAGCGGCGCGGCCTTCGCCGTTCAAGCCTTTTCTCGGCAACCGTCCCCGCTCGCGGCGTTAACCTTCGATTCACCATAAGCTTCATTGCCGGGCCGGAGCGTGCGAGACAGGGGCAACGGAGCCCAACGCATGTCGATCTTCCGCCTGCTGACCGATTTCGAAGGCCGCATCGGGCGCAGCCGCTTCTGGCTCGGCAGCGCGCTCGTCGCGCTGGCGCTGCTGGCCATCCAGAAGATCGCACCTCTGCTCGTGGCGCCGCAGGCGGCCAGGCAATATGTTGCTTTCGCGGGTGCATTTGCCCTGTTTCCCTGGGCGGCTCTCGCGGCCAAGCGAGCGACTGACCGGGGCGGGGCTGCCCTGTTCGGTATCCTGCTCGTCTGCGCGATTGTACTCCCCGGACAGCTTCGCCCTTATTTCTCGTCCGTATGGGGCCCCTCTCTCGATACCGTGGCGCTGATCGCCTGGGTGGTCGCCCTGCTCGATCTCGGGCTGATGCCGTCTGCTGCCCAGAAAGAGCGGATTGCGGAGCCCGCAGCCGATGCTAAAGCGACGGCATGGACCCAGCTCAGCACGCCCCCATCGCCCTCGACCCCACCGATCCCGTCGCCCTGACCCAGGCGCTGATTCGCTGCCCCTCCGTCACACCGGCTGAGGGCGGCGCGCTCAGCCTGCTCGCCGGGATCCTGGCGGCTGAAGGCTTTGCCGTGCACCGACCCGTCTTTGGCGAGCCCGGGATGCCAGACATCAAGAATCTCTACGCCCGTATCGGCACAACAAGCCCCGTGCTGGTCATCGCCGGCCATACCGATGTCGTGCCCGTCGGCGATGCTGCGGCCTGGACGCGCGATCCCTTCGCCGGGACGATAGAGGACGGCGTGCTCTATGGGCGCGGCGCCTGCGACATGAAGGGCGGGCTCGCGGCGATGATCGCCGCCGTCCTGCGCTTCCGCCGGGCAAACCCGGAAGCGCCGGGCTCGATCGCGTTCCTCGTGACCGGCGACGAAGAGGGGCCGGCGGTCAACGGCACGGTCAAGCTGCTGGCCTGGGCGCATGAACGCGGCGAGCGCTTCGACCATTGCCTGCTCGGCGAGCCGACCAACCCCGCCAGCATGAGCGACATGATCAAGATCGGCCGGCGCGGCTCGCTGACCGGCAAGCTTATCGTCAACGGCAAGCAGGGCCATGTCGGCTATCCCCATCTCGCCGACAATCCGATCCGCGGGATCGTGCGGCTGCTGGCGGCGCTGGATGCTGCGCCGCTCGACGCCGGGACCGAGCATTTCGACCCGAGCAATCTCGAAGTCACCACACTCGATGTCGGCAATCCGGCAACCAATGTCGTGCCCGCGACCGCAAGGGCCGTGTTCAACATTCGCTTCAACGATGTCTGGACGCCCGAGACGCTCGCAGCCGAGATCGAACGGCGCATCCGTGAGGCGGCCGGAAACTCGGTGCGCTACGACCTGACCTTCGAGCCGACCAACGCCGTCGCCTTTCTCACCGAGCCCGGTCCCTTCGTCGCGATGATCGCGGATGCGGTCGAAGCCGAGACAGGCCAGCGCCCTGCCCTGTCCACGACCGGCGGCACCTCGGATGCGCGCTTCATCAAGAGCTACTGCCCGGTGGTCGAATACGGCGTCGTCGGCCAGACGATGCATCAGATCGACGAGCGGGTCGCGGTGGCCGATCTCGTCGCGCTCGAAGCGATCACGCACCGCCTGCTGAACATTTATTTTGCAGTGCAGCATAGGGCTTGACCGCCGCCGGCAAGCTGCCAATATGCTCCTTAGACGAAAGTCTAAGTTGGGCCATTTGGAGTGTCTGCCATGGCACTGGCTGCGGAAGATGTTGCGCGCTCGCTGCGCGGTTCGTGGCGGCTGATGTCGCAGGGCGCGAAGGCACTGCCGGAACTCGATCTCTCGAGCGAGGGCTTCCTGCGCTCCTATGGCGCTGCCGTGCTGACGGTTCCGGCCATGGTCGCCGTGCTTGCAGCCGAACGGACGATGTCCGGCCTGCCCAACAGCGAAGGCCTGTTTCACTCGACGCCGCTGGTGATCGCCGTTCTGGTTTCCCAGGTGGCGGCGTTCCTTTGCGTGCCGGCCCTGCTGATTGCGCTCGCGCCGCCATTACTGCGCTCTCCGGCCCTGTCGGGCTTCATCATCGCCTGGAACTGGACCGAGATCCTCGCCGCCAGCCTGCTGGCCGTTCCTGCGGCTGTCCATGCGATCGGCTGGTCGACGCCGACCATCGCCACGATGCACTGGCTCGCCTTCGCGGCGATCGTGGCAAAACTGCGCTATGCCACGGCGAAGGCGACGCTCGGTGCCGAGCGTGGCGTCGCCCTGATGATCGTCTGCGCGAGTTTTCTGGGGCAGTTGGGCGTCGCGAGACTGCTCGGGCTCTGGGGGTTCTAAGTCAGTAATCCACGCCCGCCAGATAAAGCCCACAAGGCGGTGCCAAAGCCGCGCATTGCGAGCGATCCTTCGCCGCCAGTACCTTGCCGAGCTTGTTTTCCGGCCAGCGGCCCGCGCCGACCATCTTCAGGCAGCCGACCATCGAGCGGACCTGATGATGCAGGAAGGAGCGGGCATGGGCGTAGACCACGATCTCGTCGCCCTCGCGCGCCACGTCGAAGCGGTCGAGGGTCCGCATCGGCCCGTTGGCCTGGCATTCGGCGGCGCGGAAGGCGGTGAAGTCGTGATGGCCGAGCAGCGCCTTGGCGGAGCGGTCCATCGCCTCGTGATCGAGCGTCATCGGCACATGCCAGAGCCTGTCGCGGTCAAGCCCGGGTTGGGCGCGGCGATCGAGGATACGGTAGATGTAATGGCGCCGCCGCGCGGAGATGCGGGCGTCGAAATCGTCGCCGACGGCCTCCGCGCTCAGCACGGCGACCGGCAGGTGCTTGAGCCGGGCATTGGTCGCGTCGCGGACGACATCGGTGCGCCACTCCCGGTCGAGATCGACATGGGCGACCTGATGCGTCGCATGCACGCCGGCATCGGTGCGCCCGGCGCAGTGTAGGCGCACGGCATGGCCGCAGAAGCCCTCGACCGATTCCTCGACGCTCTGCTGCACTGACGGGCCGTTGAGCTGGCGCTGCCAGCCCGAAAACGGCGTGCCGTCATATTCGATGACGAGCTTGTAGCGCGGCATCAGAGCTTGCTGCCGGCAGCGAGCCGCGCGCCGCGCAGGAACTCCGCGCCGCTCATCGGCTTGCCGCCGGCGCGCTGGACCTGGAGGAGCTTCACCGCGCCCTCGGTGCAGGCGATCGTGCCCTCGCCGTCGAGAAGCGTGCCCGGCTCGGCCGCGCCGCCGGCCAGCGCCGTGCGCAGCACCTTCAGCCGCTCCGCACCCTTGCCGAGGTCGATCTCGGCATAGGCTCCTGGAAAGGGCGAGAGGCCACGCACGAGGTCATGCAGCTGTCGCGCCGGACGCGCCCAGTTCAGCTGGCCTTCGGCATTGCCGAGCTTGGCGGCATAGGTCACGCCCTCCTCCGGCTGCGGCGTGAAGCGCAAGGCCCCGCGTCCGAGCGCGGCGAGTGCGCGCACCATCAGGTCGGCGCCGAGCGGGGCCAGCGCGTCGTGCAGTTCGCCCGCCGTCATGTCCGGACCGATGACAAGTTTCTCGACCATGCCGACCGGGCCGGTGTCGAGGCCGGCTTCCATCTTCATGACGCAGACGCCGCTCTCGGCATCGCCCGCCATGACCGCCCGCTGGATCGGCGCGGCGCCGCGCCAGCGCGGCAGCAGCGAGCCATGGAGGTTGAGGCAGCCGAGCTCGGGCAAATCGAGGATCGCCTGGGGCAGGATCATGCCATAGGCGACGACAACCGCCACATCGGCCTGATGCGAGGCGACGGTCTCGGCGGCCTCGTCCGTCCGCAGGCTCTTTGGCGTGAAGACCGGGATACCGAAGCGCTCGGCAGCGCGCTGGACCGGCGACGGCTTCAGCTCCAGCCCGCGACCGGCCTGCGCCGGAGCGCGCGTATAGCAGCTCACGACCTCGTGCCCCTGCCCGATAATCTCGGTCAGCGTCGGCACGGCGAAATCGGGCGTGCCCATGAAGATGACGCGAAGGGTCATGTATTCGATACTACCTCAACCTTGCCGTCATTCCGGGCGCAGCGAAGCGGAGACCCGGAATCCATCGTATGACACTGCGTGCTCGATCATGGATTCCGGATCGGCGCCGCTGCGCGGCTTGTCCGGAATGACGCGTGTTCCTGCTCGTTTAGGCCGCGTTCTCGCGCTTGGCCATCTTGGCGAAGCGCTTGGTGACGCGCTCGCGCTTCAGGCGCGAGAGATGGTCGATGAAGAGCACGCCGTTGAGATGGTCGATCTCGTGCTGCAGGCAGGTGGCGAGGATGCCGTCGGCATCGATCGCCTGCGTCTTGCCCTCGAGATCCATGTAGCGGACCTTGATGGCGGCGGGCCTTTCGACCTCCTCGTAATACTCCGGGATCGAGAGACAGCCCTCCTCGTGGACGTTCATCTCATCGGAGGACCAGGTGATCTCCGGATTGATGAAGGCCATCGGATTGCGCGGCTGGGCATCGCGCTTTTCCTGCGCTTCCGCGTTTTCCTCCGCTTCGCTGTCCTCTGTCTCGCCAGCGGCACGCTTGGCGACGTCGAGCGTCACCACGCGCCAGGGGACGCCTATCTGGATGGCGGCAAGGCCGATGCCCGGCGCGTCATACATCGTCTCGAACATGTCGCCGACGAGGGTGCGGATTTCGGGCGTGATCTCCTCGACCGGGGTCGAGACCAGGCGAAGCTGGGCGTCGGGCAGGATGATGAGCGGGCGGATGGCCATGGAAGGGCTTCTGTGCGGTTTTTGGTGACGACCCGGCGACATAAGCCCTTGCGCGCGGCCGGTCAAACTGTTCCGCTTTCGTTCGAATTCATTCACCCGAATCGATTACCGTCTCACCATGAGAGAGATCGCCTTCATCCTGCTCGACCGCCCCGTGACCTGGGCGGAGGCGGCTTTCGGCTTCGTGGGCGTTAGCCTGCTGCTGCTCCTGATGGTCGTCGTTTCGTCCTGGCGGAACGCGCGCAGCCGCGCGATCGAGGCGGCGATGGCGGGCGAACGAACCCGCGAGATGGACGACAAGGTCGCCGAGATGAATCGCCTGCAATCCGAGCTCGCCGGCCGGATGCAGTCCATGGCCGAGATCCTGTCGACGCGGCAGGGCGACCTCGCCCGCCTCGTCGCCGACCGGATGGACGGCCTGAGTCACAAGGTCGGACAGGGGCTGGAACAGAATGTCCGCCAGACCTCGGAAAGCCTCGGCAGGCTTCAGGAGCGGCTCGCCGTGATCGACTCGGCCCAGAAGAACCTGACCGACCTGACCTCCGAGGTGGTGACGCTGAAGGACGTGCTCTCCAACAAGCAGGCGCGCGGCGCCTATGGCCAGGGCCGGATGGAGGCGATCATCCGCGACGGCCTGCCGGCCGGCTTCTTCGCCTTCCAGCCGCAGCTCTCCAACGGCAAGCGGCCCGATTGCATGGTGACGCTGCCCGGCGACGGGCGCGGGCTCGTCATCGACGCGAAATTCCCGCTGGAGAGTTTCACCCTGCTGCGCGAGGCGCGCGGCGAGGAGGCGAGGAAAGCCGCCGGCGCACGCGTGCGCAACGATGTCGGCGTGCATGTGAAGGACATCGCAGAGCGCTATTTCCTGCCCGGCGAGACCCAGGACATGGCGCTGCTCTTCGTGCCGTCGGAATCGATCCATGCAGACCTGCACGAGCATTTCGACGACGTGATCCAGAAGGCGCATCGCGCCCGCATCATGATCGTCTCGCCCTCGCTGCTGGCGCTGGCCATCCAGCTGATGCAGTCGCTGGTGCGCGACGCCCGGATGCGCGAGGAGGCGCAGGTGATCCAGACCGAGGTCGGCAAGCTGCTCGACGACGTCCGGCGGCTCGGCGAGCGCGTCGACCGTCTCGACAGCCATTTCCGCCAGGCCCAGGAGGACGTCGTCCAGATCAGGACCTCGGCCGGCAAGGTCACAGGCCGGGCCGAAAGGATCGGCGCGCTGGAGTTCGACGAGGCGAGGGCCGAGCCGACGCTGCCCTTTGCGAAAGGGGCGGCGCTCAAGGATGCGGCGGAGTGAGGCTGGCGGGCAGCTCTAATTCATATTATGTGTATAATACACATCTTTGGGAGGCGGCCATGCGAGTAACGACGGCTGATTTCATCAAGAACTATGGCTCGCTGGCGGACAAGGCTTTGGCCGAGCCTGTCACGATCACAAAGAACGGGCGTGATCGTCTGGTGGTGATCTCGGCCGGCGAGTATGAACGCCTGCTGCGCCGGGATCGTCGCGTCGTTCTGGCCGAGGAACTCAGCGATGAAGAACTGGCGCTGATCGCGCAGGCCGAGGTTCCGCCCGGCTACGAACATCTCGACGCCGAACTCGCGGATTGGAAATTTTGACTTGGCCAGCGCCCGTTCCCGGGCTCGTGATCCGCTACGCCTATCTCCGGAAGCGAGAGGCGGCACGTGGCCGCGAGGAGGCGCCAAAAGACAGGCCCGCGGCGGTTGTCGTCACGATCGCCGACGAATCGGGCCAAACCCGCGTTTACGCGCTGCCGATCACCCATTCACCTCCGCTTGAGGCAAACGACGCCGTCGAGATTCCGGCCATCGCAAAGCGCCGCCTCGGTCTGGACGGCGAGCGGTCCTGGATCATGTTGACGGAGGCCAATGTCTTTCTTTGGCCGGGGCCAGATCTGCGCATTCTGCCAGGCTCCGATCTCTCGAGCGTAGCCTATGGCATGCTGCCGCCAGGCGTGCTGCGGGAAGTCAGGAAGCGCTTCCTCGCGCGGGCACAGCGCAGACTATTGCGACTCGTCCCGCGGCCGGATTGATCACCCCACCTTCAACACCGCACTCAGCTCCGGCTTCACGTTCAGCGTCTGGAACACCACGCAATAGCGTTCGGTCAGCTTGAGCAGCGTATCCAGCTTCTCCTGCGGCGCGTCGGTCTCGACGTCGAAGGAAAGGCGGATCGCCTTGAAGCCGACGGGCGCGTCCTTGGCGACGCCGAGCGTGCCGCGGAAATCGAGATCGCCTTCGGCGTGAACCACGCCCTTCTTGAGGTCGATCTCGAGCGCGGTCGCGACCGCCTTCAGCGTCACGCCCGCACAGGCGACCAGCGCCTCCAGCAGCATGTCGCCCGAACAGAGTTCGGCGCCCGAGCCACCCGTCGCCGGGTGCAGGCCCGCCAGCGCGATGGCGCGGCCGGTCTCGACCTTGCAGGCGATGTGCTGGTCGTCGAGCTCCCCCTTGGCCTTGAGCGTGACGATTCCGGCGTCGGGGTCGGTGCGATAGGCATCCTTGAGCGGAGCCTGCATCGCGCGGAGAGCGGTCACGTCCATGGAATCGTACCTCGGTCTCGGTTGAGCCTGTCTGACCCGCTGATAGACCCTCGCGTAACATGAGGCCAATACGTCTTTCGCGGAACCTGATCCTACCACCACATCCCCGCCGTCTCGGCCGTCTTGTTCTGAAGCGGGGCCTCGTCGCGCAGGGAGCGGTCGAGCGTGCGCAGGGCTTCGCGCTTGAGCGCCTCGAAGGCCGGCGAGAGCCGGTCGCGCGGGCGGGCGAGCGGGTTGTCCAGTTCGTCGAAGATGCGGCCGGGCTTGGGCTGCATCACGATGATGCGGTCGGCGAGCGTCACCGCCTCCTCGACGTCATGCGTCACCATCACCATCGTCGGCCGGCTCTCGTCCCAGAGCGCCAGCAGGTGGCCATGGAGGCTTGCACGGGTCGTGGCGTCGAGCGCCGAGAAGGGCTCGTCCATCAGCAGCAGTTTCGGCCTCGTGATCAGCGCGCGGGCGATGGCGACGCGCTGCTGCTGCCCGCCCGAGAGCTCGCGCGGCCAGCGCTTCTCGTAGCCGGCGAGGCCGACGCGGACGAGGGCGTTGGCGACCAGCCCCTCGCGCTCGAAGGCCGACAGATGCGACAGGCCGAAGGAGACGTTGTCGGCGACGTCGAGCCAGGGGAAGAGCCGCGGCTCCTGGAAGATCACGCCGACATCGGCACGCGGCTCGGTGATCGCCTCCCCGTCGAGCAGGATGGCGCCGGAGCTGGGCCGGTCGAGCCCGGCAATCAGCCGCAGCAGCGTGGTCTTGCCACAACCGGAGCCGCCGACGAGCGAGAGGATCTCGCCCTGGCCGACGCTGGCCGTGATGCCGGACAGCGCATGGGTGCCGTCCGCATAGGTTTTCGAGAGCGCCTCGAAGCTTAGCATCGGGGTGACTTTCTAGAGCGTGCCGCGTGCCGTGTCCTGCCAGGCGAGGAAAGGCCGCGTGATGGCGAGAAGCAGCGCATCTGCCAGCTTGCCGAGCACGGCGAAGCTGATGATGGCCGCGATGATGGTGTCGGGACGGCCGAGCTGCTGGCCGTCCACGAGCAGGTATCCGAGGCCTTCGCTGGCGCCCATGATCTCGGCCGCGACCACGAACATGAAGCCCAGCCCCAGCCCCGAGCGCAAAGCCGTGAACCAGGCCGGCAGGATCGCCGGCAGCATCACCCGCCTGACCATGGCGAGGCGCCCGAGCCTGAAGACGCGGCCGACTTCGATGATCTTGCGGTCGATGCCCTGGATCGCGGCGGCGACGCCGAGATAGACCGGGAAGAACACGCCGACCGCGATCAGCGCCACTTTCGACGCCTCGAAGATGCCGAACCACAGGATGAACAGCGGCACCCAGGCGATGGACGGGATCGCGCGCAACGCCTGCAGCGTCGGGTCGAGCAGGCCACGAGCCACCGGCAGGGCGCCGGTGATCGCACCGAGCACGGTGCCGACGCCGGCTCCAAGCCCAAAACCCGCCGCGACGCGCCAGAGCGTCGCCGCCGCATGTGTCAGCAGTTCGCCCGAGGCCGCGAGGCCCCAGAGTGTCTTAGCCACGACGCTCGGCGGTGGCATCAGCCGGCCGTTTGCGATGCCGGCCCTGACCAGGACCTCCCAGGTGATGGCAAGCAGGATCGGCAGGACGAGCCCGGCCAGGGCGAGGCGGCGGCGCGCGCGCGGCGCCGGGTCAGACCTGACGACGGTATCCTCGATCGTGGCAGGGGCAAGTATGCTCATGCAAGGTCGGCCAGACTCTTTTGCCTCGACGGAGAACCCTCTCCCGGAGGGAGAGGGCAGGGTGAGGGGTCGGCCCTTCTTCGCATGAAGCGCCACCTATCCGCAGCTCTAGCGAACATAACCGCTTCACTGGTCCAACGGCCATCACCTCACCCCTGCCCCTCTCCTTACAGGAGAGGGGTTCCCCGCGCCTCCTCGTCCAAAGTCACCGCCTGAGTCAGTTGCTGGCGGCGGCGAAGCGCCGGTCGAGCAGCGCATCGACCACTGCCTTGATATCCGTGGTCGCGGGCAGGACGCCGGCATCCTGCAAAGCGAGGCCAGCCGCGACGATCGTGTCGGCCTGGGCCTGGCCGATGCTGGAATGGGTCAGCTCGGTGCGGGTCAGCTGGCGCTCGATCACGGCCTCGGAGAGCTTGGTATAGTCGACCAGCGTCTTCTTCAGCTCGGCCGGGTTCGCCAGCGCATAGGCGCGCGCCTCCTCATAGGCGGCGATCACCTTGCGAACGAGCGCCGGCTGCTCGGCGGCAAAGGCCTCGCGCACGTTCAGCACGCCCCAGGTGTTGTCGGCCGCCTTGCGGTGAAACAGTTTTGCGCCGGCCTCGACCTCGGCTGCCGCCATCAGCGGGTCGAGCCCGGCCCAGGCATCGACATCGCCGCGCTCCAGCGCGAGACGGCCGTCGGCATGCTGCAGCAGGACGAGCTTGACGTCCTTCTCGGTCAGCTTGGCCTCCGCCAGAGCACGCACCAGGAAGATGTGCGGGTCGGTGCCGCGGGTGACGGCGACGCGCTTGCCCTTGAGGTCGGAGACCTTGGAGATCTCGCTCTTGGCGCCGGTGACCAGCGCCGTCCATTCCGGCCGCGAATAGACGTAGATCGACTTGATCGGGTTGCCGTTGATCTTGCCGATCAGGGCGGCGGCGCCGGCGGTCGAGCCGAAGTCGAGCGAACCGGCATTGAGGAATTCGAGTGCCTTGTTGGAGCCGGCCGACTGCACCCAGCGGACGGTAATGCCCTCGGGCGCCAGCGCCTTCTCCAGGATTCCGCGCTCCTTCAGCACCAGGCTGACGGGATTATAGGTGGCGTAGTCGATCCGGATTTCCTTGGGCGACTGGGCCGTGGCGTTCGATGCGGCGAACGCTAGCGAGGCTGTAGCCAGGCCGGCAAGCACGATACGGCGCGAGAAAATGGTCATGACGGAAGTCCCTTCGTTTCGAGTTATGCGAAGGGATCGGGCCGAACATGACTGCTCGACCTGCGCCCCGACGCTTTAGCTGCACTTGTTTCGCGCCCGCAAGCTGCTGGCTCAAATCGGCGCGTATCCGTCTTGTAGGTCCGCACGTTCTGTTTGTCAAACAGGACGACAGGAAACGTCGAATAGATAATTCTACGTCAGGTTCTGTGTATTTAATCTTTCTTGCGAATCCCCTCCCCATGTTACCAGCAGAGCTGGCAGAGGCCGAACCGGCCGCATTCCGAAGGTCCGTCGCCGTGTCTTCCGTCGCCGATCAGCCGCGTTTCGTGCTCACTGACGTTCTCGACAATCCGGCGCGCGCGGTCGCGAGGCTGATTTCGGGCCTCGGCAAGCCGCCGCAAGCCGACATGCGCCAGGAGCTGGTGGCCGGCCTGCGTCGCGTGCTCGACGAGGGTCATGCTTCGGCCAGGGCGCTACTTGCCGGGCCGCGCAATGGGCTCGCCTGCGCGCAGCGCATTTCGGCGACGATGGACGGCGTCCTCGCTTGCCTGCATGTGGCGGCTACGGAGTATTTCTATCCGGCGATCAATCCGTCCCAGTCGGAACGGATCGCCGTCGTCGCCGTCGGCGGCTATGGCCGCGGCACGCTGGCGCCGGGCTCGGATGTCGATCTGCTGTTCCTGTTCCCGCACAAGCAGACCGCCTGGGGCGAGAGCGTGGTCGAGGCGATGCTCTATCCGCTCTGGGATCTGAAGCTGAAGGTCGGTCATTCGGTTCGCTCGGTCGACGACTGCGTGCGCGAGGCGCGGGCCGACATGACGATCCGGACCGCCCTGCTCGAGGCGCGCTTCCTCACCGGCGACAAAGCGCTGTTCGAGGAGATGGTGCGCCGGTTCAATGCCGAGGTGGTGGAGGGCACGGCGCCGGCCTTCACCGAGGCCAAGCTCGCCGAGCGCGAGACGCGCGTGCGCCGGGCGGGTACCTCGCGCTATCTGGTCGAGCCCAACGTCAAGGACGGCAAGGGCGGCCTGCGCGATCTCAACACCCTGTTCTGGATCGCGAAATACGCCTACCGCGTCGAGGATGTCGGCGATCTGGTCGAGGCCGGCCTGTTCGACGCCAAGGAATTGCTGATGTTCCAGCGCTCGGAGGAGTTCCTCTGGCGGGTACGCTGCTGGCTGCATTTCATCACCGGCCGCTCGGAGGAAAGGCTCTCCTTCGACCTGCAGCGGCAGGTCGCGGCCGCGATCGGCTATGCCGGGCGCAGCGGCCAGGCGCCGGTCGAGCGCTTCATGAAGGCGTATTTCCTCGTCGCAAAAGATGTCGGCGATCTGACCGCGATCGTCTGCGCGGCTCTGGAGGCGCGCCAGCAGAAGCGGCGCGCGACGCTCAGCCGCCTGCTCGGCTCGTTCTCGAAGCGCCGCCGGGTCCGGGCGCTGGGCCATCCCGACTTCACGCTGAAGAGCCAGCGGCTCTGCGTCGTCGATGGCGATGCCTTCAGGCGCGATCCGGTCAACCTGATCCGGCTCTACGAGATCGCCAGCCGCGACGACCTCGCGATCCATCCCGATGCCAGCCGGCTGGTGACGCAGTCCTTGCGGCTCGTCACGCCGCAACTGCGCAACGACAAGGAGGCGAACCGGATCTTCCTGGAGATCCTCACGGCGCGGCGCTCCCCCGAAGCCGTGCTGCGGCGGATGAACGAGTCCGGGTTGCTCGGCAAGTTCGTGCCCGATTTCGGCCGCGTCGTCGCGATGATGCAGTTCAACATGTATCACCACTACACGGTCGACGAGCACCTGATCCGCGCCATCGGCGTGCTGGCCGAGATCGATGCCGGCGTGCTCGAGATCGAACACCCGCTCGCCAACGAGATCATGCCGACCGTCGCCAACCGGCGCGCGCTCTATGTCGCGCTGTTCCTGCACGACATCGCCAAGGGCCGCCTGGAGGACCATTCGATCGCAGGCGCCATCATCGCCCGCAAGCTCGGGCCGCGGCTGGGGCTGACCGAGGGGCAGACCGAGACCGCAGCCTGGCTGGTCGAGCACCATTTGGACATGTCGACCGTGGCGCAGAGCCGCGACCTCGGCGATCCCAAGACGATCGAGAGCTTCGCTGCGATCGTGCAGACGCTGGAGCGGCTGAAGCTGCTGCTGATCCTGACGGTCGCCGACATCAAGGCGGTCGGCCCTGGCGTCTGGAACGGCTGGAAGGGCCAGCTCCTGCGTACGCTCTATTACGAGACCGAGATCGTGCTAGCCGGCGGCCATTCGGTGATCGAGCGCAAGGCGCGGGTCGAGAAGAAGCAGGATGCCTTGAAAGAGCGCCTGGCCGATTGGGACGAGGCCGCGCGCGACGCCTATCTCGCCCGGCACTACCCGGCCTACTGGATCAAGGTGGACGTCGCCGAGCAGGAGAAACATGCCCGCTTCCTGAGGGAAGCCGAGGAGGCGGGCCGCACCACGGCGACGCTGGTCGAGACCGACCAGTTCCGCGGCGTGACGGCGCTCACCATCCTGGCGCCGGACCACCCCCGCCTGCTGGCGATCGTTACGGGGGCGTGCGCTGCGGCCGGCGGCAACATCGTCGATGCGCAGATCTTCACGACGACGGACGGGCTGGTGCTCGACACGATCTCGGTCTCGCGCGCCTTCGACCGCGACGAGGACGAACTGCGCCGGGCCGAGCGGATCGCGGCCGCGATCGAGCGCGCGCTGAAGGGCGAGATCAAGATCGCCGATCTCGTAGCGCAAAGGCGGGCGCCGCCGCCGCGCGGACAGACCTTCCAGGTGGCGCCGGAGGTCATCATCGACAACGTATTGTCGGCCCGGCACACGGTGCTGGAGGTTTCAGGCCTCGACCGGCCGGGCCTGCTCTACGACCTCACCACGGCGATCGGGAAGCTCAACCTCAACATCGCCTCCGCCCATATCGCAACCTTCGGCGAAAAGGCGGTCGACGTGTTCTACGTCACCGACCTGACCAATGCGAAGATCGTCTCGACGGCGCGCCAGCTTACCATCCGCAAGGCGCTGCTGGAGGTCTTCGCCTTCTGGCACGACAAGGCGGCGGCGAAGCCCAAGGCGGCCGTCCGCGCTTGATTTCGCCGGCGCGAACCCCGATATCGGCCCGGAATGCAATCCGCAAACTTTGTCAGGCGGACTGCCCGCTACAATAGGAATTGGATCACGCCATGACGCAGCAGCCTGCGACGGACAACCCGAACGCCGAGCCCGCCATCGACGAGACCGCGACGCTGTCGCCCGAAGAGATCATCCAGGCTAATTTCGCCCGGATCGAGGCCGAACGCGACGATCTGAAGGACAAGCTGCTGCGGACGCTGGCCGACATGGAAAATCTGCGGCGCCGGACCGAGCGCGAGATCGGCGACGCCAAGGCCTATGCGGTGACGAGCTTCGCGCGCGACATGCTCGCTTCGGCCGACAATCTGCGCCGTGCGCTGGAAAGCGTGCCCGAGAGCGCCCGTGCGGCCGAGGAAGCGGCGCTGACGGCGCTTATCGAAGGCGTCGAGCTGACCGAGCGCGACCTGCTCAAGACGCTGGAGCGTCATGGCGTGCGCCGGATCGACCCCCAGGGCGAGAAGTTCGACCCGAACCTGCACCAGGCGATGTTCGAGGCGCCCGACGCCGAGACTCCCAAAGGCATGGTCTCGAAGGTCGTTCAGTCCGGCTACAAGATCGGCGAGCGCGTGCTGAGACCCGCACTGGTCGGCGTCTCGGCCGGCGCCCCGAAGCCGCCCGAGCCGGTCTCTCCCGCAGCATCATCGGGCGAGTAAGCGGTGCTCGAGGCCGCCGGCGTCGCCGTCTTCGCATTGACCGGCGCGCTGGTGGCCGCCCGCAAGGGCATGGACCCGTTCGGCTTCATCCTGCTTGCGACCGTCACCGGCGTCGGCGGCGGCACGCTGCGTGATCTCCTGCTGGGCCGTGTCGTGTTCTGGGTGCGCGACCCGTTCGACGTGCTGGTCTGCACGGCGGTCGCGCTTTGCGCCTGGGGAACGGCCTATGTCAGGCCCGGTATGCTCGACGGCTGGGCCGGCAAGCGCCTGCTGATCTGGGCCGATGCGGCGGGCATGGCGCTGTTTGCCGTCGCCGGTACGCTGCGGGCGCTCGATGCCGGCATCTCGCCGCTGTCGTCGGTCGCGCTCGGCGCGATGACCGGTACCTTCGGCGGCATCCTGCGCGACATCCTGGCCGGCGACCGGCCGATGGTGCTGTGGAGCCGGGATTTCTACGTCACCGCCGCGGCGGCGGGCGCGGCGATGACGGCGGGGCTGTCCCTGCTCGTGATCGAGCCCCTTCTGGTGATGGCTGCCGGCATCGCGATTGGTTTTGGCCTGCGCGCGGGCTCGATCCTGTTCGGCTGGTCGTTTCCGGCGCTGCCGGGCAAAGAATGATCCTCGTCATTGCGAGCGCAGCGCAGCAATCCAGGAGGATTGCGCGAGCCCTCTGGATTGCTTCGCTGCGCTCGCTATGACGGGGATCATTCCGGCTTCGTCACCCGCCTCAACGTCAGATTGATCCGTCCGCCCTGCGGCAGCAGGGCCGAGGAGCCGGCGAGGATGGGGTCTATGCCGTGAAAGGCCAGCCGCGCCTCGCCGCCAAACAGCAGGGCATCGCCGGATGCCAGCCTGAGCGAGACCGTCTTGCCGCCGCGCGCGGTGCCGCCGATGCGGAAGAGCGCGGTGTCCCCGAGCGAGAGCGACAGCACGGGCGCGTCGAAATCCTCTTCGTCCCGGTCCTGATGCAGGCCCATCTTCGCGCCCGGCTCGTAGAAATTGACCAGGCAGGCTTCCGGCGGATGCGGATAGCCCGCAAGTTCGCGCCACGCCTGCAGCAGGACCGGCGGCAACGGCGGCCAGGGTGCGCCCGTGTCGGGGTGCAAGGGCTGGTAGCGATAGCCGCTCTGGTCCGAGACCCAGCCGAGGCTTCCGCAATTGGTCATGCGCACCGAAAAGGGTTTTCCGGTCTTCGGCATACGCGGCTGGAAGAACGGTGCCTGCCGCGCCGCCTCGCGCAGGTCCGCCACCAGCGCGGCCTGCGCATCGGAGCCAAGATAGCCCGGCCAGTGAACGACGCCAGGAGTAACCTGAAGGCGCGTCGCCATCGTGCTCAGAGCGTGTCGAGGCCGAGGACGTCGGCCATCGAATAAAGACCCGGCTTGCGGCCCCTGCCCCAAAGCGCGGCCTTGACTGCGCCTTGCGCGAACAGGCCGCGATCCTCGGCGACATGGCTGAGTTCCAGCCGCTCGCCGGCGCCGGCGAAGATTACCTTGTGGTCGCCGACGACCGTTCCGCCGCGCAGCGCCGCGAAGCCGATCGTGCCGGGCACGCGCGCGCCGGTCTGGCCGTCGCGGACGGCGACGCGGGTGTCCGCGAGATCGACCGATCGCCCTTCGGCCGCCGCCTCGCCGAGCATGACAGCGGTGCCTGAGGGCGCATCGACCTTCATGCGGTGATGCATCTCCACGATCTCGATGTCCCAGTCGGTGCCGAGCGTGGCCGCGACCTTGCGCACCAGGCCGGCCAGCAGATTGACGCCGAGGCTCATATTGCCGGAGCGGACGATGGCGGCGTGACGGGCGGCGGCCTCGAGCTTGGCCAGATGATGCGGCTCAAGGCCGGTCGTGCCGACGACATGGACGATGCGGGCCTGGGCGGCGAGCGTCGCGAATTCGACCGTGGCGTCGGGCGAGGTGAAATCGAGAACGCCCTCGGCATCGACGAAGGCCGGCAGTGCCTCGTCGGTCACCAGCACGCCGCCTGCGGGCAGGCCGGCGAGGACCGCCGCATCCTGACCGAGCGCGGGCGAGCCCGGCCGCTCGATCGCGCCCGACAGCACGCAGCCTTCCGTCTCATGGATCGCCTTGATCAGCATCCGGCCCATGCGCCCGGCGGCGCCGACGACGACGAGACGCATGTCGGTCATGAGGGAAAACTCCGTCTTATGAGAGATCGCGATAGAACCGCTGCGTCATCCCGGACGCAGCGAAGCGGAGATCCGGGATCCATCCTAGAGCACCGTGTCGCCCTGTGATGGATCCCGGATCGGCGCGGCTGACGCCGCTTGTCCGGGATGACGGCGTGGTTCCAGATTGACTTGATCGCCCTATAGGACGGATCGCCGCGCCGCGACACCCAAAACCCGCGCAACGAAAAACGGCCGGGTTGCCCCGGCCGTCCTGATATTCATGTGGCGCCGATCAGGCCGCCGTCTGGATGCCTGAGAGCTTCCAGGCGCCGCCGCGCTCGCGCAGGAAGGTCCAGTGCTCCGTGACCTCCTGGCTCGCGGTCGCATTGCCTTCGACGACCTTGCCGGAGCTGCGCTCATAGAGCGCGTTGATCAGGCTGAAGCGCATCGCGACGGTTGCGTATTCGGCATTGCCCTCGCGCCAGGCCTCGGCGAGGTCGCCCTGCAGCAGCTTAACGTCGGTGACGCGGTCGACGAGGCCGCGCTTGGCGTTGCCCGAGAGATCCTCGTCGAAGTAGCCGAACATCTCCGTCGTGGTGCGCTGGCGCAGACCGGCCTCGTCCTCGTTGGAATAGGCGGTGTTGATCTCGCCGAGCAGGCGCTCGAAAGCGCTGAAGTCCTCACCCGAGATCTGGATCGGCACGGTCTGGACAGCGGGCCGTGCCTGAGCGGTGCCACCGCCCATCGGGTTCATCGGCTGCTGCGGCGGCTGGTAGGCCTCGCGAGCCGAAGGTCCGCCGGCCATGGCGAGCTGCGGCTCGGAACGGCGACGGAAGAAGCGCAGAGCGAGCCAGATGGCGCCGCCAATCAGGGCGATCTGCAGCAGGAAGCCGAAGACCCCCGCGAGGGAGGCAAGACCGGCAAAGAAGCCCGAGCCCGAGAGCAGGCCGAACAGGCCCGCGCCGAGCAGGCCGGCGCCAAGGCCCATCATCAGGTTGCGCGCCATCGACGGGCGGGCCGCCTGCGAGGCGGCTGCGCTAGCGGCGCCTGCCGCGGCGGGAGCCGCCGGCGACGGGGTCGCGCTACGCTGGAAGGGCTGGGCGCCGTTGGGCGCGGTATCGGTGCGGGCAGGCGCGGATTCGGTGCGCGAGCCACGGCTGCCGACGCTCTTGCCGCCACCGGGCCGCGCCTCGGCGAGAACCGGAACGAGCAACAAGGCGCCTGCGAGAACGGCAACAACCCGGCCGCGACGGGCAAGCGAGATGAGAGACATGCTTCCTCCTGAGGCTCCCCTCGAGCCTTCTTGGCGCCAATATGGTTGGCCGGCCCGAGCGATACAAGAGCGATTCCCGAAAGCGACTACGACTAAAGTCGTACATCGTGTCGACGAAAATGGAAGGACTCGCTCGCGACTTGGGCGCGGTTGCCCAACATGCTAGTCTTCGCACGGTGTAGGCGTTCCCGGCGACCGAGGGATCTGGCCATGTGCATGATACCCCGCAGACATTATCCAAGGGCACAGCCGCCCTGGCTGGCATCCATCGCCATGCTGTTGGCAATGACGGCCGCTTCTCAGGCCGGCGAGCCGGCGATCGCGCTCGATCGGCCTCGCCTGGCGCAGGCCCCGGAACCGTTGTGCTTCTGCTGGAGCGACGGCCGCAAGATCGCGGAAGGCGCCACGGCCTGCATCCGGACCAGCCAGGGCCGGCGACTGGCCGCCTGCGGGCGGGTGATCAACATGATGTCGTGGGAGGTCACCGAGAATCCCTGCCCGGAAAGCTGACCGGCCTGCTTCGAATGTCCACGGATCAAAACGAAAAACGCCGCCGGACCCACATCCGGCGGCGTCTTCCAATGGCTCTTGTGGTCCTTCAGACTCGAGACTGACCTCAGTCAGAACGCTCCGAAAACGATCGCGATCACGAACACGAAAGCCGCGCCCATCGCCAATCGGTCGAGACTTAGCGTGAGGCTCATCGCATCCTCCTTTTGTCGTTGACCTGACATGACGCTAGCAGAATTGGCGGTGGCCGCAAGAGGGCGCGAGCGTGACGGACCGATGGCGAGCCAAGAGTATGCTTAAAATTGTGTTAAGCGTTTGATTTCACTTGGGGACAGATTGAACTAGCCGGTTGCTGTCACAAGCTTTTCCAAGGCCTTCGCCACAGCTATGACATGCGCGTCGGCGCCGAAGCCGGCGATAATCTGCACCCCTACTGGCAGCCCGCGCGGCCCGCGCATGACCGGGATCGTCAGGCAGGGCGAGCCGAGCAGCGTCCAAAGCCGGTTGAAGCGCGCATCGCCGGTGGAATCGCGGGTCGCGGGCGCCTCGCCGGGCGCGGCATAGGCGAGCACGACATCCACCTCCGCGAAAAGACCGCGCGCGGCGTCGCGGCCCCGGCGCGAGAGCCGCCGGGCCTCGTCATACTGCGCCGGCGTGACCGTGCGGGCCGTGTCGAGATAGGCCCGCAGCTTGGGCGCGATGGCATCGCGGTGATTTGCGTATTCCCAGGCCAGCGCCTGGGTGGCCTCGTAGTCCTGAAGCGGGCCGTGAGCCCAATAGGCTTCGGCTAGCGCCGATGGGCTGGCGAGTTCGACGATCCGCGCACCCGCAGCGGTCGCGAGTTCGCAGAGCCGCGCCAACGCCGCCTCGGTGCCGGGCTCGGGCTCGCCGGCAAAATCCTGGCGCTGGATGCCGAGGCGCAGGCCCTTCAGGTCGGCCGGTGCGGAATCGAGGTCGGGCCGGCCGGCGATGGCGGCCAGCGACAGGCCGAGATCGTCGGCGCTTGCGGCCATCAGGCCGACGGTGTCGAGAGACCAGGAGAAGGTCTTCACGCCGACGGTCGGCAGCAGGCCGTAGGAGGGCTTGATGCCGGCGATGCCGCAATAGGCTGCCGGGCGCACCACCGAGCCGCCGGTCTGCGTGCCGATGGCGAGCGGGACCATGCCGGCCGCGACGGCGGCGGCTGATCCGGCCGAGGACCCGCCCGGGCTCGCCTGCCGATCATGGGGATTATGCGTCGGGGCGGGATCGAGGAAGGCGAAGGCGGTGGTGTGGGTCTTGCCGGCGACGGTCGCACCCGCCGCCTTCAGCGCCATCACGATCGGTGCATCAGCGTGCGGACGCCAGCCCTCATAGATCGGCGAACCCATGCCGGTCGGCAGGTCGGCCGTGTCGATGATGTCCTTGACGCCGCAGGCGATGCCGGCGAGCGGTCCCGAACCGGCGACGAGGCTGGAGGGACGGCTGGCGAAGGCCTGGATATCGGGTTCCGCCGCGTCGATCGCTGCCTGACAGCGGGCGAGTTCGGCCTGAGGACTGCTTTTACCGGAGGCGATCCGTCCGATGATCTCGCGCAGGCGCAGCATGCTCACTCTCCAATTCGCTCGACGATGGCCGCGGTGATCGCGCGGGCCACCGGCAGCGCGAAGAACGCCACGAAGGCCGCGCTCGGCCAGGCGATGGCGAAGGCGCGCATCCAGCGCGACAGGAAGTCCGGTGCGAAGCCGAGATTGACGAAGGTGATCACGGCGGAAACCACAAAGGCCATCATGAAGGCCATCACGACGGGGAAGATGAAGCGGGCCTTGCCAGTCATGGGGTCTGCGGTCTCCTGAGCCTACCCTGTCTTGCCACGGGGCGTGACGTGCGCGCCAGCCGGCTTCGGACATGGCCGGCTGCAACAGGCGCCGGCTTCACTCAAGGATTGACGTTCCGGTAGGCTGCGGCGGCCCTTTAAGGCCCGGTTAACCGCTCCGCCAAAGTTAATCCGCCTGTGTCGCGGCGGGCTCAGTCGGTTGAGAAACCGTTCACCAAGCGGGTCGCATTTGACTCGTATGCGACGCGTTCATCTCGCCCTCATTGCCCTTGGCCTGCTTGGCGCAGGGCTCGCCGGCTGCGGCAAGTTCCAGAAGCCGCAGCGCGCCGCCTGGCGCGACCAGGCGGAGGCGGCCTGCATGGCCTCGCGCCAGGTGCAGCTCTCCTCCTATGTCAGCCTGCGCGAAAAGCCGATCGACGGCCCGGGCACCTGCGGCATGGAAAAGCCGCTCAAGGTTTCGGCCTTCGCCAATGGCGGCATCGGGCTGACGAGTTCGGCAACGCTGTCCTGCCCGGTCGTTGCGACCACCGACAGATGGCTCGCCGAGGTGGTCCAGCCGGCGGCGCAGAACGTGCTCGGCGCGCAGGTGATCGAGATGCGGGCGGGCTCCTATTCCTGCCGCGCCATGAACAACGGCTCTAACACCAGCCGGACCTCCGAGCACGCCTTCGGCAACGCCGTCGACGTCTTCTCCTTCCGCCTCAATGACGGGCGCAACATCACGGTCAAGGACGGCTGGCGCGGCTCGCCCGAAGAGCAGAACTTCCTGCGCGAGATCTTCGTGGGCGCCTGCGAACATTTCTCGACCGTGCTCGGCCCCGGCGCCGACATGTTCCACTACGACCATTTCCACATCGACCTCGCGCGGCACTCCAAGAACCGCCACGTCTGCAAGCCGGTGATCAAATACACGCCGAACTATAACCTGCCGCCGCCTGACCCGGCGCGCTCCTATTCCTCCGCTCAACCCCTGCCGCAGCCGCGCGCCGCTGCGCCGATGGTGGCGGGGGGCGGGATGCTGCGGCAGCCGAGCGACGCCCTGCGGCCTCCGGGCGCCGTGCAGGGCGGCTATCCGGTGGCGAATTATCACAATGGCCGAAGCCCGTCCCCAGGTCCGGGTCAGGGACTGGAATCGCAGCGGCGCTTTATCGAGGAACTGTCGAGCCAGCCGCTGAACGCGCCGCGCTACAACCGGCCGGAGCCCTTGCCAAGCGAAGCGCGCGGGCCGCTACGGCTGCCTGGCGCCGTGCCGCCGACCGAGGAGACCATCGTCGGCGACGACGAGGGCACCGGCGTACTCGACCAGGAGGGGATGGAGCAGGCCCAGCCCGCGATCACGCCGCAGCGCGACCCGTTCGCCTACAGCGCCGGACGGGCGGCGCCGCGGCGGTAGGGAGATCATCTGCCAGCTGCCCTGCAACCTCGCAGTTTCCTCCAGCCCTCATCCTGAGAGCCTGAAAATGAATTGAATAATTCAGGACCTTCTCACATCTCTTATGCCAACGGACCGTCATTCCGGACAAGCCGCTTTAGCGGCGCCGATCCGGAATCCATGCCGGAACGCTGGTCCTTAAAAGTTCAGGCATGGTTTCCGGGTCTCCGCTGCGCTGCGCCCGGCATGACGGCGCTTGGGCGGCAAACACGAAGCCGTTGAAATTACTCAGTTCATTTCAGGCAGCCTTTAGGGAGCGCCGAAGGCGTCTCAGGATGAGGGCTTGGAGAGAAAAGCCTTTCACCGCGACACCAGCACCTGCCGGCATTCGGCCGGCAGCGCGTCGAGCGACATCGGCGGCTTGGGCTTGGGGGCCGGGCCGGTGCGCGGCTTGGGCGGGTCGAAGATCGCCTTGTGCTGGCGCTCGATCCAGCCCGAAAGCTCCTCGCCGCAGCCATCGCCGAAATTGGGCGGTTCCTGGCCGGAGCAGCCCTCCATGCCGGCGGGGCAGCTCATCCGGATATGGAAATGGTAGTTGTGGCCCCAGATCGGCCGGACCTTGTTCAGCCATGAGCGGTCGGCGCCGGCCTCGCGGCAGAGCGCGACCTTCAGCGCCGGGTTGACGAAGATGCGCTCGACCCTGGGCTCGCTCGCGGCGGCCTTGATCAGCTTCGTCTGGGCGGGCGTCCAGTTCCTGGGATCGACGTCGCGCCAGTCGGGCCTCGCCATGTTGACGGCGGGCATGTTCTCACGCGCCTCGCTGTCGAGCCGGACGCGGGGCATCGGGGTCAGCCAGAGATCGGCGTCGAGGCCGATCTGGTGGGAAGCGTGTCCGGTCAGCATGGGCCCGCCACGCGGCTGCGAGATGTCGCCGACGAGAATGCCCGGCCAGCCATTGATCCTGGGCACGTCGCGGGCGAGCTTTTCAAGATAATCGATCAGGATCGGATGGCCCCAGTTGCGGTTGCGATTGAGCCGCATCACCTGCCAGCTCGGCCCGTCGACTGGCAGTGCCTGCGCGCCGGCGAGGCATCCCCGCGCATAGGAGCCGATGGCCCGCGCCCGCATGTCGGCAGGCGCCGTCTTCTGGCCGAAGAGCGCGCGCGCGGCATCGGGGAAGGCGGCGATATTGGCGGCCCGGCGCCTGGATTCCTCGGCCGCAGTGTCCTGCGCATGGGCAGAGGTCGCCATACATGAGGCAAGGACGAACAGGCAGAACGCGGTGATTCGAGGCGATGGGTTACGCATCGCGACAGGACGCCGCCTCCGCCCGGTTTCGTCAAGCGGGGTCGAGACAAGAAAAGCCACGCTTACAGCACACTAACCTGCCCCATCTTGCCGTGGTGGAACTTGCGGGTCGTTACTGACGTTCTCCGTTCATATTCAGTCGTCGCATCACGCGCCGACGCGATTTCTGAAGGGAACGCGCCATGTCAACGATTCTCATCATCGTTCTGCTCATCGTCTTGTTCGGCGGCGGATATTACGGCCACCGGAGCTACGGCACGGCGGGCCTCGGCGGCGCGCTCGGGCTGGTCCTGACGATCGTCGTCGTGCTGTGGTTGCTCGGCGTGCTCGGCGGCGTCCCCGTCAGGGTCTGACGGCACGCCAGTAACATCCTCGCAACCACGTCGCATCAGCTTCGTTTAACCTGAACATCGATTCAGATTTGCGAATTAACCACCTGCTGGCGAGTGCCGATCCAACGTGTTCCTGCAACAGGAACACTCCGGCACAAAACAAAGCCGGACAGGGGTCAAGCGATGATTGGTCATGAACTTCGTGAATTCGTCGATCGCGTCATGGATAAAGACGCGATCGACGATGAAGACGTCAAGATGCTTCAGCGCAGCATCCTGGCAGATGGTGTGATGACGCGCGATGTCGTCGATGTTCTCGCCGCGCTCGACCGGGCGGTCTCGACGCGCTGCAGCGAATTCTCCGATTATCTCGTCGCGCTCATCGTCGATCATGTCGTCTGGGAGAGCCGGCCGACCGGGATCGTCGACCGCGAGACCGCGCAATGGCTGGTGACGACCCTGTCGGCGGGCGAGGGACCAACCCCGACCGCGCAGCGCATCGCCTTCGAGATCGTCCGGGAGGCCGAGCGCTGCGACGAACTTCTGCTCGGCTTCACGCTCAGCCGCGGTGCCGTTTCGCCCGGTCGAAGAGCTGACCGCGTCATGCTCGCCAGCTGAGCGGGTTACGCACCGGCATCGCTCCCGCCCAAACTTTGGCATCAGTGGACGTCGGCCTCGGCGTCCCATAAACCCGGCTATGACAGGCCTTGTCGGCTGCCGGGAGACGCTACGCATGTTCTCGAAAATCCTGATCGCGAACCGTGGCGAGATCGCCTGCCGCGTCATCAAGACGGCCAAGCGCATGGGCATCGCGACGGTCGCGGTCTATTCCGATGCCGACCGCGACGCGCTGCATGTCGAGATGGCCGACGAGGCCGTGCATATCGGGCCGCCGGCCGCGGCGCAGTCCTATCTCGTCATCGAGAAGATCATCGCGGCCTGCAAGGAGACGGGCGCGCAGGCCGTCCACCCCGGTTACGGCTTCCTCTCCGAGCGCGAAGCCTTCGCCCAGGCGCTGAAGGACAACGGCATCGTCTTCATCGGCCCCAATCCGGGCGCCATCGCCGCGATGGGCGACAAGATCGAATCGAAGAAGGCCGCCGCCGCAGCAAACGTCTCGACCGTACCCGGACATCTCGGCATCATCGAGAGCCCGGAGCACGCCGTCACCATCGCCGACCAGATCGGCTATCCCGTCATGATCAAGGCTTCGGCCGGCGGCGGCGGCAAGGGCATGCGCATCGCCCATTCTTCGTCCGAGGTGGCGGAGGGCTTCGCGCGTGCCAAATCGGAGGCGGCATCCTCCTTTGGCGATGACCGCGTCTTCGTCGAGAAATTCATCGTCGATCCGCGCCATATCGAGATCCAGGTACTCGGAGACAAGCACGGCAACGTCATCTATCTCGGCGAGCGCGAATGCTCGATCCAGCGCCGCAACCAGAAGGTCGTCGAGGAGGCCCCCTCCCCGCTGCTCGACGAGGCGACGCGGCGCAAGATGGGCGAGCAGGCGGTCGCGCTCGCCAAGGCGGTGAACTATGACTCCGCCGGCACGGTCGAGTTCGTGGCCGGTCAGGACAAATCCTTCTACTTCCTCGAGATGAACACGCGGCTGCAGGTCGAGCATCCGGTCACGGAGATGATCACCGGCGTCGATCTTGTCGAAGAGATGATCCGCGTCGCCTATGGCGAAAAGCTGCGGATGACGCAGGCCGATGTGAAGCTGAACGGCTGGGCGGTCGAATCACGCGTCTATGCCGAGGATCCGACGCGCAACTTCCTGCCCTCGACCGGACGGCTCGTGACCTACCGGCCGCCCGCCGAAGGCCCCGACGGCGATGCTACGGTCCGCAACGACACCGGCGTCTTCGAAGGCGGCGAGATCTCGATCTATTACGACCCGATGATCGCGAAACTCGTGACCCATGCGCCCACCCGCGAGGCTGCGATCGAGGCGCAGGGCCGCGCGCTCGACGCCTTCGCCATCGACGGCATCCGCCACAACATCCCCTTCGTCTCGGCGCTGATGCACCACCCGCGCTGGATCGCCGGCAATCTCTCGACCGGCTTCATCGCCGAGGAGTTTCCGGAGGGCTTCGCGCTGCCGCAGCCGCAAGGCGAGATCGCGCTGCGGATGGCCGCCATCGCCATCGCCTGCGACCACCGGCTGAACCAGCGCAAGCGGCACGTCTCGGCCCAGATGGAGGGCTGGCGCAAGGTCGCCTTCGACCGGACGCGCATCGTCGTGCTCGGGGCCGAGCGCTTCGAGGGCGAGGTTTCCGAGCAGGGCGCGGCTGTGTCGATCGGCTTCGGCGAACGCAGCATGGTGGTCGCCAGCGACTGGCGACCGGGCGAGCCGGTCTGGCGCGGCACGCTCGACGGCGTTGCGGTGGCAGCGCAGGTCCGCGCGATCCTGAACGGCGTCTCGCTCGGCCATGCCGGCGCCTACGCCAACGCCCATGTCTACACGGTGCGCGAGGCCGAACTCGCCGCGCTGATGCCGGAGAAGATCGCCGCCGATACCGGCAAGTTCCTGCTCTGCCCGATGCCCGGCCTGGTCAAGGCGGTCTCCGTCGCGGTCGGCCAGGAGGTCAAGGCGGGCGAGGCCTTATGCATGGTCGAGGCGATGAAGATGGAGAACGTGCTGCGCGCCGAGAAGGACGTCACCATCGCCAAGATCCTGGCGAAGGAGGGCGATTCGCTCGCAGTCGACGCGGTGATCATGGAATTTGCCTGAACTCACCGGACAATCGCGGCAACGACAATGAGGAACGCGCCGATATGCTGACGATCTGGGGGCGGATCAGCTCCATCAATGTCCAGAAGGCCGTATGGGCGGCGGGCGAGGTCGGCCAGAGCTTCGAGCGGATCGATTGCGGCGGCACGTTCGGCGGGCTGCGCGAGCCGGTCTTCCTCGCCAAGAATCCCAACGCCCAGATCCCGGTGCTGGAGGATGGCGAGGTCTGCATCTGGGAATCCAACAGCATCGTGCGTTACCTCGCGGCGCGCTACGGCTCCGGCTGGATCTGGGAGGAGGACCCGGCGCTACGCGCCGATGCCGATCGCTGGATGGACTGGATGCAATCGGAACTGCAGCCGGCGATGACTCCGGCTTTCTGGGGCCTAGTGCGCAAGGTGGCCGGCTTTACCGATCCCGACGCGATCGCGGCCAGCGCGGCCAAGGCGGAAAAGCTGATGGACATTCTGGAAAACCATCTCGCCGGCCGGACGTTCCTCGCCGGCGAGCGCTTCGGCATGGCCGACATCACGGTCGGTTGCGGCGCGCATCGCTGGCTCAACATGCCGATCGAGCGGGCGGAACGGCCGCATGTCCGGCGCTGGTACGAGGCCATCGCCGCGCGCCCGGCCGCGAAGCCGGCCCTGCCGCTGCCCGTGGCGTGAACCCGAAATGGCATCGGCTAGATCGCTCCGCGCCGACCCGCAGGGACCGCCGCAGATCAAGCCGATCAGGCGTTAGCGATCTGGCCAGCTTTGACGGTTAGTGCTGGAGCGTTCGTCTCTCCCAGCCCTCATCCTGAAGGGTGGCATAGGTCAGGGGAGAGATACGCCCCACGCAGCCGAGGCCCGCGATGTTCTTCACCCTGTCCAAGATCGTCTGGTTCGTGCTGTCGCCGATCAATCTGGTCGTGCTGCTGGCGGCGTTCGCGGGACTGCTCGCCTTCACGCGGTTCGCACGGGCTGCGCGCTGGCTCGGCGCGCTGGCGCTGACGGGTCTCGTCCTGCTCTCGTTCAGCCCGCTGCCGCGGATGCTGGTGCGGCCCCTGGAGGACAGGTTCCCGCAGCAGAACGCGGCCAAGGGGCCCGTCGCCGGCGTGATCGTTCTGGGCGGTGCCATCGGCGTCGCGCGCGGCGACGTGGTCCTGAACTATGCCGCGGCGCGCATGACCAAGGCGGTCGAACTCGCAAGGCTCCATCCGCAGGCGAAGATCGTGTTTGCCGGCGGCGGCGCCAGCCTGCTGTCGCCGATCGTCCACACGGAGGCCGATGGAGCCAGAATGCTGTTCGAGAGCCTCGGCCTGCCGCCGGAGCGGCTGGTGTTCGAGGACAAATCGCGCAACACCCGCGAGAATGCGAGTTTCACCCGCAGCCTGGTCGACCCCAAGCCGGGCGAGCGGTGGCTGCTGCTGACCTCGGCCTGGCATATGCCGCGCGCCATCGGCGTCTTCCGCAAGGCCGGCTTCGATGTCGAGGCCTTCCCGGTCGATTACATCTCCGGCGGCGAGCAAGCGGACTTCATCCGCCCCTATGCGCGCGCGCCGCGCGGGCTCGGTATCGCCGACGACGCTCTGAAGGAATGGGCCGGGCTGCTGGCCTATTGGCTGGTGGGCTATACGGACGCGCTGTTTCCAGGGCCGTAATCGAGCACCGCCGTCATTCCGGGGCGCCCGGCAGCGACAGCCTGTAGACGCCGCGGAAATCGTCGGGATCGACCGGGCGGCCCTTGCGGGTGATCACTAGCCTGCCCTCCTTCATCAGCCGGACCGCGATCCGGCGCGCCGGCTGCATCAGCGGGCCCCAGCCGTCGGGATGGTCGCCGCCGACGGCCCGCGCCGCCTCGGACGGACAGATCGTCTTGCCGGCGCCCCGCTCGGCGGCGAGCCGCAGCATGGCGGCCTCGAGGTCGGTCTCACGCTCGTTCATGGCTTCGGCTCGTGCTCGCGCAGGACTCCAGGCGGGGGATAGCGGAAGACGCGGGCGGCATCGGACTGGAACTGGCGCCGATACATCGCGATCAGCACCGCGCTGGTGAAGATCAGGAAGGTCGTTGGACCCAGGAACCAGCCCATATAGGCGAGCGCGAAGAAGAACGCACGCTGACCCCGGTTGAAATGCCGGCCGGCCGCGATGTTCATCTCGGTCATCTCGTGGACGGCCCGGGCCGCGTCGTGCTCGTCATGGTTCTTGGCGGGCGGCAGCGCGCCGATCAGGATGACGCAGTAGTTGAACAGCCGGTAGCTCCAGGCGAACTTGAAGAAGGCGTAGCCGAAGATCACCGCGAGCCCGATCACCTTCATCTCCCAGGCGGCGCGGCTCGTCGGCGTACCGAAGGGCAGGTCGGCGAAGAGCGCGACGACGCGGTCGGTCGATTGCAGCAGGGAGAGCGACCCGCCGATGGCGATCAGCGAGGTCGAGGCGAAGAAGGCGGTGCCGTTCTGCAGGCCGTTCATCACCTGCGTATCGACGATGCGGTTGTCGCGGCCCATCGCCTCGCGGACCCAGCGGGCGCGCCGCAGGTTCATCCGCATGTTCAGGCTCCGGCGTGCATGGGGCCCCATCTCGACGGCATAGTGATAGCCGATCCAGGACATCGCGAAGAACGCGAACGCCATGATGTCGAGCGTGCCGAATCCGATCATTGCCTGTTCCTTTCGCAGCGACACTGCGTTGCGAGACCGGTCGTCGCAAGGCCGGATTGACGCGAACGGCCCGGTTGGCCACGGTGCGCGCCTTCGCGACAGGGGCTGCGCCATGCCACAACAGATCACCACGGGCTACAAGGCCTTGCTGGAGCGGGCCGAGGCGGAGGTCGAGACGCTCTCGGTCGAACAGGCGCGGGCCCTTCATGGCCGCGACGACGTCGTCTTCGTCGATCTGCGCGATCCGCGCGAACTGGAGCGCGAGGGCCGGATGCCCGGCGCCTTCCATTGCCCGCGCGGGATGCTGGAGTTCTGGATCGATCCCGAGAGCCCCTATGCCAAGCCGGTGTTCAGCCAGGACAAGCAGTTCGTCTTCTTCTGCGCCGGCGGCTGGCGCTCGGCGCTCGCGGCACAGGTCGCGCAGCAGATGGGGCTGAAGCCGGTTGCGCACATGGGCGGCGGCTTCGGCGCCTGGAAGAAGTCCGGCGCGCCGTTCGAGGCGGATGATCCGAAAGACACGGGCGGGAAGAGCTGAGCCGCCGCCTTGTCCCATATCCTGATCGTTCTGGCCGTCGTCGCCTTCCTGTTCCGCAAGCCGCTGGGGCGTATCCTCTCACGCCAATTCCCGGACCGCGCCAAGCGACACCGTGTCATCGGGACGGTGATCCTGGCCTTCGGGCTGGTGATCGCGGTCAGGCTTGCGGCGCTGTTCTGGAAGTAGGGGGAGTCCTTCTCCCCTTGCGGGAGAAGATGGCTCGGCGAAGCCGAGACGGATGAGGGGTCGCTCCCCGCTCTCCGATAACGCCATTCTTCAATATGATAGCCCGGCGCGACCCCTCATCCGGCGCTGCGCGCCACCTTCTCCCGCAAGGGGAGAAGGGGAGCGGTGGAGCGCCCCGCGACCACCCCATGCGCAAAACGCAACTTGCGCGATCAACTTCGCTGCGGTTATCCTGACTGCCTTGGCTCCAGCACCAGACAGGGAGGGCTGAATGGAATTCATCACCGTCGTCGCTCTCTCGCGATCGTCCCACCGCTAGGTCGGACTCGCACGTGGCCCGCCTCAAGGCGGCGCCCTGAGCATTTTCAATCGCCTCGTCATTTTCGCTGGAGTTCGGCGCGCGTCGCCATCTCCGCTTTTTCGGAGCCGGCCTGACC
Organism: Bosea sp. PAMC 26642; assembly: GCF_001562255.1. NCBI lineage: Bacteria > Pseudomonadati > Pseudomonadota > Alphaproteobacteria > Hyphomicrobiales > Alloboseaceae > Allobosea > Allobosea sp. PAMC 26642. The sequence goes on along the minus strand of NZ_CP014301.1, from coordinate 5,188,963 downwards.
ACAGGCCGGATGATCCCATGTCCCGACAGACCCGAACCGGGCGGCCCGAGCCGTTCCGGGCCGTTCTCGGCTTTACCTTCCGCCACTGGGCGCGCGCGCCGCGCCATGTCGGCTTCGTCGTCGCGACCGTCATGGCCGCGACGGCCGCAGACCTGTTCCTGCCGCTCTATGCCGGGCGGCTGGTCGACGCCGTCTCCGGCGCACGCGAGCCGGGGCTCGATGCCGCGCTGTGGGCGCTGGCGGCGATGCTCGTGCTGGGAGCGATCACGGTCGGCTTCCGCCATCTCAGCTTCATCGGCATCACCGGCATGACGCTGCGTACGATGAGCGACGTCGCGCAGGAAGCATTTGCGCGGCTTCAGCGCTTCTCGACCGACTGGCACGCCAACAACTTTGCCGGCTCGACTGTGCGCAAGATCACGCGCGGCATGTGGGCGCTCGACCTGCTGACCGACACGATCCTGATAGCGCTGCTGCCTTCGCTGATCGTGCTCGTCGGCACGACGGCGCTGCTGGCCTGGCACTGGCCGGCGATGGGGCTCGTCGTGCTCGTGGGCGCGCTGGTTTATGTCGGCGTCACGGTGGCGCTGTCGTTGCGATATGTGGCGCCCGCCGCGCGGCTGGCCAACAGCTGGGACACGCGCGTCGGCGGGTCGCTGGCGGATGCGATCTCGTGCAATCCGGTGGTCAAGGCCTATGGTGCCGAGCTGCGCGAAGATTCGCGCATCGCCGAGGTGATGGCGAAATGGTCGTTGCGGACGCGGCGGACCTGGGTGCGCGGCACCACCTCCGGCACGGCCCAGCAGGTCGTTCTGCTTGGCCTGCGGGCTTCCGTCGTCGGGCTGGTGATCTGGCTTTGGGCCAACGGGCAGGCGAGCCCCGGCGACGTCGCCTTCGTGCTGACGAGCTATGCCGTCGTGCATGGCTATCTGCGCGATGTCGGCCAGCATGTGCACAATCTACAGCGCTCGGTAAACGATATGGAGGAACTGGTCGCGATGCACGGCCAGCCCTATGGCGTGGCGGACCGGAAGGGTGCTGGCGCGATGGCCGTGACCGCGGGGGAGATCGCCTTCGAGGACGTGACCTTTCATTACGGGGGCCATGCCGAGCCGCTCTATCGCGATTTCTCGCTGACGATCGCGGCCGGCGAGAAGGTCGGCCTGGTCGGGCGCTCGGGCTCCGGCAAGACGACCTTCGTCAAGCTGGTGCAGCGTCTCTACGACGTCACCGATGGCCGCATCGCGATCGACGGGGTCGATATCGCTTCGGTGACGCAGACGTCCTTGCGGGCGCAGATCGCGATCGTGCAGCAGGAGCCGGTGCTGTTCCACCGCTCGCTGGCGGAGAACATCGCCTATGGCAGGCCCGGCGCCTCGCTAGCCCAGATCGAGCAGGCGGCGATGCTCGCCAATGCGCATGACTTCATCATGCGGCTGCCGAAGGGCTACGCGACGCTGGTCGGCGAACGCGGCGTCAAGCTTTCGGGCGGCGAGCGACAGAGGGTCGCGCTGGCCCGCGCCTTCCTGGCGGACGCGCCGATCCTGATCCTGGACGAGGCGACGTCCAGCCTCGATTCGGAATCGGAGGCGCTGATCCAGGAGGCGATGGAGCGGCTGATGCTGGGGCGGACCACGATCGTGATCGCGCACCGGCTCTCGACGGTGCGGGCGATGGACCGCATCCTCGTCTTCGACCGCGGCAAGGTGGTCGAGGAAGGCCCGCGCGAGGCGCTGCTCCAGCGCGAAAATGGCGCCTATCGGGCGCTGTTCGAGAAGCAGGTCAGCGAGCTGGCGAAGGGGCTGGCGGTGTAGCTCTTCCTTCTCCCCTCGGGGGAGAAGGAAAAACGCACGCCTTCACTTCGGCGCAGCCGACCGCGGCCGGACGCCCTTCACCGGACCCGGCGGCAAAGCTTCGCTCGCGCCGGTTTCCGGCCGTCCGAGGAACCGCGCCAGGCCAGCGATGTAAGCCTCCGGCAGCGCCCAATGCCGGGCGCTCGCGATCACCGTCTCCATATAGCCGAGCTTCGGCCGACCGACCTCGCCGGAGCGGCCGACATAGACCATCGCCCGCTTCGCCCCACCGGGCACGATCACCGGCTGGCTGATCTTGACGTAGAGCCCGCTCGCCAGTTCCTCGAACTTGTCGAGCGTGCGGATGTCGGCGAGCGCGCAGTCCCAGAGCACGCCATGGACCGCCTCGCGCGGGTCGCGGATCACCGAGGCATAGCCGTCGGTGGTGACGATGAAGCGGTGGCGCGGCAGGCGCGCGAGGCCGAGCGCCTTCGAGCGCGGGCAGCGCTCAGCCATCCCGACCGGGTCCATGTTGAGGCCATAGGCGAAGTAGAGGGGCATAGGGCCTCGTTGATCAAGAAGAGCGCTGGAAGAACCCCTCTCCCGGATGGGAGAGGGGCAGGGGTGAGGGACCGCGGCCGGACGTTGAAACGCGACGGCGCCGTGGGGCTCTTTCTCCGGCGGCGGCAGGCCCTCATCCGGCCCTCCGGGCCACCTTCTCCCATTCGGGAGAAGGACAGAGGCGGCGGTGTTTCACCTCGTCTTCTGGAACAATTCCCGCCCGATCAGCATGCGCCGGATCTCGCTGGTGCCGGCGCCGATCTCGTAGAGCTTCGCGTCGCGCAGCAGGCGCCCGGTCGGGTAGTCGTTGATGTAGCCGTTGCCACCCAAAAGCTGGATTGCATCGAGCGCGATCTGCGTCGCCTTCTCGGCTGAGATCAGGATCGCGCCGGCTGCGTCCTCGCGGGTGGTCTCGCCGCGGTCGCAGGCTTTTGCGACAGCGTACACATAGGCCTTGCAGGCGTTCATCATCACATACATGTCGGCGAGCTTGCCCTGGACGAGCTGGAACTCGCCGATCGACTGGCCGAACTGCTTGCGCTCATGGACATAGGGCATGACCACGTCGAGCGCCGCCTGCATGATGCCCAGCGGGCCGGCCGAGAGCACGACGCGCTCATAGTCGAGGCCCGACATCAGCACGTTGACGCCGCGTCCGACGCTGCCGAGCACGTTTTCCTCGGGAACCTCGCAATCTTGGAAGACGAGCTCGCACGTGTCAGAGCCGCGCATACCCAGCTTGTCGAGCTTCGGATGCGTCGAGAAGCCCTTCATGCCCTTCTCGATCAGGAAGGCGCTGACGCCCTTGGAGCCCGCAGCCGGATCGGTCTTGGCGTAGACGACCAGCGTCTCGGCGATCGGGCCGTTGGTGATCCACATCTTGTTGCCGTTCAGGACATAGCGGTCGCCGGTCTTCTCGGCGCGCGTCTTCATCGAGACGACGTCGGAGCCGGCGCCGGGTTCGGACATGGCGAGCGCACCGACATGCTCGCCCGAGATCAGCTTCGGCAGATACTTCGCCTTTTGGGCGGCGTTGCCGTTGCGGGCGATCTGGTTGATGCAGAGATTGCTGTGGGCGCCGTAGGACAGGCCGACCGAGGCCGAGGCGCGGCTGATCTCCTCGATCGCCACGACATGCTCGAGATAGCCCAGCCCGGAGCCGCCATCCTCCTCCTTCACCGTGATGCCGTGCAGACCGAGCGCGCCCATCTGCGGCCAGAGATCGCGCGGGAACTGGTTCGTCGCGTCGATCTCCTGCGCGCGCGGCGCGATCTTCTCCTGGGCGAAGCTATGGACCGTATCGCGGATCGCGTCGGCGGTCTCGCCAAGGTCGAAGTTGAACGGGCGTGGCGCGTTGGCGAGCATGGTGTCCTCCCGGATATCTTGGAGCTATTGCTTCTTGTCGGCTTTATAGCGCGAAACGGCCTGCTGTCAGGCCGTACCGCGCAATCTGCTCCTGTCGCGTTCTAATCCTGCCGCGCTCCATGGCCATCCGGCCGCAGGCGACGCTTTTCACCAGCACCCCTGCCAAGCCAGTCGAATGCTCAAATAATCGACAAATCGCATTGAATCCGTGCCGGTTACGCTTGCTTAACCGAGCAGAGGCTATTGTCGGCCGTGCGCGATAGAAATCGCGCGGCTGCGTCGGCGTGAAAACGTCATGTTGTGTTGTGTTCAGTACCCGGGAGGCTCAATTGCTTATCGCGATAATCCTGGTCGTGGTAGGCTTTCTGCTCAGCTTGCGAGCACGCATCGTTGTTCTCGTTCCGGTCTCCGTTGTCCTGATAGCCAGCTTTACTTTGATCTGGGTTGCCTTGGGGCAATTCAACCTGTTCAGGGTCGCGATTTTGATCGGCTACATCTTCGCGCTGAATACCGGCTACCTGATCGGCGCGTCGACGATCCACTACAAGCGTGAACAGTAGCAGACCCGCCGATCCACGCCGCCACGATGGTGGTCTCGCCGCGATGTCACCCTCGGCCGAGGCCGCGTAGGGCCGCCTTTTGTTTTGGTCGAAGCCTGCCGTCACGTGCCGAACCGCTTGCTCAAGTAGCCCCCTCGCCGACATCGATCAAACCTCCCTTAATCCCGCCCGATCGTGCCCGTCGATGCATCGCGATTGGCCGCGGTGCGCTGCGACAGCTTGCCCGGCGGAACGAGCCGCAGCTGCGTACCGCCCGCCGCCTTGGGCGCATATGAACCCGCCGAGGTCGCCGGCGGCTTCTGTCCCGCGATCATCTTCTCGCCGCCGAGCCATCTGCGGGCGCCGATGTCGTAGCGGCCCTGCCGCCAGGCGGCGAATTCGCTCTCGCTTCCGAAGAAGGCGTTGCGATCGACGTCGCCGGTGATGCCGGGGACCTTGCCGGTCGTGGTGAATTGCCAGAACTCCCATTTTGTCCGGGCGTAGCGATGCCTGAGCGGGGCCGCCGTCGAGCGCAGCCAATAGGGGTAGTCGTTGAACTCGCCCTCGAGAATGTCCTCGTGGAAGTTGATGTCGGTATAGATGATGGGCTTCTTGCCGGTATGCGCCTGCAGCGCCGCCAGCATGGTGCGGATTTTTGCCAGCGCATCCTCGCGCGAGACCTTGCGGGTGCATTGCGAGCCGTTCTGCCACTCGACATCGAGCACCGGCGGCAACGCGTCGGGATCGCGCGGGATGTGGCGCTTGAACCAGCGCACCTGATCCTTGGCGGGCCTGCACCACCAGACGAAATGATAGGCGCCGCGCGGCACGCCCGCCTTCTTGGCACCGTCCCAGTTGCGGCGGAAGTTCGGGTCGAGATGGTCGCCGCCCTCGGTCGCCTTGATGAAGGCGAAACGGGTTCCGGCATCCTTGACCTTGTCCCAATCGATCTCGTCCTGCCAGCGCGAGACGTCGATGCCCTGGATCGCCATGCGGCGGGCGTCGCGGACACCGTGATGGGGTTCGCTGTCGCCCTTCTTGGGATAGAAGGCCGCCGCCGGGGCGACGAGGGACGCCAGAAGGCCGGCCGCCGCAGCAGTGGACAGAGCGGAGAGCCGCCAGGCCGCCGGAGTGAAGACTGTCGATCGTACAGGCATACGGCCCCCTTTCACCTCGGAGTTGGGACCTCCGTGGTTAAGAGCCGGTTAGAATTGGCTTGCATCCGAACGGCTTGTTTCAGCTTTGGTTAACCGGGGCGCCCGCCGCCGTGTCGCGGCAGCCAGCACCGGCAGCTCCGCCGCTCTCGAGAGTTCAACCGGCGGCCGCGCGTTCCCAGACCGCAACCGCTGCCGCGAGATCCTCGAGCGCGACGCCGACCGACTTGAACAGCGTGACCTCGCCGCCCTCGACGGTGCCGGCGATCGTGCCGCGGCAGAGATCGGCCAGCGTGCCGGCGATCTTGTCGGCGCTGTAGCTGCCCTCTGCGATCGCGACCGCAACGTCGCCGCCCTCGCCGATCGCCTTGGCGGAATCGACGACGACACGGGCACGATCGAGCGCGTCGGCATCGGTCTCGCGCATCTGCATGGTGAAGGCGCCGATGAGGTCGAGATGGGCGTCGCGCTTGAGCCATTTGCCATGGATCAGGGGCTCGGTCGCATTGGTCGCGCAGGAGATGATATCAGCGGTGCGGGCCTCGCCTTCGAGATCGGCAACGGCACGGACGACGATGCCGTCACGCGCCAGTTCCTCGACCACGGCGGCGGCCGCTTCGGGTCGGCGCGCCCAGATCGCGATGTCGGTGAGCGGGCGCACGGACATATGCGCCTTGATCAGGAAGGGCGCGAGCGCCCCGGCGCCGACCATCAGCATCCGGCTGGCGTCGGGGCGCGACATGTAGCGGGAGGCGAGCGCCGAGGCCGCAGCCGTGCGCCACAGCGTCAGGCGGTTGCCGTCCATCACCGCCAGGGGCGCGCCGGTCTTGCCGTCCATCAGCAGATAGGCGCCCATAACGCCGGGCAGGCCGAGCTTGCCGTTGCCGAAGAAGACCGAGAGGATCTTCGTGCCGATATAGGGTTTCTCGGCGTCGGCCGCGCTCCAGGCCGGCATGATCAGCAGAACGGCAGGGTCCTCGCCCGGACGCTGGACGTCGTGATGGACGCGCGGCGGCATCACCGCGTCGCCGCGAAAGGCTTCGTCGAGCGTATCGATCAGGTCTGGATAGCTCAGGGCGGCGTCGATGGCGCCGTGGTCGAACAGCCGCATCAGGCGCGGCCGCTGGTCAGCGCCGGGAGGGCGGAATCGGGCACGGCGGCGCGCAGCATCTGCGTTTCGCCGCGCAGGCTCTCGGCCTCGCGGCGGTTGCGCCGGGCAGCCTTGCGATGCTTGCCCTGCGCCAGCCAGGAAGCAAAGCCGCCGATCAGTACGCCTGCGGCGATGGCCGCGAGAACGACCGCGAAAAGCGGCACGTCGAAGGCGAAGAGCGGCGCATCACGGCTGATCGGATCGAACGAGACCCGCACCGGCGCCCGGTTGGCAACGGAGAACAGCACGATCGCCAGGGCGACGGGGACAAGGATCAGGGCCTTGAAGAAGGATTTCATTGGGGTTCCTCCACACGGGGTGGCCGCTTATCTTGTCCGGCCGACATCATATGAGTGTCACGATGGCGAAGAGGATCGACCTCGATCGATCCTCTCGTTGCTAAAGCTGCGGCGTCATCCAGGACAAGCCGCGTGGCGGCGCCGATCCGTGATCCATCGTAAGGCACCGTGGCTCTCCAGGATGGATTCCGGGTCTCCGCTTCGCTGCGCCCGGAAGACGGCGGTTTCCAATCGCCGCAACCTCACACCTTGCCGTTCAAACGCAGGCGAAGCTCCTTGCCCGTCTTGAAGACGGGGACGAATTTCTCGTCGACCTCGACCGCATCGCCAGTGCGCGGGTTGCGGCCGACGCGGGCCGCGCGCGCCTTGCGCGAGAAGGCGCCGAAGCCGCGCAGCTCGACCCGATCCCCGCGTCCGAGCGCCTTGACGACCTCGTCAAGGATCGCCGTGACGATGTTTTCGATATCGCGCTGATACAAATGGGTGTTGCGCTCGGCGATGCGTTGAACGAGTTCGGATTTAATCATTGTTCCAGGATAACCGCTTGTATCAACATCATTTTTCAAGCGCAGGCTGCCAGAGCGCCAAGGGCGCGTCAAGACGCAAGCCGAGCGGCTGCTCTGCGGCGCGGGCGATCAGCACGGCGACGGTTTCCAGCCCGGCGGCACGGGCCAGAGCCTCGCCTGCGCTCCACAGGCCGAAGGAGGAGGATTCGCTGCGGCGGCGCCAGTCGCGCACCGGCAGATCCTTGGCAACGCTCTTCTCGCGCTCCAGCCAGGCGATGGCTTCGGGCTCGCCGCCGATCTCGTCGATCAGCTTGAGCGCGACCGCCTGACGGCCGGAATGGACGCGGCCGTCGGAGACGGCGGCGACCTCGGGATCGGCCAGGCTGCGGCGGTCGCGGACAAGGCGCTTGAACCAGTCGTAATTGTCGTCGACGACGCGCTGCAGGGCCGCGCGTGCTTCCGGCGAAGTCGGCTCGAAGCCGTTCGGGGCCGCCTTGAGCGGGCTGGACTTGATCTCCTCCAGCTTGACGCCGATCGTATCGAGCAAGCGCCCGACATTGGGAAACTGGAAGAGCACGCCGATCGACCCGACGAGCGAGGTCTGGCGGGCGACGATGCGGTCGGAGCCGAGCGCGGCAATATAGCCGCCCGACGCCGCGAGGCCGTCGACGACGGCGACCATCGGCTTCTTGGCGGCCAGGCGGCGCAGCGCATCGTAGATCGCCTCGGACCCCGTCGTGGTGCCGCCGGGGCTGTCGATCTTGACCAGGACTGCGGTAGCGCGACTGTCCTCGATCGACTTGATCAGTTCCAGCGTGCGCCTGTCGCCGGAAATGAAGCCGGAGATCGTCACGCGCGCGATATGGGCCTGCGAGACCGAACCGGGCGTCCGTCCGCTCCAGGCCAGCCCGCCGATACCGGCCGCGATCAGCACGCCGACCAATGCCAGCAGCCGCCAGAGCGTCAGCTTTCGCCGCAGGCTGCGGCGGTCGGCAAGCAGATCGGCATCGGACGACATGGAGCGGCTCCTCGCGGGTGACCCGTGATGTAGACCCGGCCTGTCGGCCCGGCAAGGCGCATGGCCGGGATCAGGCCGGCGACAGCGCCCGCTGCCGGTCCAGCGCCAGCAGAGCGAGCCCGCTCGCAACCGAGCGGAAAGCGTCGCCGATATGGACTCTGGCTTCGCCGAAGCGACGGTCGAACAGGGCGCGGACGGCGGGCACATGCGAGGTGCCGCCGGTCATGAAGACGGCCTCGATCGCGCCGGCGGAGACATTCGCCTCGTTCAGGGCGCGGTCAAGCGCGGTTTCGATTGCGCCGACATCGTCGGCGATCCAGCTCTCGAAATCGCTGCGGCGGATCGGCGTCTCGATCGTCACATCCATCTGGCGGAAGCTCAGCACGGTTTCGTCCGCGCCCGACAACGCGATCTTGGCGGCGGAGACGGCGCGGTAAAGTTCGTAGCCGAGATCGTATTCGATCACGGTCAGCAGGTCCTCGAGCTTGCCCGGCTCGACCGCGTCGCGGATCAGCGCCTTGAGTTCGGCCATGGTCTCGCGGCTCTTCATCAGGGAGAGCCGGTGCCATTGCGCGAAGGCGGCGTGGTAATGCGCCGGAATCGGCAGCAGCTTCTCGAAGGAGCGGTAGTCGGTGCCCTTGCCGAGACGAGGCGAGATCGCGTGCTCGATGATGCGGTAGTCGAAGGTATCACCCGCGACGCCGACGCCGGCATGGGAGAGCGGGATGGCATCGAGCCGCCCTGCCCCGCCGGGCTCGAAGCGCATGACGGAGAAGTCGCTGGTGCCGCCGCCGAAATCGGCGACCAGCATGGTCTGCGGCTGCTTCAGATCGCGGGCGTACCAATAGGCGGCGCCTAGCGGCTCATAGGCAAAGTCGACTTGAGACAGGCCGGCCTTGGCATAGGAGGCCTTGAGGCGGCCCAGCGCCAGCTCCTCGTCGGGCCGCTCGCCCGCGAAGACGACCGGGCGGCCGGAGACGAGGGGAGTCTGCGCCAGCCCGTCGAGGCCGGCCGAAATGTCGCTCAGGAAGACGCCGATCAGGTCTTCGAGCTGGAACAGCTTGCCGAACAGCCGGGTCTCCTGGAAGGCGCGGCTGGAGAGGTGGGTCTTCAGCGACTGCAGGAAGCGGTGCTCCGTCGTCATGCCCAACGCCATGTCGAGCGCGTCGGGGCCGCTGACATGGGCGACATGGGTCTTGGGCGGCCTGCCCTCGCGCCAGAACATCAGCGCCGAGCGATAGGCATCGACAGCACCCTGCTTCGTCGCGAAGGAGCGCGTCGTCACCGAACCATTGGCATTGGCCAGCGCGACGACGCTGTTGGTGGTGCCGAAATCGATGCCGATCGCCGCGGTGGTCATGGTTGTTTCCTATCTCACGGGCCAGATGCGGATTGTCATTCCGGGGCTTCGCGTCAGCGAAGAACCCGGAACCCACGACCGGGCGAGCGCTTCCCAGCAGCGGCGGTCAGGGTGCATCCGGTCGTGGGTTCCGGGTTCGGCCCTGCGGGCCGCCCCGGAATGACAGGTGGTCCGAAACAAAAGCCCGCGCGGATCGCTCCGCGCGGGCTGGTCTGATGAGCCGGCCGCTTTCGCGGCCGAAACCTCACTTCTTGTCGGTGGTCGTCGCCTTCTTGAGGGCGGCGCCCAGGATGTCGCCGAGCGAAGCGCCGGAGTCGGCGGAGCCGTACTGCGCCATCGCCTCCTTCTCCTCGGCCATCTCCAGGGCCTTGATCGAGACCTGGATCTTGCGCGCCTTCTTGTCGAAGAGGATGACGCGGGCATCGACCTTCTCGCCGGCGGCGAAGCGCTCGGGGCGCTGATCGGCGCGCTCGCGGGCGATTTCGGCGCGCTTGATGAAGGTGGTCATGTCGGTTCCGGTGATCTTGACATCAAGACCGCCTTCCTTGACCTCGATCACCTCGCAGGTGACGACCTGACCCTTCTTGAACTCGCCGGCCTCCACGAAGGGATCGCCGCCGAGCTGCTTCAGGCCGAGCGAGATGCGCTCCTTCTCGACGTCCACATCGAGAACGACAGCCTGCAGCATGTCGCCCTTCTTGTATTCCTCGATGACCTGCTCGCCCGGACGGTTCCAGTCGAGATCGGAGAGATGGATCATGCCGTCGATATCGCCTTCGAGACCCAGGAACAGGCCGAACTCGGTCTTGTTCTTGACCTCGCCCTCGACCGTCGAACCGGTCGGATGGGTCTCCGCGAAGACCTCCCAGGGGTTGCGCAGGGTCTGCTTGAGACCCAGCGAGATGCGGCGCTTGACCTGATCGACCTCGAGGATCGCGACGTCGACTTCCTGGGAGGTCGAGACGATCTTGCCGGGGTGGACGTTCTTCTTGGTCCAGGACATCTCGGAGACGTGGATCAGGCCTTCGATACCCGGCTCCACTTCGACGAAGGCGCCGTAGTCCGTGATGTTGGTGACGCGACCCTTGAGGCGCGCACCGACGGGGTAACGCGCCGCAATGCCATCCCACGGATCGGCAAGCAGCTGCTTGATGCCGAGCGAGATGCGGTGCGTGTCCTGGTTGATCTTGATGATCTTGACCTTGACCGACTGGCCGATGGTCACGACCTCGGACGGGTGGTTGACGCGACGCCAGGCCATGTCGGTGACATGGAGCAGGCCGTCGATGCCGCCCAGATCGACGAACGCACCGTATTCGGTGATGTTCTTGACGACGCCGTCGATGACCTGACCCTCTTCGAGGCTGGCGACCAGCTCGGAACGGGCTTCGGCGCGGGTCTCTTCGAGGACGGTGCGGCGCGACACGACGATGTTGCCGCGGCGGCGATCCATCTTGAGGATCTCGAAGGGCTGCGGCTGGCCCATCAGCGGGCCGACGTCGCGGATCGGACGGATGTCGACCTGCGAACGCGGCAGGAAGGCCACGGCGCCGTCGAGATCGACGGTGTAGCCGCCCTTGACGGTGTTGAAGATGACGCCGGAAACCTTCTCGCGAGCCTCGAAGGCCTTCTCGAGCTTGACCCAGCTCTCCTCGCGGCGCGCCTTGTCGCGCGAGATGACGGCTTCGCCGAGCGCGTTCTCGATCCGGTCCAGATAGACCTCGACCTCGTCGCCGACCTTGATGTCCTGGTCACGGCCGGGGCCGTTGAATTCCTTGAGCGCGACGCGCCCTTCCGTCTTCAGGCCGACATCGATGATCGCCATGTCTTTTTCGATGGCGACGACGATGCCCTTGATGACGGAACCTTCGAGGGCTTCGTTCTGACCGAAGGATTCCTCGAGAAGGGCGGCGAAATCCTCGCGGCCCGAAAAGCTTTCCACAGCTGACATGTATACTCCTGACGCCGGCCGCGTATCCCGCGGATGTCCGGCAAGCGCCGATTGGGTTGGTGTGGCAGGCCGGACCGTTCCGTCGGCACCCCTTGCGAGGCTTGCCCGCCCTGGCCCGCGCCTGAAGGCGCCGGGGCTGGAGCGGGCGGCGCATGGCCGCCGGTTCAGATCCGCATCCGAACGATCCGCCCCAAACACGAAACGGGAGCCGGCCTGAAAGGCCGCCCCCGGCTGTGATCGATCACGGCCTTATCGGACAGGCGCGATGTAGTGGAAATGGGCCGCGAGGGCAAGGGCGAAGGCGCTTCAGCCCTCAGTCAGCCAGTTCTCGACCTTGAGGCCGGGGATGTCGCGGAAGTCGCGCTCGTTGTTGGTGACGAGGGTGGCGCCCAAGCTGATCGCGTGGCCCGCGATCATGCGGTCGAAGTCGCGACTGCGGACCCAGCCCTGCGCCGACAAGATCGCTCCGTAGGCCTCGGCCTGAGCCTTGCCGAAGGCAACGACGGGCAGGTTTGCCAGTAACTTCTCCAGCCGGATGCGACGGCCCGACGCATCCTGATGGTTCGAGCTTAGCCCTCTCTGAAGCTCGGCGATGCTCAGAGCTGACACCAACACGGCGCCTTCGTGCTCGATCATTTTCCGCAGGACGGACCGCACGCCGTCACGGGCATCAATGACGACGTTGGTGTCGAGCAGAAAGCCCACTTCTCAATACCGCTCTCGTTCAGGCAGCTCGATTCGCTCGATCGGCTCGGAAGGCGGCAGCGGTGGGGCTGCAAGAAGCTCTTCGAGGACCTGCCGAAGACCTTCGCGCTTCGGCAGGATCGTCAGCACGTCGCCATGACGCGTGATCGTCAACTCCTCGCCATCCTCGAACGCCATCTCGGCCGGGACGCGGATCGCCTGGCTGTTGCCGGATCTGAAGGCACGGGTGGTGGCCATCGACTTTCCTCCTGCGCAGCGATCTCTTCTCATGCAAAATGGCGAGCACGAAAAGCCATGTCAATCCTCGTATATACATGAGGCTGCAATGACCGACGACCCCGACACGCCCGCCGACAGCAAGCTCACCCGCACCAAGCAGGCCTGGGCGCGCTCGGCCAAGTTCCTGACCGGCCGCATCGCACGGCCCGAAAGCGATCGGCTGCCGCCCGGGCAGCATCTCGTGAAGGATTGGCCGGTGCTCGATCTCGGGCTGCAGCCGGATGTCGCGACGGCGAACTGGACGCTCGACATCGACGGCGCGGTCGAGCAGCCGCAGCACTGGCGCTGGGCCGAGTTCATGGCGCAGGAGCAGACGAGCGAGGTCTCCGACATCCACTGCGTCACGACCTGGTCGCGCTACGACAATCGCTGGGAGGGCGTATCGACGCGGACGCTGCTCGACCTCGTACAGCCGAAACCCGACGCCGGCTTCGTGGTGCTGCATTCCAATGACGGCTACACCACCAACCTGACGCTGGAGGATTTTGCCGGTGCGGACGTGCTGCTGGCGCATTCCTGGGAAGGCGAGCCGCTGACGACCGAGCATGGCGGCCCGGTGCGGCTGGTGGTGCCAAAGCTGTATTTCTGGAAGAGCGCGAAATGGCTGAAGCGGATCGAGTTCACGACCGCCAACCAGCCAGGATTTTGGGAGGTGCGCGGCTATCACGGCCGCGGTAACCCATGGGCGGAAGAGCGCTATAGCGGGGATTGACGCCGGCTCGCTTTGGGCGGCCGGTCAATGCCGGGCGCCATCGATGCGCGCCTGGATCGAAGGTCTCAGAATTCCGACCAGCCGCTCGCCGCCCCGCCGGCGGCGCGACGCTGCGGCCGGGCCGCCGGCTGGGTAGCCCCGGCGCGAGCCAGCGCCATATGGGGCGCGGCCTGCCTCAGTTCGGCGATCACGCTGGCGCCGAGGTCGCGTGCCGAAGCACCGCCGGCGATCTTGAAGTTCTCGACCATCTGCTTGAGCGAACCCGTCGCCGTCTGAAGCTCGCGCGCGACGCCGGCGCTCTGGTCGGCCATGCTCGAGTTGCGCTGGGTCATGTCGTCCATATGGGCGACGACCTTGGCGACCTCCTCGATGCCGTTGGCCTGCTCGTTGGAAGCGCTGGAGATGTCGGCAAGCGCGGCGGCGACGCTCGTCGAGGAGCCGACGATTTCGGACAGAGCCGAGCCGGCGTCCTTCACCAGCCTGACACCGGTCGCGACCTCCTGCGTCGAATTCGTAATCAGCTTCTTGATGTCGTTGGCAGCCTCGCTGGAGCGCTGCGCCAAGGCGCGGACCTCGGAGGCGACGACCGCGAAGCCCTTGCCGGCATCGCCGGCCCGCGCGGCTTCCACCGCCGCGTTCAGCGCCAGCAGATTGGTCTGGAAGGCGATGTTGTCGATGACCGTGATGATCTCGGCGATATCGCTGGATGCCTTTTCAATCCGCTCCATCGCCACCACCGCGTCGCCCACGATGCCGCCGCCGCGATTGGCGATGCCGTTGGCGGTTTCGCCGAGGCTCGTCGCCTCCCGGGCGCGCTCGGCGCTCTGCTTGACCGAAGCCGCGAGTTCTTCCGTCGTGGCCGCCGTTTCCTCGAGGCTGCTCGCCTGCTCTTCGGTCCGTTGGGCCAGATCGTGGCTGTCCTCGCCGATGCGGTCGGCGCCGGTGGTGATCCGTTGCGAAATCGTCGACACGGTCCGGATGACCTCGGCGAAGGAATCGACCAATTCGTTGATGCCGCCGCAGAGTTCGGCGATCTCGCCGGTCTTGCCCTGAAGCGAGACGCGCTGCGTCAGATCCCGTGCCATGGCAGCATTGACGACATCACGGGTGTCGGCGACGGCGGCCCGTAGCGCATCCTGAGCCAACTTGTTGGCAGTGATGTCGGTGGCGTATTTTACGACTTTGAAGGGCTTGCCCAGCGCGTCGAAGATCGGGTTGTAGCTGGCCTGGAGCCAGATCTCCCGCCCGCCCTTGCCGAGGCGGCGATACTGACCCTCGTCATACTCGCCGCGCCCGAGCTTCTCCCAGAACCGGCGATAGGCCTCGCCGTTATGCTCGGCCGGATCGACGAACAGGCGATGATGCTTGCCCTCGATATCGGCTAGGGTGTAGCCCACGGCGACGAGAAAATTATCGTTCGCATCGAGGATCATGCCGGAAAGATCGAACTCGATGACGGCCTGCGACTTGCGGATGGCGGCGATCTGGCCTTCCAGATTTGCCACTGCGTCCTTCTGTGCGGTGATGTCGGTCGCGAACTTGATCACTTTGACAGGCTTGCCGAAGCTGTTGAGAATCGGCGTGTAGGTCGCCTGTAGCCAGACCCGCTTGCCGCCCTTCGCGATGCGCAGGAACTGAGCCTCGATCGCCTCGCCGCGATTCAGGCGCGCCCACAATTCCGCATACTCGGCAGAAGCGCGATACGCCTCATCGACAAACATCCGATGATGTTTTCCAATAATTTCTGCAAGAGAGTACCCGACAACGCCAATAAAATTCTGGTTGGCGTCGATAATATTCCCTGAAATGTCGAATTCTATGACGGCTTGAGAGCGCCTTATCGCCGCGCCTTCGCCTGAAACTGAGCCTCCTGACCCCAAGAACGGCATTCTCATAGCTTTCTACTCCCGATATTTTTTGGGGCATGATAGTGACGCAGCGCCCGCTTCTGTTTTGAATTAGAATGTTAAAAAATTGATGCGCCCAAGTCTGGGCAGGGTTGCGTCGATTGCATGAAATCAGGTGGGCAGTGGCCTTCAAGCCTCGCCTTGATCGAAGCTGCGGCCCGTCTTCCCCAACGTCGCCCTTCGTGCAAGGTTGCGACCGGATTTCGACCGCAGGCAGGAGCGCGTCATGGGCTGGGTCATCTTGGGGCTGCTGGCGGCCCTCGTCGTCTACGGGATCATGACCTATAACGGTCTGGTGGCGATGCGGCAGCGTGTCGGCCAAGCCTTTGCCGACATCGACGTCCAGCTGAAGCAGCGCCACGACCTGATCCCCAATCTGGTCGAGACGGTGAAGGGCTATGCGACGCACGAGAAATCGACTCTCGATGCGGTGGTCGCCGCCCGCAATGCCGCCCAGGGCGCCGGCAGCGTGCAGGACAAGGCTGCGGCCGAACAGCAATTGTCGGGCGCGGTCGGCCGGCTGCTGGCGCTGGGCGAGGCCTATCCCGACCTCAAGGCGAGCGCGAATTTCCAGCAGCTCCAGGTCGATCTCGGCAATGTCGAGGACAAGCTCGCGGCGGCCCGGCGTTTCTTCAACAACGCCGTCGGCGAGTTCAATGCCGCGATCCAGGCCTTTCCGGCGATGCTGTTCGCCCCGCAGATGGGCTTCACGCCGCGCGAGTTCTTCGATGTCGGCGAGACCGTCCGCACGCAGATCGAGGCGCCGCCGAGCGTGAAGTTCTGACGCCGGCGCGCGGCCGGCAGACGGGGCGGCGGCAATGGTCGGTCAGGCCTTCGGGCTCTACACGCATCAGCGCAACAACCGGATCAGGTCCAACCTCCTGATCGTCGGGCTGTTCGCGCTCGCCTATCTCACGGCCTGGGGCCTGATCCTGATCGGGCTCGGCTATGGCGGCGTGCCGCGCGGGCGCACCGCCTTCGGTGAGGCCGGGCGGGTGTTCTGGTCGTGGCTGCCCTTCATCACGGCGGGCACGGCGGCCTGGGTCTTCATCGGCTTTCGGATCAATGTCGGGCTGATCGGCGCCGTCTCGGGCGCCAAGGGCATCGCTCGAGACGACAACCCCAAGCTCTACCGAATGCTGGAAAACCTTTGCATCTCGCGTGGACTGACTGTGCCCAAGCTCGCCATCGTCGAAAGCGAGGCGCTGAATGCCTTTGCCAGCGGCGTCAACGAGAAGCAGTTCACGGTCACGGTGACGACCGGCTTGCTCGCCCAGCTCGACGATGCCGAGATCGAGGCGGTGCTGGCCCATGAACTGACGCATATCCGCAATGGCGACGTCCGGCTGATGATCATCGCCATCGTCATCGCCGGCGTGATCTCGCTGATCGGAGAGGTCGTATTCCGCAGCGCAGGGCGGGTCCGCGTTTCGTCGGACGACAGCAAGAAGGGTAGCGGCCTGGCGATCCTGCTCGGCGTGGCCGTGATCGCCGTGTCATGGTTCCTGGCGGTCCTGATCCGGCTCTCGCTGTCGCGCTCGCGCGAATATCTCGCCGACGCCGGTGCCGTCGAGTTGACGAAGAACCCCGACGCGATGATCTCGGCGCTGCTGAAGATCGCCGGTCGAGCCGATATCGAGGGCGTGCCGTCTGGTGTGATGGACATGTGCTTCGAGAACGACCCCGACGATTTCGCCGACCTGTTCTCGACGCACCCTTCCGTCACCAAGCGCGTGCAGGCGCTGGTCGAGACGGCGGGCGGGCGCATGCCGGCGATGCCGCCGCACCCTCCCCTCATGGCCGAGCGTCAGCCGATTCCGAACATGGTCGAGGATGTTGCCACGCGCGACCCCGCGACGCGCGGACCCTGGGCGCGGCCGCCTTCTGGCCACTGAACCCGCTGACCGCAACGCGCAGTAGACGGCGCCGGCAACATAAGATTAACCTTCCCCAAGGGAAGACAGGAGGGTCGATCATGAGAACGATGATCGCGAGCATGGCAGGGCTGATCGCGCTCGCAGCGATGGCCGGTTCCGCCGTCGCGCAGGAGGGCTGCAAGACCTCGCAATTGTCCTGTTCGCAGATAAGCGCGGACTGCACCAAGAAGTGCCAGAGCGCCAACAGCCCCAGCGCCTGCGAGGCGCGCCTGTGCACGGTGCCGTTCAGCACCTGCAAGGCGAACGGCGTCTGGAAGTCGGTCGCCAGCCCGGCCTGCTGGAAGACGAACAACCGGAGTTAGCGCATCGGCCTCAGCGACCGTTTCTGGCCCAGTCGAGCGCTTCTTCGAGCCGGTCATCGCCCCAGAAGACTTCGCCATCCTCGGTCACGAAGGTCGGCGCGCCGAAGATGCCGAGCGACTTTGCATATTCGGTCTCGGCCTTGAGGCGGCCCTTGACCTCTTCGCTGCGCGACGCCGGGAAGGCGACGCCGGGGTCGGCGCCTGCATGCTTGAGCGCAACATTCAGCACCGACTCCTCGGCGATGTTGCGGCCCTCGCAGAACTGCGCGTGGAACAGCGCCTTCGAGAAGACCGGCATCCAGCCCGCCTCGCGACCTGCCAATGCCAGCCGCGCCGCAATCAGAGAGTTCTGCGGAAAGACCTCCGGCCGCACGATCTTCATATCATTGCGGCCGGCTCGGCGCGCTATGTCGCGCCACATGTAGCGGCCCTTGTTGGGGTAGAGATTGAAGGGCGACGTCGTCCAGCCCTGCGCTGCGAAGATCGGCCCCAGCAGGAACGGGCGCCAGCGCAGCGTGATGCCCGCTTCATCGGCGAGGGCTTCGATCCTCAGGGCGCTCAGACAGGAGTAGGTCGATGCGAACTCGTACCAGAAGTCCAGAACAGGACGATTCGGCATTCGGCCTCCGAGTCGATGGTCTAGGGTTTGAGTCGCGCAACCGGACTTTCTGCCTCGCGGCATCCGACTGCAAGGGTGGCTGGCGAACCTCCCCGAACAGGACGGATGTCATCAACATCGATCCATCAGGGGAAGACGCGAGATCAATCAAAAGGTTCCGATTGCGTCGCATCCGGCCCTGAGATAGTGCGCCATTGAGCCCAAAACGCGGCCGACCAAGGCCCGACGATCGCGGCATCGCCCGATGCCGCCACAGCAGGACAAAGCAGCCATGACCGACAAGAGCGTGAAGAAGGTCGTCCTCGCCTATTCCGGCGGACTGGACACCTCGATCATCCTGAAATGGCTCCAGATCACCTACAACTGCGAGGTCGTGACCTTCACCGCCGATCTCGGGCAGGGCGAGGAGCTCGGACCGGCGCGCGACAAGGCGCTGCTCCTCGGCATCAAGCCGGAGAACATCTTCATCGAGGATTTGCGCGAGGAGTTCGTGCGCGATTATGTTTTCCCGATGTTCCGGGCGAATGCCGCCTATGAGGGCGTCTATCTGCTGGGGACCTCGATCGCGCGGCCGCTCATCGCCAAGAAGCTGATCGAGATCGCCGAGAAGGTCGGCGGCGACGCCGTCTCCCATGGGGCGACCGGCAAGGGCAACGACCAGGTCCGTTTCGAACTCACGGCTTATGCGCTGAAGCCCGATGTCGTGGTGATCGCGCCCTGGCGCGAATGGGACCTGCGCTCGCGCGAGCAGTTGATCGCCTTTGCCGAACAACACCAGATCCCGATCGCCAAGGACAAGCGCGGCGAGGCGCCGTTCTCGGTCGACGCCAACCTGCTGCACGCCTCCTCCGAGGGCAAGGTTCTGGAGGATCCGGCGCAGGAGGTGCCGGACTACGTCTATTCGCGCACGATCTCGCCCGAGGACGCGCCCGACAAGCCGACCTACATCACGATCGATTTCGAAACCGGCGACGCAACCGCGATCGACGGCGAAAAAATGTCGCCCGCGACGCTGCTGGCCAGGCTCAACGATCTCGGCCGCGACAATGGCATCGGCCGGCTCGATCTCGTCGAGAACCGCTTCGTCGGCATGAAGTCGCGCGGCATGTACGAGACGCCCGGCGGCACGATCCTGGCCGTGGCACATCGCGCCATCGAGTCGATCACGCTCGACCGCGGCGCGGCCCATCTGAAGGACCAGATCATGCCGCAATACGCCGAGCTGATCTATAACGGCTTCTGGTTCTCGCCCGAGCGCGAGATGCTGCAGGCGCTGATCGACAAGAGCCAGGAGTTCGTCGCCGGGACCGTGCGGCTGAAGCTCTACAAGGGCGGCGTCCATGTCGTCGGGCGCTCGAGCCCCTATTCGCTATACGACCAGGACCTGGTGACGTTCGAGGAAGGCGCCGTGGCCTATGACCACCGCGATGCGGCCGGGTTCATCAAGCTGAATGCGCTGCGGCTGCGGACGCTTGGGCAGCGGAAGAAGAAGCTGGGCCTCTGAGGCAGCCTAAAAACCTCTTGGCGCGCGCCATCGCGCGCACCAAGAGGTCGAACCTCCCCGCCTTTCGCGCGTTGAAGCTGCACCCTCCCCCAGAGTGCCCATCATGACGCGCCTGACCACCACCGCCCTGCTGATCGCAACGCTGTTAGCGGCACCTGCCCTTGCACAGACCGCAGGCCCGACCTCCGGCGCCCCGTCGGAGAAGCCTGCCTCGCCGGAGATCGCTTCCTGCAAGTCGGCGGCGCTTCATACGATCTCGACGCGGGAGCCTGAGATCAAGGATATCTACCTCGACGAGGACGGCGCGACGATCGCCACGGCGGAAACCAAAGTCGAGGACACGCCGATCACCAAGATCATCATGGGCGAGGCCTATCTGCGGACCGACAAGTCGGACAAGCCGCGCCGGTTCCTCTGCCTGATCGGCGAGAAGGGCAAGGTGCTGCTGACCTTCTTTACGGCCCGCTGACCAGAGCGGTCAGGGCTGGTCGATGACACGGGTCGCCGGCCGGTCGTGACCGTCGGCCAGTTCCTCGTGCCACTTGCCGTCCTTGTCCTGATAGACGATGCCGTCGGTGGTGCCGGCCACGGTCTGGCGGGCGGCGGCACTGGACGCCGCCTTCAGGGCCGCATCATGCGTCGGAAACGTCTCCGAAATCGCATCGCCGACCTTGTAGGCCCAGCCGCCATCATGCTCGACGACTTCGTACTTGACCGTGACCATCGCGTCTCTCCTTGTCGGTTGACGGAAGAACTGCGGGCGCTCGCCCGAGTTCCTTACTCGCCGGTGCCGGCATCGGCTGCGCGCAGCCCGTCCAGCGCCGGCATCGAGGTGATGTTGTAGCCGGCATCGACATGGTGGATGTCGCCGGTGACGCCGCCCGAGAGATCGGAGAGATAATACAGCGCCGAGCCGCCGATCTCGTCGAGCGAAACCGATTTCCGCAGCGGCGAATTGGCGCGCTGCCAGGAATACATTGCGCGGGCATCCGAGATGCCGGCGCCGGCGAGGGTGCGGACCGGTCCGGGCGAGAGCGCGTTGACGCGGATGCCACGCGGACCGTAATCGGCCGCGAGATAACGCATGCTGGATTCGAGCGCGGCCTTGGCGACGCCCATGACGTTGTAGTTCGGCATGACTCGAGTCGAGCCGCCATAGGTCAGCGTGATCATGCTGCCGCCTTTGGGCATGCGCTCTGCGGCGCGTTTGGCGGCTTCGGTGAAGGAGAAGCAGGAGATCACCATGGTGCGTGAAAAATTCTCGCGGCTGGTGTCGGCGTAGAGGCCCTTGAGCTCGTTCTTGTCGGAGAAGCCGATGGCGTGGATCAGGAAATCGAGCGTATTGCGCTCGGGATCGCCGCCCCAGGCCTCGTCGATCGCGGAAAAGGCCGCATCGACCGTGGCGATATCCTCCACGTCACAGGGCAGCACGAGCGTCGAGCCGATGCTTTCGGCCAGCGGCCTGACACGCTTGCCGAGCGCATCGCCCTGATAGGTGAAGGCCATCTCGGCGCCATGGGCATGCAGAGTGCGCGCGATGCCCCAGGCGATCGAGTTCTGGTTGGCAACGCCCATGACGAGGCCGCGCTTGTTGTGCATGAGGGGGAGCATGGGGACCGTTCGGTTCGTTGATCAGGAGGCGGACAGTGCGGAAGGCAAGTCGGTCTGACCGAAGTCGTCGCCTTTGAAAAGGATCGGCAGAGCAGCTTCAGCCGCAACGGCATAAGCGAAACAATCGCCCATGTTCAGCCTCGCGGCGTGCTGGCCTTTGCCAAAACGCTCGTGCGCCGACAGCGCGGCCGAGGCATGACGATCGTCGAGAGGAGCCACCGCAACCGACATGGCCTTCAACAACCCGACGACCAGTTGCCGCGCCCGCGCCACCGGACACGACAGAACTCTGGCAACGCCAAGAGTCGCCTCGTAGATGGCGATCGGCGCTGTGAACCGGCCTGTCGTCGACGTGCGAATAGCCATGCCGAACTCTTCAGCCTCGGGCTCGTCCACGATGATCGCAACCAACGCCGAGGCATCAATATACATCAGATGTCGCCCGACAATTCGTCGTAGAACGCCTTGTCCGCCTTCAGACCCGTTTTTGGATAGGCAGCAGCCTGACGTTGGATATCGCGGATGCGCGCCATGAAAGCTTCGTCATCCACGCTATCGCGGTTGAGTTCATTCTCTGCTGCGAGCCGAACAGTCTCGGTGATGCTGAGCTTACGGCGGGTCGCCAGTTGACGAACGACCCTGTCGGTACGGTCATCGCGTATGTGAAAGGCCATCTAGCATCTCCTGATCTAGACGCAAGGCCTATCAGTCTAGACCGCCACTGTCACGTCAAATGCTTCTTGACCGCCGCCGCCGTGTCCTTCGACGTGGCCAGCGGCACGATCTCGAAGCGGGCGAGATCGCCCCAGGCCAGGACCCATTCCTGCAGCTTGGTAACGTCGTCGCATTCCATCACCTGGAAGCAGCGGGCGAAATCCGCTGAGATCCAGCTGTCGAGATAGGTCAGGCCTTCGGGCGCCATGCGGCCCTTCTCGTGGAAGCGCGCGTAGATCTCCTTCACCCGCGCCTGATCGAAATGCTCGATCACCATGAACAGCATTGGCGCGACCTCAGGCTTCGAGCTTCTTCATCACGATGGTCGCGTTCGTCCCGCCAAACCCGAAGGAGTTCGAGAGAACGCAGCCCAGCCCGGCATTGTCGATGCGCTTGCGCACGATCGGCATATCGGCGAAGGCGGGGTCTAGCTCGTCGATATGGGCGCTCTCGCAGATAAAGTCGTTGTTGAGCATCAGCAGCGAATAGATCGCCTCCTGCACGCCGGTCGCGCCCAGCGAATGGCCGGTGAGCGACTTGGTGGCGGAAATCGGCGGCGCCTTGTCGCCGGAGCCGAAGACCTCGCGGATCGCCTCGATCTCCTTGGCGTCGCCGACCGGGGTCGAGGTGCCGTGGGGGTTGATGTAGTCGACCTTCGCGTTGACGCCCTGAAGCGCCATTTTCATGCAGCGCACCGCGCCCTCGCCCGACGGCGCGACCATGTCGTAGCCGTCCGAGGTCGCGCCGTAGCCGACAATCTCGCCATAGATCTTCGCGCCGCGCGCTTTCGCGTGCTCCAGTTCCTCCAGCACGACGACGCCGGCGCCGCCGGCGATGACGAAGCCGTCGCGGTTGACGTCATAGGCGCGCGAGGCGCGGGCGGGCGTGTCGTTATAGTCGGTCGACATGGCGCCCATCGCGTCGAAGAGCACCGACAGCGTCCAGTCGAGTTCCTCGCAGCCGCCGGCGAAGATGACGTCCTGCTTGCCCCACTGGATCAACTCATAGGCGTTGCCGATGCAGTGGTTCGAGGTCGCGCAGGCCGACGAGATCGAATAGTTGACGCCCTTGATCTTGAACCAGGTCGCGAGCGTCGCCGAGGCGGTCGAGGACATGCCCTTGGGCACGGCGAAGGGACCGACCTTCTTGGAGGAGCCGCTCTCGCGGGCCTTGTCGTATGCATCGATCAAGGCGCGGGTGGAGGGGCCGCCCGAACCCATAACGATGCCGGTGCGCTCATGGCTGATCTCGGAGGTTTCGAGACCGGCATCCGCGATGGCCTGCTCCATGGCGACCTGGTTCCAGGCCGAGCCGCCGCCGTGGAAGCGCATGGCGCGCCGATCGAGCACGGTCGCGGGATCGAGGCTCGGCATGCCGCCGACACGGCTGCGGAAGCCGTGCTCGGCGAAATCGGGCATGAAGGAGATGCCGGATTTCGCTTCATGCAGGGAGGACAGCACTTCCTGCGTATTGTTGCCGATGGACGAGACGATGCCCATCCCGGTGACCACCACGCGTCTCATGCTCGCTTCTCCGGCTTCATATCTCGTGCGGCCAGGACCGTCGGACCCGGTGCTTTCTATTCGTCAGGCGCAGATGGCCTGCCGGAATGACAAGCGCAAGGCGCAAGCCGTGGTTTTGCTCAGGCGGCTTCCGGCTTGAACAGGCCGACGCGCATGTCGCTCACCGTGTAGATTCGCTTGCCGTCCGCCTCCAGCCAGCCATCGGCGATGCCAAGCACGAGCTTGGACTTGAAGACGCGCTTGAACTCGACGCCATAGACGACCTGCTTGACCGATGGCAGCACCTGATCGGCGAACTTGACCTCGCCGACGCCGAGCGCCCGGCCGCGGCCCGGCAGGCCGAGCCAGCCGAGGAAGAAGCCGGTGAGCTGCCAGAGCGCGTCGAGGCCGAGGCAGCCGGGCATCACCGGGTCGCCCTTGAAGTGGCAGTCGAAGAACCAGAGGTCGGGCTTGATGTCGAATTCGGCGCGGACGACGCCCTTGCCATTGGCACCGCCGGTCTCGCTGATCTCGACGATGCGGTCGAACATCAGCATCGGCGGCAGCGGCAATTGCGCATTGCCTGGCCCGAACAGCTCGCCGCGACCGCAGCTGAGGATGTCCTCATAGCTGAATGACGATTGCCGCTCCATGCGCGTTCCGCTCCGTGTCCGTCCGCCGAGGTGGCGGTCGTTTGCTATCGGGCCGTGCCTAACACGTCGCCACGCCGGAACGGAAGGGCGTAAGGCCAAACGTCCCGCGCTTGCGACCACCGGGCCGAAGCCTTACATCTGGACTGTGTTCTTCGTCGGACGCCGCAGGCCAGAGATGCGCGGTGCGGCAAACTCCAGAGAGGCCGGCCCAAAGCATGAGCGATCTGATCTCCCAGGACCAGGGCTATGGATCGACCGCACGGCAGGGCTGCCCGTTTCATGACGTGCGCCAGCGCCTGCGACGCGTGGGCCTTCGCCCGACGCGCCAGCGCGTTTCGCTCGGCTGGCTGCTCTTCGCCAAGGGCGACCGCCATGTCAGCGCCGAGATGCTCTACGAGGAGGCGATGAAGGCGCGCGCGCCGGTCTCGTTGGCGACGGTCTACAACACGCTGCACCAGTTCACCCAGGCGGGCCTGCTGCGCGAACTCGCGATCGACGGGGCCAAGACCTATTTCGATACCGACAACAGCGAGCATCATCATTTCGTCGTCGATGGCGAAAATACCGTGATCGACATCCCGGCCTCGGCCGTCGATGTCGCGGCCCTGCCCGAGCCGCCGGAGGGCTACGAAATAGCCCGCGTCGATGTCGTGGTGCGGCTGCGCCGGATCGACGCCTGAGCCGGCGCCCGGGTCAATCAACCTTCTCGTTGGGATAGACGCCCCACAGGCGTTCCTGCTTGAGATAGCCATCCGTCTTGGCGATGCTGACGCGGCACCAGCTGTTGGCGCAGTTCGCGACATTGACGATGACGTTGGGCTGAAGCCGGGCGACGACGGCCGCGTTCGCGTCGGCGCTGCCATACAACGTGATCGTCTGGTCCTTGGCCTTCTCCCATGGCGCGACGAGCGCGGTGCGCCGGCCCGACAGCAGGCTGTGGAGAACCCAGCCTTCCGAACCGTCGGCATCCCGAACGCGCCGCCAGGTCTCGAACTCGGCGACGATCTCGACCGGCAGGCCAGCCCGCTGATAGACCCAGCGCGTGCTATGCTCCTTGGAAGGACCCTCGCGCAGGTTCACCCGGTCCGACTTCAGACTGACATAGCGTGGGACCGGCAGGCCGGTGACGGAGCCGGCCGCCATGTCCTGGGCCGACGCGGCGCCGCCCGACAGGGCCAGACCGGCCGCCAGAACAAAAGCACGCACCGCGAAAGCCACCATCGCCTCAAACTCCCTATCATCCGCAAACCAGCCGCAGGCGGCACCCCGGCGAAGGTCATGTTGTCATCCGCCGCGCCGCCACTTAGACAACGGAACAAGTGCCCCGCGATCCAGCCGTCATTCATTCCTGATCCCACTCGGTTAATGACGGGTTGAGGCCAAAAGGCGGCGGGGCGAAGACCAGCGGAGAGGAGCAGCCGATGTCGAAGAAAAAGCCGCTGGTCGTGGTCACGCGCAAACTGCCCGCCGTGGTCGAAACCCGTATGCGCGAGCTGTTCGACGCGAGGCTCAACATCGACGACACGCCGATGAGCCAGGCAGCGCTGGTCGAGGCGGTGAAGACCGCCGACGTGCTGGTGCCGACAGTCACGGACAGGATCGATGCGGGACTGATCGCCCAAGCCGGCGACCAGCTCAGGCTGATCGCGAATTTCGGCAATGGCGTCGATAATATCGACGTCGCCAGCGCCGTGCAGCGCGGCATCACCGTGACCAATACGCCGGGCGTCCTGACCGACGACACCGCCGACATGACGATCGCGCTGATCCTGGCCGTGGCGAGGCGGATCGCCGAGGGCGCCCGGGTGATCCCAGACGACGAATGGGCCGGCTGGTCGCCGACCTGGATGCTCGGCCGCCGCATCGCCGGCAAAAGGCTCGGCATCGTCGGCATGGGCCGCATCGGCCAGGCCGTGGCAAAGCGCGCGGCCGCCTTCGGATTGTCGATCCACTACCACAACCGCCGCCGCGTCGATGCCAAAACCGAGGAAAAGCTCGACGCGACCTATTGGGATTCACTCGACCAGATGCTGGCGCGGATGGACATCGTCTCGGTCAACTGCCCGCATACCCCGGCGACCTACCACCTGCTCTCGGCGCGCCGGCTCAAGCTGATGAAGCCCGACGCGATCCTGGTGAACACGGCGCGCGGCGAGATCGTCGACGAGACGGCGCTGGCCCGGATGCTGGAGGCGGGCGAACTCGCAGGCGCCGGGCTCGACGTCTATGAGAGCGAGCCCGCGGTCAATCCGCGCCTGCTCAAGCTCGCGCGCAACCACCGCGTCGTGGTGCTGCCGCATATGGGCTCGGCCACGCATGAAGGCCGCGCCGACATGGGCGAGAAGGTCATCGTCAACATCAAGACCTTCATGGACGGCCACAAGCCGCCGGACCGGGTGCTGCCGAGCATGTTGTGACGAGACCATTTGCGAATTCGACCATGGCGGCCGTCTGACGCGACTGTCTCCGCTTCCGGTGCTCACGGACAGAAAGTCCGCTGCGCTCCGGTTCTCGACAGCCACGCCAGCCGACTCACCCTGGCGAATTCTCAAAAGGTCTCGGAGCGGAACGGCAGAAGCTGTTCACCCCGCCCGGGCCGTATCGAACTGGCCGGTCTTGCGGAAGCGCCAGAGATAGGACGGCACGATCGCCTCGATCGAACTCGGCGCGATGCCGATCCCGGCGAAGTCGCGGCCCTCGGCCCTGGCGGCATCCGACACGACATTGTCGCTTTCGAGCAGCGTGACCTGGTCGCGCGTTAGCTTGAGTTCGTTGGGAAGCAGACCGAGCGTCAACCCATCGACGATCTCGATGATGCGCGCCTGCAGGCGGGCGAGCGGAAACGGCAGAGACGCGAGGACCCGCTTGCGGCCGGTGACCTCGCAGATATAGGCGAGGAGTTCGCGGAAGCTCTTCACCTCGGGGCCGCCGAGTTCGTAGACGCGCCCGCCGGTCAGCGCACCATCGACGGCGCGGGCAACGGCCTCGGCGACATCGCCGACGAAGACCGGCTGGAACCTCGTCTCGCCGCCGCCGATCAGAGGCAGCACCGGCAGCATCCGCGCCAGCGAGGCGAAGCGGTTGAAGAAGCCGTCCTCGGGTCCAAACACGATCGAGGGCCGCAGGATCACCGCGCCGGGCACGGCCTGGAGCACGGCAGCCTCGCCTTGCGCCTTGCTGCGGGCGTAGAGCGACCCGGAATCGGCAGCAGCGCCGATTGCCGAGATCTGCACGAAGCGCGAGACGCCGAGCGCGGCACAGGCTTGGGCGATGGCGCGCGGGCCGTTGGCCTGTACGCTGGTGAAGTTCTGCCGACCACCCTCCTGCAGGATGCCGACAAGGTTGACGACAGCGTCAGCGCCCTTGATCGCGGCCGCGACCGATTCCGGATAACGCAGATTGGCCTGGACGGCATGGATTTGCCCGACCGTGCCGAGCGGCTGCAGGAAGCCCGCGAGATCGGGCCGTCGCACTGCGACGCGCACGCGATAGCCGCGCTTCACCAGCGCCCTGACGACATGGCGGCCGACGAAGCCGGAGCCGCCGAAGACCGTGACGAGTTGCTGGCTCGGAGGGAAGAGATCAGTCGCCATGGTCGGCTCGCCTCATGCGCGGGGATTGGAACGCTCCTAAAGCATTTCGCCCCGATGTGGAAAGCCGGTTTGCGTGCCGCCGGCACGCGCAACGCTCGGCCCGAGTCGAATTCGTGCGGACACTGAGACGAGGAACCGGTGAATCCGGCGCTTTTCAAAACTTCCTTAAGGCTCTGCCGCTAGGTTCCAGGCCAGTTCGATCGGATATCGCAACCGGATCGCCTGCCCGGGGATTTTCGCGGCAGCGATATAATCGGTGGAGGCATCAACGCCTCGCAGTTCGGCGAAGGGGAACGTCCGGGCTATTCGACCCATTCGCCGATTGTTGCCGCCACCCGATACACCCCTCATGGCACTCCGAGCCATTCGCCTTTCGAAGGTTTGACCGCACAATGCTCAAGCACGTCTCCATCGTGTCCAAGTTCATCGGCGTCGTCGCCGTCATGAGCGCCGTCGCCGTCGTCATCGCGATCGTCGGGTGGCTCGGATTGACCCAGATGAAGCAGTCCATGCTCGATGTCGAACAGACCGGACGGGTCGCACGCGAAAGTATGGATCTGCGCATCGACATCATCGCGATCAGCCGGATGACCTACCAGCTGTCGGGCCAACCCGAGAAACACGCCGATTTCGCCGTGGAATCGGAGCGGCGGATGAGCGAGATGCTGGCCCGGCTTCCCGTCCTGGAAAGCCTTGCCGACCAGGAGGAGAAGCGGCTGCTGGGAGATGTGCGCGCCAAGCTCGGCAGCTATTTCCAGGACATCCGCGCGATGGTCGCCATGGCGAAATCCGCGACCACGGACCGGGCCCGGATCGACGCGGCGCTGGCAGTCGCCCTGAACGGGCAGAAGAACGTCACCGACTCGGTCAAGGCCTATACGACTTATTCCGGCCAGACGATCGAAACGACGCGCAACAACGCCTTCGCGTCGGTCGATCGCTTCCTGCTGATCCAGATCGTCGTAGCCGTTCTGGGCGTGGCCGGCGGTCTTCTGCTCAGCGTCTTCGTTGCCCGCAACGGCGTCCTGCTGCCGCTGCGCGGCTTCACCGGTACGATGCGCAAGATCGCCGACGGCGACCTCGATAGCGAGGTTGCGGGCGCGGACCGCCGCGACGAGATCGGCCAGATGGCCGCATCGCTCCAGCTCTTCCGCGACAAACTGCTGGCGATGAGGAATCTCGAAGCAGCCGAGCGCACGGCTTCGGCGGCGCGTCTGGCGCGGGCGCAGTCGATGGAGGCGGTTGTCTCCGACGTCGGCGAGGTGGTTGCGGCGGCGGCCGCGGGCGATTTCTCGGCGCGGCTGCAGATCGACCATGCCGACGAGCAGATGCAGAAGCTGGTCTCCGGCATCAACGAGATCAACGCGGTGGTCGACAGTGCGACGAGCGAGTTCGCCCTGGCCCTGCAGGCTGTGGCGGGGGGCGATCTGACGAGCCGGATCGAGACCGGCTACCTCGGCAAGTTCGCCGAGTTGAAGGGCGCGATCAACGAGACGGTCGATCGCCTTTCGACGACGGTGCGCACGATCCAGACGACCTCGTCGGATGTCGGTCTGGCGGCACGCGAGATCAACATGGGCGCCGACGATCTGTCGAAGCGCACCGAGGAGCAGGCCTCGAGCCTGGAGGAGACCGCCGCCACGACCGAGGAACTCGCGGCCTCCGTCAAGGCCTCGGCGCAGGGTGCGCGCCAGGCGGCGACGATCGCCGACGAGGCGATGCAGGCGGCCCAGTCGGGCGGCGCGATCGCGACTGAAGCCGTGGCGGCGATGGCGCGCATCGAGACCGCCTCGCAGAAGATCTCCGACATCATCCGGGTGATCGACGACATCGCCTTCCAGACCAATCTGCTGGCGCTGAACGCGGCGGTGGAAGCCGCGCGCGCCGGCGACGCCGGCAAGGGTTTTGCGGTCGTGGCCAGCGAGGTGCGCACGCTGGCGCAGCGCTCGTCCTCGGCCGCCAAGGACATTTCGGGCCTGATCTCGTCCTCCAACGAGGAGGTCACCGGCGGCGTCAAGCTCGTGCGCCAGGCCGGGGAGCAACTGGCCCGCATCCTCGAGGCCTCGCGCAAGGTCGCCTCGACCATCGCCGAGATATCCACCGCCTCGGCCGAGCAGGCCAACGGCATCGACGAGATGAGCCAGGCGGTGGCCCATCTCGACGAGATGACGCAGCAGAACGCGGCACTCGCGGAACAGAGCGCGGCCTCGGCGGGCTCGCTCACCGGCAAGATCGGCCAGCTCAACGACCTCGTCGCGGCGTTCAGGACCGGCCAGGACACGCCCGGCCGCAGCACCAGCCCCGCCGGCGAGCCCGAACGCCTGCGCAAGCTCGCAGAAGCCGCGTTCGCCCAACTCAGGCCGACCCCGCCGGCAAGGACCGCGGCCCCCGCCCGGCCCGCTCCCGCATCTGCACCCGCCCGCAAGGCCGCCGCAGGCGGACGCGCAAGCGATGCGGGATGGGAAGAGTTCTGAGACGGGGGCAGCGGATCGCGCCGCACCGCAAGCCTTGCTTTCGCCGAAACGTCACGATTGTCGTTTGATGCGTTGACAGGCCCTCCCCGCCCCCGTAAACGAACCGCCGTTGCCCAGGTGGCGGAATTGGTAGACGCACCAGCTTCAGGTGCTGGCGCTCGCAAGGGCGTGGAGGTTCGAGTCCTCTCCTGGGCACCACATTGGTATGCGTCGGCGTGCGCCGACATACGAAAAAGCCCCTGAGACCACTGGTCTCGGGGGTTTTTCTTTGCGGTGGTGTGCAGCGGCATGCGTTGACAGCCAGCGCCATTGTTGGCTCTGCTGTTGGTCTAGCGCGAAAACCAACACTCTCAGGCGATCCGAGGCCAACACGATGCCTCTCACCGATACCGCGATCCGCAATGCCAAGGCCGGCGATGCTGTGCAGAAGCTCTCCGATGGCGAGGGCCTCCAACTGTGGGTGATGCCCACAGGCAAGAAGCTATGGAATCTCGCGTATCGCTACGAGGGCAAGCAAAAGAAACTCTCGATCGGCCCTTACCCTCAGATCGATCTTCGCAGTGCGCGCGCCACGAGGGACAAGGCCAAGGACCAGTTGCGAGCGGGCCAAGACCCATCCGAGCAGAAGAAGCTCGGACGGATCGCAGCCAGCGCCAGCAAGGCGCTCACGTTTGGTCTGATCGCGGACGAACTGATTGCGAGGAAGCGTCGGGAGAAGAAGGCGGAGCGCACCATCGAGAAGGTGATTTGGCTTCTGGACATCGCGCGGCCTGCGCTCGGCAGACGGCCAGTCGCGGATATTAGTGCCGCCGAAGTGCTGGCCGTCCTCCGCAAGGTCGAGGCCAGGGGCAAGCTGGAGACAGCTCGTCGTCTCCGCGCAACGATCGGCCAGGTTTTCCGCTACGCCATCGCGACCGCACGCGCGTCGAATGATCCGACCTTCGCACTTCGGGGCGCCCTGATTGCGCCAACCGTCACGCACCACGCGGCCATCACGGCTGCGAAGGAGGTGGGCGGACTGTTGCGGGCGATCGACGTATTCATGGGCCAACCCGCAACGAGGGCAGCCTTGCAGCTCATGGCGCTCCTTTTCCCCCGTCCTGGCGAGGTGCGGAATGCCGAGTGGACCGAGTTCGATCTGGATAGTGCGCTTTGGACCATCCCGCCCGAGCGGATGAAGATGCGCCGGCCGCACCACATCCCTCTACCGTCTCAGGCAATTGCCATCCTGAAGGATCTGCGCGCCATCACCGGCAAGGGGAAGCTCGTTTTTCCTTCTGTGCGGACGACCGCGCGGCCGATGTCCGAGAACACCATCAACGCTGCACTTCGCCGCATGGGCTACGGCGTCGATGAGATGACGGGCCATGGCTTTCGCGCTGCCGCGTCCACCCTTTTGAACGAATCGGGCAAATGGAACCCGGATGCCGTAGAGCGCGCGTTGGCTCATCAGGACGAGGACGAGACCCGTCGAGCCTACGCGCGTGGCCAGCATTGGGATGAGCGCGTTCGCATGAGCCAGTGGTGGGCGGACTATCTCGATACACTGCGCAGCGGCGCGAAAGTCATCGCAATGCCAACCAAGGAAGCCGGCTGACATTGCCCGAGCTGGATGGGGCTATCCCGGCCAGGAGAAAAGCGCGACGCACCGCGCGCCTGCCCCATCCTTTTGCATTCGGTGCGTCGCGAGGTGCGACGTGGAGTATCCGAAGATTTCTGCAAGTTACCGACTTGATGCCGAAGGATGGCAGCAGGCCGAGCTTGAGCCGAAGCCAATCGATCTATCCGACTATTCAAGGTCTCAACTCGCCAAAGTGGCGTCCGACCACTTTGTGCTGGCTGGGCGCCTGGCCTCGGACTTAGGAAATGATTTTTTCGGTCATTCGGAGCGGCATGCACCTCGCTCACGGATCCGCTATATCTGCGCGCTTGCTTCACTTTCTGAACACCTAGGACGCCTTGGCCTATCACCAGCGCTCTCGGTGGAGTTGCTCGAATTGGCACACGCTCTCAGCGATCTAGATGCAGGTACCGTTCATCCGGTTCTGCGTGCCTCGCCCCCCAACGGCGCGCCGCCGGCTAGAGGGGACGTATGGCGCACGCGTGCATACATTGCATCAGCTGTCTCATTACTAATGGAGGACGGCACAAGAAAAGGCGCAGCATGCGAGCTAGTCGCGAAACGACATCCTCACTTCGGCTGGCCGCCGACCGCAAAAGTGGGACCGTTGCCCGCCGATAAACTGGCTGCAGCTATCGCTGAGTGGCATAAGGTTTTTGCGGGAGGCGATGCGACAGACGAGATTGCCCAATCGTCATTTGATGATCGATATGCATTCTTCCGGTCTTTGGCGGAAACGCATGCACTGATCGAACGGCGCGACATTGCCCTTCGGGTTTTGGATCATGCGGAAGCATTGGCGGCTCGGTCCAACGACGCCGACAGTCTCGCCATCGCACGCGAGCTTCTCAAGCGCAAAAGGCCCGCCAGGGGTTAACCCCTAGGGTTTCTCCCCCGATTGCGGGGAATTAATGCCAGGCAAATCTCTGGAAAGAAAGAATTAAGCCCCAGTTTTACTCCCTGGGAAATCGTTCGAAGTTGCCTCTGCCACCAGTTGCACGCCACCGCGCGCAGCTAAACAGAGGAAGCACTATGACCCATCAGATTGCGGAAATTGTAGACCCGCTGGTGCCGATCCGCGAGGCGTTGCCGATGGCGGGGCTTCGCCCCTCCAAAGGATACGGCGAGGTTCGGGCCGGTCGTTTGAGCGTCGTTCGTAACGGCCCCCGCACCTATATTCGTGCCAGCGAGATCAAGCGCTACATCGATGCGCTGGTTGGCGCCTCCCCGAAAGCGGAGGCCGCGTGAAGCCATGACCCACAAAAAGATGAACCCCAAGGCGCCGTGCAGGGCGGCCAAGGGGTCCGGGACTTCGATCAGCTCACCAGCGATCAACTCGGACAATATCACGACGGCACTCGCGCTCAAGCGCATTCTCGCTCGCGTCACCGTCTCCCCGAGCGTCGCGCTGGTCATCGCCGCCCATGCCGGCTTTCTTCCGGAGGGCCGCATCCATGGCTAAACGGTCTTTCCCCAAGGTGCTCGCCCGCATTGCCGGCGGCGCCCTCATCAACACCACCGGACGCGAAGCGCTGACGCTTCTGACGCTCGTCGAGCGCGGCAGCAAGGGTGTCTCGGGCCTCGATTTCCCCGGCGGTCCGGCCTACCGCCTCGGCGCCTACGTCTTCGATTTGAGGGGCATGGGCGTCGGCATCCGCACTGAAACCGAGAGCCACGGCATCGGCCATCACGGACGATATTTCCTCACGACCGAGGTCCAGATCATCGCGGTCGATCACGGCGCAAAGACGGGAGAAGCGGCATGACAAACGCTACTCCCGAGCTGCGTGCTCAGCTCATCGCCGGCATCCTACAGCATGTCGCTGAGACGCCCGCGACCGTCAGCTATGACTCAGTGTTCCGGCGCGCGCTCGCCGCAACCGGGCTTCCGGAGGAAGAGATTGGCGAGGAGATCAAGGACGCCACGTCGTGCCTGATTTTCGCGAACACCCTTCTTTCCAACTGCTTTGTCCGCGAGGCGGGGGAAATCCGCTACTCGGCCAACATGGAGCTGGTGCTTGGCCCCTGGCTGCTCGGGTTCGTTCATGGCGATCGGGTGCGCCGGCATGGTGGGAGGCGAAGCATGAACGCCCCCGTCTTGATCCTGAGCCAGTGGGCCAAAAACCAGCGCGAGGTCGTCCGCGTCGCGCTGGAAGAATTCAACGGCAAGCCGGTCGTCAACATCCGCACTTGGTATCGCCCGGAAGGCAGCGATGACTTGCGCCCCGGAAAATCCGGCATCGCAATGTCGGTTCAGCATCTTCCGGCGCTGGCGGCCGCGATCAATGGCGCGCTCGGCATCGCTATCGAGCGTGGTGATATCGAGGGGTCGCGCTGATGCAGACGCACGCCAACTCGATCGCGCCCGCCGCCGCCGACCCCGCCGTGTTCATGCTGGAGCAACTTGGCTTCGTCGCGATGCACGCCGGGATGGCGCAGAACTATCTCGAAGCCGGGGATGCTCCCGGCTTCAACTACTCGGTGAAATCTTTGACCGCCCGTGTGCGCGCCGTCGTCGGGCTTGTGAATGACCTTGAGGCGCGCACTGCGGAAGCGAGCGCCCATGGCTGAGATCGATACCACCGGACTGACCATCGGCAACGGCGCCAGACCGATTGCTTTGCGTGTGGTAGACGGAGGGGGCTGGCCTAGGCCGGTCCCCATCGTCAGCACACTTCCCCCCGTAGCGCGCTTCAGCGCCGATCTGCTCCCCGAACAGCTGCGTCGCTACGTCTTCGATGTCGCGGATCGCCAACAGAGCCCGGCCGACTTCGTCGCGGTCGCGGCGTTGTGCGGATTGTCCGCCGTCGTCGGCAACAAGGTTCGGGTTCGGCCAAAGCAGCATGACGACTGGACCATCGTGCCAAACCTCTGGGGGGCCATTATCGGCCCGCCCTCGGCGATGAAGAGCCCGGCGATGGATTCCGCTCTGGCTCCGGCCTTCATGCTTCAGGACGAGATGCGGCAGCTTTGGGAACAGCGCTGCGCCACTCTTGCCGAAGACGAGATGCTTGCCGAGCTTGGAGCGAAGACTGCCAAGAGCCAGGCACTCAAGGCGATGAAGTCGGGCGATCGGGAGGCAGCACGAAAGCTTCTGCAAGAGGCCGGCGGCGACGGCGAGGAGATGCCGCCGGAGCCACGCCTGATCGTCAACGATGCGACGGTCGAGAAGCTCGGCGAGCTGCTGAACGAAAACCGCAACGGGCTGCTTCTTATCCGCGACGAGTTGCCGGGCTTCCTCTCCCGGATGGAAGACCAGGAGTGCCAGGGCGAGCGAGCGTTCTATCTGGAGGCGTTCAACGGAACCGGCTCGTTCACCTTCGATCGGATCGGCCGTGGGACCGTTCGCATTGAGGTCTGCACCATCTCGATCATCGGGGGCGTGCAACCGTCGCGGATCATTCCGCTGGTCAAAGGTGCTGTCTCCGGCGTCAGCAACGACGGGCTTCTTCAGCGATTGCAGATGACCGTCTGGCCGGATGCCAGTTCGTCATGGAGGTGGATCGATCGGGCGCCAGATGCTTCCGCTCGGCTGGCCATGGATCGGATCTTCCGTGACGTTCGCGATATCCAGCCCGGTGCTGATGGCGAACCCCGCATCATGCGGTTCGAACCGGCGGCGCAGGATGCGTTCCGGGAGTGGATGGAGAGCATTCAGAAGGAAGCACGCTCCCGGTCGCTGCCGTCTGCACTTGAAAGCCACATCCTCAAGATGCCCAAGACGGTCGCCAGCCTGGCGCTCATCTTCGACTTGATCGAGGGGGACGGTGACGACCTGATCGGTGACACGGCCATTCTGCGGGCGTTGGGCTGGGCTGATTATCTGCGGACCCACGCCAACCGGCTCTATGCCGCCGGGCAGACGATGGCTGAGGAAAGCGCCCGCCTTATCATCGAGCGTCGAGGTCAGTTGCCCGACCTGTTCACCGCGCGTGATGTGCACCGAAAGCAGTGGACCGGCCTGTCCGATCGCGAGTCCGTCGCCACGGCGCTGGAGGTGTTGGCATCGACCCATCACTGCCGCGAGCGCTCGGTCAGCCACCCCGGCGCCGGGCGTCCGACCACGGCTTTCGACTGGAACCCCCACCTTGCAGGCCAGG
Organism: Bosea sp. PAMC 26642; assembly: GCF_001562255.1. NCBI lineage: Bacteria > Pseudomonadati > Pseudomonadota > Alphaproteobacteria > Hyphomicrobiales > Alloboseaceae > Allobosea > Allobosea sp. PAMC 26642. The sequence continues at coordinate 5,153,034 of NZ_CP014301.1, read as the reverse complement.
AGGGCTGAGCGATGAGCAAGTGGCTGGACCGACTGCGCGAGCATGAAAAAAACATGCACATGCGCAGGAACGGCACTGACAAAATTGACAGAATGCCGTCTGAGCCAATTTCGGCGATTTTGTCAGTTCGCTCTGAGGGGAATAGCGCAATATTTTCCTCCGCGGCGGAAGAGGATGCGGCGGCGCTTTACGACGAGCGCGCCGCCATACTTGAGTACGACGCAGGGCTTCCCCGCGATGAAGCCGAGAGACTGGCTCTAGCCCAGATCAGCCCGACACGACATTAGGGGCGGTGATGACCACCGCCCCTCCCGCCTATCCCAGCTCTTCGGCTCCAGCCCGGCCAAAGTTCAAGGCTGTCGCGTGCGAACGGGGAGAGCCATTTCGATCGCCGTTACTGCCCAGCACGGGCAAACTGAACAATCGCGTTGGCTGCGGCAGTGGTACGACCTGTGAATGTATGGGGCGTGTTAGGTCGACATGGTGGTCCAAAGCCGCCACCACCTGTTACCCAGTTTGCTCGGGCCCTTCCTCTCGACCAGCGCACGAATTCCGGTACAGCCTCAGGCGGCGTCATCATGCAGCCGTCGTCGCGATGGTGGAGAACCATCGTCTTAGGTAGCCGCGACGGATCACCCAATGCTTCCACCACCGAGCCGTTAGGTGTACCGGGTGGAAGAAGGCCGCCGGCAGCGAACACTACCGCATCTGGCCGAGCACCCGATGCGATTGCTTGAGCAGCGGTGACGGCGCCAAGGCTCATACCAACAAGGACGACCCGTGCATTTGACGCCTTTAGCCGAGCAATCATTGATGAGGCCTGACCCGCGCTCGTCGTATATTCGACTGTAAAGCCTGCAGCTTCAAATGTGGGCTGGCTTTGCACTAGAAAATCTAGCGGGTGAAGACCGCCCGCGCCTGGTATTAAGACCAGCGCTACAGGTTGGCGGGCGTTCTGCGCCATCGCTGGCCATGCAAATATGCCCAACAATGCGGTAATGATGCCTAACTGTTGCATGGAGTTACCATTAGAGCTTCGTTTGCAGGCTCGGCAACGAGCGGACTAGCTTTGTCCCTAGCTACCGCCAGGCTAGCTACGATTGCTCGTCTTCCAGCACGCGACCGCAGCCGACGCTTTCCAGACGCCGTTGGCCTTGCAACCATTCATGCTGACAGAACAAATTCTAGCCACGCATGCGCTGGGGTTATTTCCGTTTTGACAGTTTTTTTCGCAGGTAGCGTTCATCTGCGAACACGACGCAGCGACCGTCTTACAGCCTTCTTGCGCCAAAGCTGTCGAAGCGGAAATGCCAAATATTGCTAGCGCAAAGACCGAGGCGAATTTGAAGTTCGTACGCATATAGGTAGCCCTCCCTTTAAGTAAGATCAGACTACATGTTGGTTCCTCAGAGTCTAGTGGCCAAAGCCGGTCTGCTCGACTCATTGTCCAGCACGGCATAGCTTCCGGCCTAGGCGCCCTTGCCTAGGCCGAGCCATGAGAAATCCAAGACGCGCCTACAATCGGGACGGCAGCATGATCCAACCGGCGACGGTAGGCGACCAGCTCGCCCAAGGTCGTCACAGGGTCGAGATCTGGTGCAACCCGTGCAGCCGCCATGTCGAGGTCGAGATCGACACCATGGCGCCCGATCTGCCGATACCCGACATCGCCATGCGCTTCCGCTGCTCCGTCTGCGGCGGGAGGAATCTTACGTCCCGGATGAGCATCGTGGAGTTCTACGAGCGGCCGGATGCGAGACGCGAGCGGAGCTGAGGTTTGTCTTCCCGCAGTATGTGAAACAGAAATCCGGGCCGTGCGCGCCCGTGCGCATACTGGCGACGAAATCCTGCCTCGCGCGCGCACGGGCGCGCACTGGTCCCGAAACTCACCAAGGCCCTTGGAAGGCCGCAGGGCAGCTGGAAGGCAATTTGGCTAGCTCGGTACGGAAAAATGAGATGCCGGCAGTTCTGGCTTGCATGAAGCCGGCGCGGTATCTTCTAATTTGTACGGTCTAAAGCCTGGTCGGTATGGGGTCCGCGACGACCTTCCCTGAACTATCGTTCGCGAGCACCAGGGTGATTGCGCGGCAATATTCTCCCCAAGTTGCCAACGGCCGCGCGCATCGTCCGCACAGAACCTGGCTCTCGAAAGAAAGATTGTCCGGTATTGAGACATGGGGCGAACCGCATGTCTCGCAACGAAACTCGGTCTGATCCACAACGCTACTCCAGGTCCCTGCACCAACGATTCTTTGCAGACTTCATCTCTCTGCTTGCATCGGTCGGGCGAAGCTGAGGTTTGGTAGGCTTCGGCGCGTCGCGCTGGCTGACGAGCGGCCCTAACCCGAGAACCCGGCTGGCCACTGCCGCCGCCGGCTCGCATGATCAACCACCAAGTTCTTCCCGCTGCGCGATCAGCCGGCGGACGACCTCCCGCGTAACCCTGAGCCAATGATACATGGCAACGTCGTCGCCCGCCGCCTTCGCCTCTCGGACGCCGTCAGCGCAATAATCGATCGCGGCATCCTGATATTCGTCGAGCAGCTCCAAAGCTGAATCTTCCGGCGATACATCAGCGAGGGGCGCGCTGGGATTGTCTTGATCAGACATGGTTCCTCCGAAGCCTCAGGGGCACAAGTGCTGCCTCACGTCGAGATGTTGCCCTCCTGGCCCTCTTGCTGCCCAAGAAGCTCATTCAACCGGTCCTGCTGGTCGTTGATCCGCGCCGCGATACTTTCCTCGGCGGCGGCGCCGGAAACGCCGGTAGCTTGCGCCGTCAGATCCTCGATGTTCCGTCGGGCCATCGCGATCCGGTCTTCGAGGTTATCGACTGCATCAGCCATTTCCAGCTCCATCATGTTTTTCATCGTGCGCTACCTCTACCAGGGCGCCCGTCGCGCAGAGGACGCTGAAGGGCGGACGCTTGTTCCCAAGAGGCCGACATCAGGTCTGATCTCAGCCAAGTGCGCTTGAACGAGACGATCCGAGCATGGCAAGTTCGCGCACGCCTCGGTTCGGTCGCGGACGCAAAGTAGGCCCGGAAGGAAGCCGGGACGCAAGGACCATCGGCCGACTACCAGTACGGCGAGATCGAGATCCAAGCGATGCCGCCGAGGATGGCGGCTAAGCACAAGCCCCACAGAATTATTGACGTCGACATGGCGCTGCTAGCGCCAATCAATCGACGGGTAGATCTGAGAATTCGTTCAGACCGGATAGAGCGATCAAGATCAGGACAAACGCGAGGCCTGCCCACATCCGCTTGTGCATCCGCGCGGGCGGCGAGTTAGGCAAAGTCAATTCGGCCATAGATAGTCGTCCTTGAGGTGGTCGGCTTTTGTCGCCAACGCACAACTTTCTGGATTCCATCAAGTTCCAAGGAAAAGCGCCGCCGGTGGAGGCCTCTCTCCACCAGCGACTATTCCGCGAGACCCTGGGGTTCAGGCCCGCCGCAGCGTCTTGGAAAGATGCGCAGCGTTTGTGATTCGAGCAAAGTGCAGTCGCCTAGAGAAGTGCAACTAGCTTTTCGAATCGAGCGTTTGCGACCTGGACCTTTAGCTTTGTCGCGCCGTTGATCGCCGAGACAATTGATCGCCGAGTATTTGTCGCGGTTTCGACCTGTAGAGACGTTGCCTTGGTCGATATGCAGACGACCTCACAAACGGCCAGCATGAGCGCAAGGTCTCCGCGAGCACGCTCAGCGGTTGAAACCAAGTTGTCGTTCCGCATGGCCGTCTACCGATACCCTCGCCAGGAGATCGATCAATCGAGAACGGCGGGCGGAGTTCCGCAATTACCTTTGACAAGTGGTCCCGCGTCAGGTCGCGAGGATGAATATCTCACCGGCATCAGCATCGTCTCGCACACCCTTGAACGATGCGTGCCGGAGTTTCCCGTCGGTCGTCCAGGCCCGGAAGGCGACCTCTGCGGCGAGCGCCGGCTCAACCCACCGCATTCCTTTGGTGGTCACGCCAGCAACGGCGGGCTTCTCGATCAGGATGCTCATCAGACGACGCTTCAGTTCCGTCGCCGTCTTGGTCGTGAAGCCCGTCCCGACGCTCCCCACATATGCCAGGGTCTTGCCCTTGCGCGCCGCCAGGAGCAGGCGCCCGATGCCGCCTAGTGCCGCTGCAGACGGCTCGTAGCCAATGATCAGGAAGGTCTCCGACTGGACGCATTTGATCTTGAGCCAGTCGCCGCCGCGGCCGGATCGGTAGGGCGCGTCCAGGCGCTTGGCGATGATGCCCTCAAGGCCCATCTCGCAGGCGAGTTTCAGGAAGGGCGCGCCCTCAGCGTTGACCTCTTCGCTCATCCTGATCGAGCTGTGCTGTTTACCGATGAGGTCGTCGAGCATGGCGCGCCGATCCGCCAGTGGCATGGAGCGCAGATCGTGCCCGTTCAGATAGAGCAGATCGAACGCATATAAGAGAGCAGACGCGGAAGACCGTTTGCCACCCCGACCGCCAAGCGCCTGCTGCAGCGCGCCGAAGTCGGAAGCTCCCCGATGGTCTAGGACGACCGCCTCGCCGTCGAGGATGGCGCTGTCGACTTTCAAATCGCGCATATCGTGGGCGATGGTCGGAAAGCGCGTTGTCCAGTCATGACCGCCTCTCGTCAGGATGCGGACCTTGCGACCTGGCTCAAGATGCACGGCGAGGCGATAGCCGTCCCATTTGACCTCGAACGCCCACTCGTCACCGGTGGGCGCCTTGGCCGCCAGCAGCGCCAGGCAGGGCTCCACACGGTCCGGCATTGGGTCTAGGTCGATAGCCCGCTGACGGGTGTCACGACGCTTCGCAAGCGGACTACGGGCGACGTCGGCCTCGGGGCCGGAACGCAGGACTCGACGCGCACACACAGACCAGAACTCCGGAACGCAGAACTCAACGATTGGCGGTCGACGGGCTCGCGCTACTCATCATCTCGCGAAGGTGTTTCGAATTTCTGGCAATCGACGAGCGGAATGCTCATCCATGGCCCCGTAGCCTCCAAATCATGCGCCTCGGCGTCCTCGATCAACGAGGTGATCAGCGCGTCGGCTTCCTCGGCGACCATGGCGATGCTGGCGTTGACCGCCTCAGCATCGGTCTTGTCTGGCTCACCGGTGGTCCGGATCGCCTTCACCTCGGCGAGCTGAGCCGCAAACCCGGCAGCCTGCTCGGCGATGGCGTCGACCTTGTCGACCCAACCATCGACGGGGTTGTAGGAGCGATACGTGGTGCTCTCGATCTTGGGAAACTGCGCTTCGACCCGCGCAAGCTGCATCTTGAGCTTGGTGTTCTCGGCCGAGAGGCGCTCGATCTTATCTAACGCTGTCGACGCTGGCGGATCGAGATCAAGGGCGCCCTGACGCTCGTCTTCCCGCGGCGGAAGACGGCTTTTGGCAACGTCGGACGATAAGCCCGACCGCAACATCCGATGCTCTCGCATGACCAACTCCGCAACTCACGCGAGTCGCAACAATGACCTTGGGGAATCGTTCCAAAGCATGCAGCCTTTTAGCCTTCTACGCGTTGCCGAACTTCTGTCATCGAGCAAGACGCATCTCGTCTAGCTCGATCGCCAGCCAAGGGGGATGGGATGGCGCCGAAAGGCTCAAGGCGACGAGACGTCACTAGCATCATCAATTCCGATGCAGATTACGTACGGGCGGTAAGTCGACTTGCTGATTTAGCTGCCGGCGAAGGCCATCCCGCGGCCGAAGGTGAACTCGGGGATCTGCTTCTAGCGGCGGCAAGATGGGAAAGGTGGAAATCCAGCCCTCTCACTTCCCGACCGTTCGTTCGCACCCGGCGAACAGGGAGGGCTGCCCGAAACCTCTCGGAAATCGATTCGACGCCCTAGCAAGGAAACGCATCTGGTGGCTAAGTGGCTGTCAAATTACAGTTTATGTTCAGCGTCTATCTGGATAGGCCAACAAAAAGGCCAACAAAAATCCTTCCACACTGCCATTTTAGCGACGGAGGCGGCTCTTTCGTTGGATAAAAATCGATCACCCGCGCGGACTGCCGCCGGCTAGGCACGATGCAACCTTCTGCGCGGCGGAATCGGCCTCGTCCTGCTCCATAGCCATGTCGTCCTCGGTCCTCGCCTGGAAATGCATCTCGGCGGCGTAGACCTCCTTGCCGCTCTCGTCCTCGACCTTCACGCCAAAGTCGGCCCTCTTGCCATTGGGAAGCTTTTCGCGAGCCATCTCGGCCAGGGCGATCTGAGCGTCGTCGGTAGCAGCCTTGGTATGGGGGAACTCGATAGGCTCATCGGGCACCTCGGGTCCAGAACCCGCGTCCGTGGTGATCGTGAACTTAGGCATCTCGTTGGACCTCATGTGCCCCATTTGGTGAACGAGTATTCCTGCACCTGGTTCCGATGCCCCCGCCGGCGAGGAGATTTGCGGGTTGGCGCGCCCTATTGAGCATTTTCAATATTTTCCGCCCGGCCGCAGTTTCGGCAGACGACAGCCGGTCGCCAACTTCACTGCCTTAGCCTTGTGCGCGTCGCCGCCTTTGATCTCGTAATATCGCTCACTATCCATGGTGGTGTAGTACAGGAAGACGCCGTTCTCGCCCTTCGCGCGGCGATCGGCGGTTGGTTCTGCGCCGCCCTCCGATGCGGCGTACCCTTGTGAGTCGCGCAGGAAAGTTCCCGGGCACCCCTTGGCCGCAGCGAGCGATGGCATTGCGATTGAAGCAAGTGCGGCTAGAAGCCGGACCACGCCTGTTTTTGTCATCGAAACCTCCCTGTCATTCAAACAAATACCCCGTCGCGCCGGGGGGGCAGCACGACGGGGTAAGTTAGTCTCTCCTCCAGAAGTCTGATCATGATGCCGAACCGAGGTTAACCTTAGGTAAAGCGAAGCGTGGGCTTGATCTGTGTCGGCGCAGTCACCCCGGGCATGACTACATGATCCGTCATTCCATCGGCTTCTGGTCGCCCAGTGCCGTTACAAACGAAGGCCAGGGTTGAGATGACGACAATGTGGAGCATGGGAGCGCCGCCGGTTCGCAAGGACATCAGTGACGTCGTCGAGGTTACAGATGGCACGATCCTCGCCCGCGCGCGCTATCGCCCAGCCGGGCAAATCTGGGAAACCGATGCTTGGGTACATGAGGATGGCGAGGAGGCCCTGATGTGGCGTCCAACGCACTGGCGGACGGCGTTACCGGTTCCCAAGGAGCCGCCGGCATCGGTTTTCGAGATCGACTGAGGATTCGGACGAAAGTGTCAGTCTTAGCGTTCAGAGTGCACTGCTCATTCCAGTCCATCCACTTCGACTGGCCGTCAGATTTCCTGATACTCTCCATCTGGTGGCAATCATCGAGTCCCATAACGGCACAACATTTGGAGCGGTCGAGCCATTGCCTTATGAGGAGCGACCGTCGGTAAAGGGGTTATGGCTAATGTTGAAACCGTCCGTGTTCGATCAGGCAGAAAGCAGCGCGCTACGATACTCGCGGCCCCCGTCGATCAGGCCGATGTTTGCCGGCATTGTCGCCGCTTCGACCGCCGCCGCTCTTTTTGGTGTGCTCACCGGGCTCTCAAAGCCGGAACACGAACTGATTGAGGATATCCTTACGGTTATTTTCGTGTCGGCAGTCGCCTTTTGCGCGATCTACCTCGTCATCCGGAATTTGCACCAGGCATACTGGAAAGACGTGCAGCAGGAATTGATCCGTTTACAGCACAGCGTAGAAATCCCGGTGACGCCTGAAGTGCAATTGCCTCGCAAGAAATCCAATGCGCAAGGTTTACAAGCTCAGGCGGCGGTGGAAGGTAGGCAATGACGCACCATCTCCTTTCTCGCTGCGCTGGGTAAGAGCAATCAAGAGACCAAGCGCGTTGACAAAATTTAACTACGCTTGGAAATCGGATACGGCCACGAGTTGACACTATCGGTGCCATCATCAATTGCTGCTCCAGACGCGGGTGTAGCTCAATGGCAGAGCGTCAGCTTCCAAGCTGAAGACGAAGGTTCGATCCCTTACGCCCGCTCCAATCCTTCAGACGCAGAACCGCTCCATCCATTCGGTCTCAGTCAAGATCGGCGCAAGCTCATCGGGCTCGTCGAACAGGAAGCCGTCGTCATCCTTGCTCGCGTGCCACTCGTCCTCGGTTAGAGGACGGTCGCTGACGATGTAGCGGATGCGGGCGCCGCCTCGATCTCGTTCCAAGTTAGCCAAGCGCCTATTGATTTCTCGGCTCATGCTGCGGCCCTCGGCAGGCGGGCGACGATAGATGCGTGAAGCTCCGCGTCGGACATCGAGCGAGCAGCCTGATAATCGCCCTTTCCACCGCCATCATGGACAGTCGAGAGATACTCCAGTTCGACGAGCGACAAGTCCGCGATGTCGGTCCAGCGGATGGCAGGAAGGGGACACGGCTTGGGGATGACGCCCAGGATGATCGGATCGCCGACCTTCACCTCGCCCTCAGCCATGGCAAGCTTAAGCGTGGCGTCAGCCTCATCAAGGGTGTGTTCCCAGATCACAAAAGCAATGGTCGGCCGGTTGTCACGACTGCTGCGGATCTCCAGTGCCTTCAGCCGTCGTTCGATCGTTGCGAGGTTCATGTGTCCGCCCTCCATGCTGCCAGTATCGCTGCGTGATGAGCACGGGCGCCGGGGTAGTCGCCACCAAGTAGTCTGACGCCGATCTGGTGGAACCATTCCGGGTCGGCCAGTGCCATAGCGACCGCTGCATCGCGCTCGGCCTTTGGCGTAATATGGATGCGTGGCCGGCGACGCGCCTCCAGCATCACAAGCCGATGACTGACTGAATGCCTCATGTCCGCAAACCCTCCAGAGCATCGAGACGGCGGGAAAGGTCCGTCACCTCGATCGCCTTCACATGGGCATCCACCAGCTTACCGAGCTCGGCAGCTTCGGAAGGCGTCAGGTCGCCAGCAGCCACCGCCGACATGAGGGCCTGCGTCGCTTTCGGAAGGTCGTCGACACTATCGATCGGGGGCAGTTCGAACGACACCGGCCTGTCTTTCCGAGCGGGTGCGATGCGATCCATGCAGAGGCGCAGCGCCTGCATGTCGCCAGCAAGGGCAAGCTCAATCGCCTTCCGGGTCAACGCCTCGGCGTCGCCATCGAGAAGTGCCTCGATCGCAAGCGTCACCTTGTTGCGTGAGCCTTTCGGACGCCCTGACGGGTTCGGAGACGCGCCAGGGGCAAACGGAGCACCCCGCTGTTCTTTCGCTGTTTTATCAGCGTGGCGAGCCATCAGACGAGCCCTCGCATCATCGCCCATGCGACCATGGCAAAGCTTGCGCTCATCAACGCGCCAGCGGTCCTTGCCGGCGCCGAACGCAACGCGCATGCTGACATCATGAGACGGTTCGCCTTCATTGCTGCCATGGCTTTCGTTTGGCTGGTCATCGATTATCCGTGGGGCTTTCTACTGTTCGTCGTCGGCTGCGGCTGGCATGCCGCCCTGAACAATCCGAGGCCTGACCGTTACCTCAAGTGGAGCCGCTGAGGTGATGCCGGCGAGCTTGCCGGCTTCGTCTGCAATGCCGCCGAGCAGCTTCATGATGCCGGGGCTTTTCACCGCCATCTTGGTGACCTTCTGGAGCTGCTTCACGTCACCGCTTGCCAGCATCTCCGCTATTTTCTTCGCGAGGCCAGCGTCGAGCTTCATGCGCCCATTTCGGAGGGCGGCACCTGCGACGGCGCCAGCGACTGCCCCGGGACTTCCACCCTGATAATAGCCCGCAGCTCCCCCTACCGCGCCCGCCATGCCCTGCTGGGCCAACTGATAGGCCGTGCTGGAATTGCCCCCTACGGCCGCCTGCAACCGCAGCATCGCCGTCTCGGTAGCGAGCGCACCTTCAAGGGCAACTGCCTGCTGCGGTCCAAGGGCGATGCTGACGCGCTCACGGGCAGCCGGCGTGCCAAAGATGGCTTTGACGATGTCGCGGCCGTCGCCGGTCTCCCGAATCTTGGCGATCAAGTCGGTTCGGAAGCCCTCGGCGAATAGGTCGCGCTCGGCCGCATTCATCCGCGCGAGCGCCTTGCGAGCCGAGATGTTGTCCATGCGGGACATGACGAACTTCTGGCCGGCCTCCAGCGCGTCCTCCGCCTGGAACGCCTGCGCAGCGCCTGAGCGCGCCTCCCGGAAGGCGGGGACGGCTTCGTCGAGATGGCCGAGGATCTGACGGCGCAGGTTGGTGTAGTCGCCCGCCAGATCCTTATTGCCGCCACGAGCTGCTTCCCCCGCCTTCCCGCGAAGCTCGCGGGAGACGTAATCCCAAAACTGCAAGTTCGGTCGTGCGATCGAGCCATCGGCCTGGCGAGCGAGCGTGAGATTGCCTGCGGCATCGGTCGTGAAGGGATTGCGGATTGGTGGCATGCCGTCGGCGACGGTCTTATTGGCGCCGGTCTTGATCACACTGCGGATGGCGTCCTGCACCGCCGGGGCCTGGGCAAGGCCCTCCAGCTCGGGCGTCCAGAGGCCGCCTCCGCCTTGCGCGTACGCACGACCGTAGGCGGGGCGGTTGGCGGCACGGGCGGCGGCCTGCAATTCGTCCAGCGTCTTGCCAGCGGCGGACGGGCCAAACCCCCTAAGCAGATCCGTGATCCGATCGCCCTGGCCGGCGAAGCGATCTGAGGTCGCCTCGGTCAGCGCCCCCCGGCCTTCAGTCGAAAGGTTCGCAGCCGATCGAGCCAGCGCCCGCGTGGTCTCTCCACCGACATCGCCTATGACAGCCGGAGCCCCCTGCGCCTGCATCTCCGCGAGACGGGCTGCCGGGTCCTCGACGCCGTCTCGGGCCATCGCGGCATTGATCCGGCGTGCTGCCTCGGTCTCGGGGGTGAGCGCCGATCGGAACGGCCGAGCAACGCTGCTGGCAAGCCTCCCGGTCGCGCGGGCGAAGGCTTCAGCGCCGCGAACGAAGGTTGGGGCAACGGCACCTGCCGCCAAACCCATGGCGCCCTGCTGGGCTGCGCCAACGGCCTTGCCCTGCATGCCGCCATCCGTCTCGACGGCGCCGGTCAATGCACCATAGAGGCCGCCGGTCGTGGCTGCGTTGATCGTGGCGCCACCCCGCACACCTTCCTTGACGATGTTGGCCGCCGGGAGCACCGCAGCGGTCGCGACAAGGCCCGCGCCCTGGCCGGTCATTCTCGAGCCGGGGTTCAGCGCTTCGTCTGCCGTATCCATGGCGCGCTGGCGCATCAGGTTGTCGCTGTAGCGCTCGCCGAAGCCTTCGCCCTGACCAGCACCGAATGCAGCATCGCCAGCAGCGGCGAGCTTGTTCATGCCGGGCATCCATCCGGCGACACCACGGGCATAGGCGTCGAGCCGGCCCATGGGGCTCGTCTGATCCTGCTGAACGCGCGTGCGAACCGCGTCAGCCAGATATTCCGCCTCCTGCATGTTGCCGCCCTCGCGTTGCCCTCGCGTAGCAAAGCCGGAAGGTGATCCACTCGGCGCGGCTGGCGCGTCGAACTGGTCGAAGACATTGCCGGACGCGCGGGCGGGGGGCTGCGCCATCGAGGGCACTCCCCTGGCAGGGGAAGGGGCAGGCGCATCGAACTGGTCGAAGATATTAGCCATCGCTATCGCCCCAGCACAGACGCCGAAGCGCCCTGTCCATACTTCGCATCGAACTCCTGACGGGCGCCGGGATTGGCGCGCAGGAACTCGATCGCCTGCGCAGGAGCCGCGACGGTCTGGCGCTGCTGCGGCTGCTGGGCCTGGGGCTGGGCCTGCTGGGGAGCGGGCTGGGTCATTCCGCCCTGCTGCCGGCCCTGGCCGCTGCCGGGCTTGTAGAACCCGCCGCCGCGAAGCTCGTCTGCGCGCTGCTGGCTGAAGCCAAGACGCTTCTCAGCCATGGCGATGCCCCTGTCGTAGATCTTCTGACGGACGTTGTCGGGCTGGCCGATCGAGCCTTGGATATCGAGCAGGATCTTGCGCTCGCCCTCGGTCGGGGCAGATCCAAAGATGGACTTGAGCTGCGCAAGCGCCTGGCTCGTCACCACGTTCTCAAGTTCAGCCGTGGACTCGCCCTGCTGAGGGCTGCCGATAAGCCGATCAGGCACCATCCAATCCGGCAGGTTGTTCGCAACCGATGCTTTGCCGCTGGCGCCCCAACCGCCGAGAGCCTGAGGCGAGAGCTTCTTCGCGGTCTTAAGCGCGTCGATTGCCGTGTTGGCCGCGAGCACGCCCTCGTCGGCATCGAGGATGGCTTTCTTGTCCGTCGCGGTCAGCGGCCCCATGTCCTCGCGCGGCATCTTGCCGGTCAGGACATAGCCCTGATACCCGGCATCGCCCGGCTTCAGCCCTGCTGCGGCCGCTCCGCCCTTGCGACCCTCGACCTCCTCGGCCGGCGTCGTCTTGGTCTTCTCGCGAGCGTACTCGTTGGGACCCTTCGCGGTCGTCCAGCCCATGGACTTGGCATAAAGATATTCCTTCACGCTGTCGGGCACCTTGGAGGCCTCAAGCGCTTCCTTCAGGAATATCTCGCCGACGGCGCGAGCGTTGGCAGGCAGGTTGGGGTTGGCGAGCGCAGTCGCGATCTGGTTTGCCTTGCCCTTCGCTGCCTCCATCTGCCGGGTCGCGTGATACTCCTTGGCTTCCTCGCGGTTGGTCGGGCGCGGCATCTCTGCGCTTGGGACCGGCGCGACGGGCTGAGCAGGAGCCGGAGCGACCGGAGGCGGAGCGCCTTGCGGTGCATAGCCCTGACCTTGGGCCGGGGTCGCGCCCATGGCCGGACGATCGGCGAACGAGGGCTGCGCCGGACGCGAGGCGGCAGGGTTCTGCGGCGCCTGTTCCAGAGCCCGCCCCGACCGCTCGGCGCCAGGCGTCATCGCGAATACGCCCGAGGCCGGAGCGGGCGACTGACCGCGACGCTGCTCCTCGCTCTGGACCAGAAGCTGACGGGCTCCGGCGTCGTTCGCGTTTGAATAGTCGGGCTGAGCCGGCCCCGCATTCGGCATTTGGCCGATGGCCGGGACTGCCCCACGGGCCGGCAGATCGGCGCCGAGGTCGTAGGGGCGCGAAGGCGGCATCGGGTCGTTGCTGGCGCTGTCGGGAACGCGGGGCTTGCCGAGCGCCGTATTCATCCACGGCTGAGTGGCTCCCTCGCTCTGGAAAGTCGGATCGAGGCGCTGACCGTCCTGAATACCGTTGAAAGTCCGGCCGTCCATGGGAGGAGAACCGGGGACCGCAAACCCGGACTGACCGCCGTCCATCAGGGCGGGCGTCGCGCCGGCTGCGGGCATGTCCGGATCACCTTGCGCAACCCGAGAGCGCTGGCCGCCGTGGCGGCTAAAGTAGTCCATCAGCGACGTGCCGTTTTCGTCGCGGGCATTGTACGCGCCGCCGCTCTCGACGAACTTGCGCATCCCTTCCTTGCCGCCGAGATGGGCGACGGCGCGCAAGCCGTCGATCGTGACCGGCACACCGTTGATCGGCTGGCCGACAAGACGGTCATAGCCGTTCGCCTTGATGGTCAGATCGATATCGTTCCAGTGCCAGCGCTCTGCGCTCTGCTGAAGCTCCGGCGAGGCCATAAATGCGCGCGGCGTCGTGCCAGGCGGAATCGCCCCGGCGTCCTGGGCTTCCTGCAAGCGGGCCTGTCCAAATTGGATGCGCCCGAAGTGACCGCGCTGGCCTCCTGCTCCTACCGCGTTGTTCTCGGCATTCCAGCGTCCACCGCTCTCGTTCTGGATCAGCGACGCCGGGCCGGATCCTGTCGAAGGTGCCGGCGCGGATGCATCTGAACCAAGCAAACCTCCACCACCGAGGACGCCGAACAGGCCCCGCGTCGCTTCCTGCCCAAGCGTGCGGGTCTTCGCCGCCTCGCCCATCCTCAGCAGTTCGATCGCATTGCCCATGTCGCCGAGGGTCGCTAGACCGCCCGCAGCCTTGGTGTGGTCCAGCGTGCCGTCAGCGATGCCCTTGCCGATGCGCGCCCGCTCCTCGCGCTTCCGCAGTTCCTCGTCGCGCTTGCGGGTTTCCTCATCCTGCTTGCGCATGTCCGGGATAAGGTCGCCGAGGGTCTGCCCGAGATTGGCGAAGGCGCTGTTCTCCGCCCGGTAATCGGTGCGCAAGTTCGGCATCTGAAACGGGCGGGGCTGGAAGATGGCCATCAAGCCTGTCCTTCGCATTCGATGACCGCCCGATAGGCGCCATGGTGGTCGTAAATGTCAGACCAGGCCGCGATGATGTCGTCTTGCAGGCGATCGACCATGGCGGCGTCGCGGGGGGCGTGTTGCAGGACCAGGAGCATCTGAGCCGCCAGGGCACGGACGCGCTCTGCGGCAAGCGCGGCCGATACGATGTGCTTTTCGATCGGGAGCGGCGGGCTCTGCGATTGCGCTGAGAGCCGCGCCTGCTGGCCGGCGGCGAACTCGTGGACGGTCCCGCTCATGCCGACACCGAACGGTCGTTGCGCCCAGCCGCGAGAGCCACGCGGATCAGGGCGCGAACCGTGCTCGACAGCGACGTGTCACGGCGATCGGCCTCAGCCTCGACGGCTGCTCTCAGCTCGGGCTCGACGCCGCAGATCAAGGTCGCCGTGCGCTTGCCTCGCTTGGATCGGCATGGATGCATGGACGCCTCCTGAAATTCGAGTTCGATCATGCGCGTTTAACCGATAAAAATCAATGATTTCAATTTGTTGTGCATTGGATTGCACTGACACGCATCGACATGCACTGACGCGCACGGGCGCCCACTTGCGTATTGCGCGCGCGGTTAGGTTTTGCTCGAATAGCGAGCAGCCTGGGGGCATCTATGCATCGGCCTAAGAAAACCACCCGCTTCCCAAACAAACAGAAATCGCTTTTCCGGCCCGAGAGCCACGCCGCAGCTGACCGCCTAAACAAGGCGGCGGAGCGGGCGAGCTATGCTGCTAGCGAGTACCATTGCCCAACCGAGGCGGGAAAGCGTCCTACATGGCGGCCCAAACCTGCCATGCACTGCGAGCGGCGCTGGCGAACACAGGAAGCTCTCAACGCCATTCGGACGGCCATATTTGCGGGCAGAGTGTCTTCCGCTTGGACTGAAGTCGGCTTCCCAAGGTATGTCTGGCACCAGGAAGGCGAAGTGTGGTATGAAGCTCGAACCGAAGATCGGAAGGCGGGCGAGTATCACGGACATCCTGTCGAGGGCATCGGCATTCCAAGAGAGCTTCGCCGATGACCGATTTTAAGGTTCACACAAGATGGATCAGAGTGGAGGCGCGAGACATCGCGGCCGCGACCGCTTGTCATCTTAAGGTGATGCTCGCGGACAGAAATCTTACCGAATACACCGGCGAAGACACTCCCAGCGCGGACGGCCTCGAAATCCCGGCATACTATCTAGCGGAGTGGGTCGCGTTAAATTGGTGGGCGCTCCTTTGGGAGCCCCGCAAGAATGAAGACGAGGCCGATTCTGACGACTTCCTGAGCAGGCACGCTTTCCCCGCCGCGGATAATGGCTACGCGCTCCCCGACCTGAAAATCATCCCTGTTGGGGACGTGATCGAGATGCGAGCCAGTCGGCGCCGACCTCTATTCGCTGGCGTTCGTTTTCGCAACGGCGC